>JANOPL010000018.1:0-2813 GCA_031421835.1 Hyphomicrobiales bacterium | reverse complement strand
GGGCAATTGTCCTTGGTTGTTTTCGGCGACGTAGCGCGCGAGGGGTGCGGTCAAATCATAGCGCAGGGACAGCCATTGATCATCGTCGTCCTGAAAAGAAAACACGCCGGCGTTGGGACGGTCCTGGTCAGGCAGGAATTTGCCCAGCGCTTCGGTGTATTCGATAAAGGGTTGTTCGACAGGCTCAAAACCATAGGATTCGTAGACACCCTGAATGGTTGATAACATGGCGCGAATGCCACGGATTTCGTCCGCCTCACTGTCACGAAAGCCCTTGGCTACACGGGCCTTGGGTTTGAAGGTCTTTTTGCTGTCGTTCATGAGAGAAGCGAATAGCGAATAGCGAATAGAAAGTCAGCCCCCCTATTCGCTACTCACTATTCGCTATTCGCCCTTACTTATCCCTGACCACAACCTGTTCCTGCACGCCCAGCCCATCAATGCCCACGCGCATTTTATCGCCGGGTTTGAGGAAGCGTTGCGGCTTCATGCCCATGCCGACGCCCGGCGGGGTGCCGGTGGTGATGATGTCGCCCGGCATCAGCGTGAAAAATTCCGAAAGATAGGCCACGATGTATTCAACGCCGTAAACCATGGTCTTGGTGTTGCCGTCCTGCACACGCTTGCCATTGAGTTCGAGCCAGAGGTGCAGGTTTTGCGGATTCTTGATTTCATCTGCCGTCACCAGCCACGGCCCCACGGGTCCGAAGGTGTCGTAGCTTTTGCCCTTGGTCCACTGGCCGGAGCGTTCGATTTGAAACTCGCGTTCTGACAGATCGTTGATGGTGCAATAGCCTGCCACGTGTTTCAGCGCGTCTTTCCTTTTGATGTTCTTGGCTTTGGTGCCAATAATGACGCCGAGCTCTACTTCCCAATCCGACTTCTTGGATTTGGGTGGAATGGTGACGGTGTCGTTGGGGCCGGAAAGACAACTGACATGCTTGGTAAAGATGATAGGTTCAGGTGGAACCGTCAGACCGGACTCTGCGGCATGATCAGAATAGTTCAAACCGATGGCGATGAATTTCTGTGGGTTGGCAATGCAGGCGCCGATGCGCGGATTGCCCCGCACGAGGGGGAGCTTATCGACCTTTACCTTGCGTAATTTGGCCAGACTTGCAGGGCTGATGGCCTTGCCATCCAACTCAGGGATTACGGAAGATAGATCGCGAATTCTTCCCTCCGCATCCAGGATGCCAGGTTTTTCCTTGCCGATGGGGCCGTAGCGCAGAAGTTTCATAATGCTGTCCTGTTTAGTTGCGAGGTGTTGAGGGGGCGGGAATGGTGAAAGCCAGATTGGGCATCAACAGCGCATCGCGGGTGATGTCCTTGATCTCGCGCAGACCTGCAAGGCCCATGGTGACGGAGAGTTCTTTTTGCAGAATGTTCAGCGCGTGGGTGACACCCTCCTCGCCGGCAGCGCCCAAGCCGTAGACATAGGCACGGCCAATCATGGTGCCTTTGGCACCGAGGGCGATGGCTTTGAAAACATCCATGCCGGTGCGAATGCCGCTATCGAACCAGACGTCAATCTTATGTCCAACAGCATCGACAATCGCGGCGAGCATGTCGATGGTGGCGGGGGCGCCATCCAATTGGCGGCCACCGTGGTTTGACACGATGATCGCATCGGCCCCCATGCTTGCGGCGATGATCGCATCATCGACATCATTGATGCCTTTGAGAATGAGCTTGCCGTCCCACTGTTTGCGGATGAATTCAATCGATGACCAATCGAGCGTGGGGTCGAACTGGCTGTTGGTCCATTCCGACAACGAGCCCATGTCCTCAACACCTTTGACGTGACCATAGATGTTGCCGAACTGCCGACGCTTGGTGCCCAGCATGTTCAAACACCAGCGCGGCTTGGTCATCATGTTGGCGATGTTGGCGAGGGTGAGTTTGGGCGGTGCGGATAATCCGTTCTTCATATCCTTGTGACGTTGGCCAAGCAGTTGCAAATCCAGTGTCAGTACCAGGGCTGAACACTTCGCAGCCTTGGCGCGGGCGACGAGGTTCTTCGAAAACTCCCGGTCACGCATGACGTAGAGCTGAAACCAAAACGGCTTGGTCGTATGCGCGGCGACATCTTCTATGGAGCAGATGCTCATGGTCGTCAGTGTAAAGGGCACGCCAAATTTTTCAGCGGCACGCGCGGCTTTGATTTCACCATCGGCATGTTGCATGCCCGTGAGGCCGACCGGTGCAAGGGCGACCGGCATCGACACTTTTTCGCCGATCATGGTGGAAGCCGTGGAGCGATTATCAATATTGCGGGCCACGCGTTGGCGTATCTTGTATTTCGAGAAGGCCGTTGTGTTTTCAATGAACGTCGAGGTGGTGTAACTGCCTGTTTCGCAATAGTCATGGAACATGCGCGGCACGCGGCGCTGATAGAGATCGTAAAGATCGGCGATGGCGGGAGCTTGTTGGTTTGTAATCATGCTGAAGGTCCAATGGTATGCATTGGACCTCTAGCTGATATAACAGTTTTGGAAAAGAGGCGTTTACGCAGACCTCTTAGAACTTACCAATCACGTTCAAGAACACACCATGGTCGTCTTGCGAGAGATCGCGCAGGTCGTCGCTGAAACGACCAAAGTTGTATCCCACGCCAACTTTCATGTTTTCACCGAAGTGACGGTAAAGCGCTGCCACAAGTCCATAATCAGCTTCTTCGGTTGTTGATGACCAGAGTACGCGACCCTCAACCATGGCGTCCCATTCATTGACGATGTGATAGTCAGCCCGCAGTACGCCAAACTGAACCGATGAACGATCCCACATTGAACCTGCAGAGCTGTTCATGATCT
>JANOPL010000017.1:0-9006 GCA_031421835.1 Hyphomicrobiales bacterium | reverse complement strand
ATCCCACTGCTCGCGTTCCTGTTCAGCGGCGTTGCCACCTGTCGCGATGACGTGAAGCTGTTTGATCTCAAGACATTCGGCAACGAGTTCAAACAACGACTTTGTTTCTTCCCGCACATCTACTGCATCAGGTTTTTCGCTAGGGCGCAGAGTGTAGCATCGGATTTGCTCGGCCACTTCCACGAAGCTGGTGGCCACTTCACGGTCGCACAGTGTAAACACCGTATCGAGATGCATAGATGATCGTGCCTTCGGCATTTGACAAGCGACAACGCGTGTTGCGGCACCAGCCTTGAACAGGGCGCGGGCCAATTGCCCGACAGCTTGCGGTGAGGATCGTTCGCCCATGCCAACGAAAACAGCGCCATTGCCAATCGGCATTATATCGCCGCCTTCCAGAGTGGCGGGGCCGAAATCTTGCTCTGGATCACCCCACCACACTTTCACATCACTGCCGTTGAAACGCGGATGGAATTTATAAACGGCTGCTGTGAGTAAAGTTTCGTCGCGTCGTGCAGGCCAGTACATGGGGTTCAGTGTGACCCCGCCATAAATCCAGGCACTGGTGTCGCGCGTGAACATCAGATTAGGCAGTGGCGGTGTAATGAAACCTTGCGGTCCAAGATAGCGGCCAAACATACCAGTGGTTTTAAATGGCAAATCAGCGACGGTGATCCCGCCCGTCAGGAATTCCGCCGTTTCACTTGGTAGCAATCCCTTGAGCCAGCTCTTCAGTTCATCACCCATGCCAATGCCGACATCGTTCTCGGTGAACTTGCGGTCGAGCAACCATGTCAGTGCTGTTGGATCGGCTAAAACATCACTCAGCAATTGGTGGATTTCGAGAACCTCAACGCCGCGTTCCTGCATCTTGCCGACAAAGTCGTGATGATCATTTTTGGCCTGATGCACCCAAAATACATCATCGAAAAGAAGTTCATCGCAGTTTGATGGCGTCAGTCTTTGGTGGGCGAGCCCGGGACGGCAGGTGAGCACAGTCCTGAGCTTGCCAACTTCGGAGTGTGCGCCCAATGAAATAGGAGTTGTCATGTGCTTTCTTTCATTTCTGTGTTCACAAAGCGCTGATCGCGCCACTCCACATCAAATATCCCGCGATACCTGCTGCCAGCACGATGCCTGCGGCGATGGCGGCTTCAATTGCAGTGAATGCCTTTTCGTCGCGCGCTTTGCGCGCCCAGCCATAAATCAAAATGCCGGGGGCATAGAGCAATGCGCACATCAATAAATAGTTTGGTCCGGCGGCATAAACCAGCCACGCTCCGTAGAGCGTTGCGACAGCCCCAATCAACATGTCGCGCCCACGGCCATTACCTGCGTCATAGCTTTCGCCTGTCACCGCCAGCTTAAAAGCATAGGCACCTGACAACACGTAAGGTACAAGGATGGCAGTAGACGCGATGAAGAACAGTGATAGATAGGTCGAGTTCGCGTAGAACGTGAGCAGTAGAAATGCCTGAACCGATATGTTGGTGATCCACAATGCGCCCGAGGGCGAACCGTTGCGGTTTTCAGTTGCAAACACAGCTGGCATCATACCTTCCTTCGCCGCGCGATAAGGGATTTCCGCCGCGAACAGTGTCCAACTTAAAAATGCTCCGGCTACAGAGATCACAAGGCCAACACGCACCAGTATGGAACCCCAAGGGCCAACCGCTTTTTCCAACACATTTGCCATTGAAGCCGCACCGGGGAGGGCTGCAAGTTCAGGCTGTGACATGACACCGAAGGAGAGGAGCGAGACCAATGAATAAACCACAAGTGCAGTGATAAAGCCGATGATGGTGGCCCTGCCGATATCAGCGCGGTTTGCGGCCCGCGCCGACACAACACTCGCACCTTC
Source organism: Hyphomicrobiales bacterium (assembly GCA_031421835.1). Classification (GTDB taxonomy): domain Bacteria; phylum Pseudomonadota; class Alphaproteobacteria; order Rhizobiales; family Aestuariivirgaceae; genus Aestuariivirga. Next base: position 7,145 of record JANOPL010000017.1, on the reverse strand, counting down.
AATACCGATGAACACCCACAAAGTGACCAGCATCGTACTTTTCACCTGCGTCATCACATCGCCGAGTGCAGGCGTGCCAGCGCCCCACAGGTCGAGATTAAACGTGGGCAAGTTGAAAACGGCGAAAGCGCCAATGATAAAGATGAGGATTGGAGCTAGTTTGGCAATGGTGGTTACGACGTTAATTATGGCGGCTTGACGGACCCCCATCAGAATCAGTCCATGGACAAGCCAGAGGAACACGGACGCACCCACCATCGCTTGCCAGGTATTTCCCTCTGCACCAAATGCCGGAACAAAATAACTGAGCGCTCCAAATATCAAGACAGCATAGGACACGTTGCCAATCCACGCGCTGAGCCAATAGCCCCAAGCGCTGTTGAAACCAACAAAGTCTCCAAATCCTGCACGGGCATAGGCATATGGTCCGGCATCAAGCTTCGGCTTTCTTGTGGACAAACCTTGATATACGAATGCCAGCGCCAACATGCCGAGACCCGTAATCGCCCAACCAATAATCACTGCACCGGGCGAAGCACCTTTTGCCATGTTTTGCGGAAGGCTAAACACGCCACCACCGATCATCGAACCTACAACCAATGCCACCAGCGGCAAAAGCCCGAACTTGTTTGTTGTTTTTGTTGTTTCGATCGCGGCATCGGAGCTGAGAATGGCTGTCATGGGAAATCCTTGCGTTGATTGGGGCTTTTCGGCCGCCAGCCTCCGCTTTTGCAGCAGGTGCAATCGTTGCGGTAGGCTCGGAAACTACTCAGACGAACTGCCAATCTTCGGTAGGGGTGAGTAGTTTCTCAATCACAGCCATGATGTTGCGATTGTGACACAATCGCCCTTGTCACAACTTGATCCACGTCAATTTCTTCAAAAAGAATATCAGTCAGCTAAATTGGGATTCTGTGTCAGCAGCTCCAAAATCGCCGCCATGACTTCATCATTGTGACCAACCCAAGTATGGCCGCCAATCTCGAAGCCCATGAACTTTGCACCTGTAATTTGACTCGCGGTGTATTCAGCACTTGCATAGGTGCCATAACCATCATCGCGCGCGCTGATGATTAATGCAGGTGCGCGAACTTTGTCCAAGGCTGCCGCTGTAAGATTTTTTCCTACCGAGCTATCGCTGCGCAAACCTGCGGCGCGGGCCGAAACTGGAAGTATGGTATCGAGCATCAGGTTGATGCGCGCCTGTTCAGAAGCACTGGCGTTTGTAAGTAATTCAGGCGGTGTCGCCAACACCAACTTGATAACTTGGTTCCGTGCGATGTGCGTGGCGGCCCAGAATAAAAAGTCAGATCCAATGATTCGCATCATTGTGTTCTCAATCCACGGCGCTAAAGCCGGGGCCGAACTCAAATGCGTTGCTGGTTTATAGGCAAGTGGGACCAGCAAAATGAGGGCGCTAACACGGTCAGGATGGCGGATGGCCATTTGCAACGCTGATGGCGCACCGGCCGACCCGCCCATGACAGCAGCTTGCTTGATGCCAAGTGCATCAAGCAAACATACATGGGCATCGGCTTGTGCTTCCGCTGAAGAGTCCGCTGGCATGGGCGTGCGCAGGTATCCAAACCTCGACATCGCAATCACACGAATGCCTTGCGCTGTAAGCGGAGCAGCAAAGGCCATGCCTTGGTCAAAACCGCCGCCGCTGCCATGAGCCGACAACAATGGAACGCCCGTTCCTGCTTCTTGATACTCAATTGCGCCGCAAGCCGTCTCGATCAACACACTCCCTTGGGATACACGAGCGCGGGCGGCGGCGATGTCAAACTGAAAGCGCCACCAGATCGCTAGCGCAACCACGCTGACGCCGATCCCTATGCTGATCAACAATGGGTGACGCTGACGGAAGAATGTGGATGGCTTTACGTAGTGAGGATGCCGAATTGACCAAAAGAAGAGAAGTCCACTGATCGCCAGAGTAATTGTACCAGTCACGACCCACGTCGGCGACGGTCCTTGAATGGCAGTACAATCGGCAAAGCAGAGAATTGGTCGAATATGCACAATCCCCAACCCTTGGAGTAACCATAGACCTCCTAGCAAAGCGAAAATAACCCCAAAAACCGTGGCGGATTTTTTCATTCAATCCAATCCTTCCTTGAGTCTTGCACTAAGAGATTGCGAAAACCGACCAGTTGGACGAAGAGAATTACACCTGTGACCAGCACGCTTGCAAAAGCGACTTGCCAATAGAAACCCAGCGACTGCGGCACAATCGGCACCAGAACCAATAATGATCCGGTGAGGCTGGCATGCATTAAAACTGCCAGCAGCACACTTTGAGTATGGCTGTAAATCCAAGTCATCAGCACCCGGTACGGCGTCAATGTCATAAGATAGGTGATGACAAATTCCATCGGCCACACTGCCGCCCCCATTGCTCCGGCGTTGTAGCGCCAATCGACCAATAGATGCCATGATGCCCACACCAATCCCAAAATTAGTCCGGCATGGACCACGCTGCCCTGCGCCAACAGCCTTGGTGTCGCAAAGCCCGTCCAACCAATTTCTTCGAAGACGCCCGCAAGCAAGCCAAGCGCAAAAAGCGACCACTGAAAACGCGGTGCGAACGCCGGTTCTACAAAGACACTCAGGCTCGTCAGAATAATGAGCAAGATTGCTGGAGAGATCAGCAACACCACCACATACCAGCGTACAGCGACCCGCCAGTGCAGCAACCGCCAGCAAAGCTTTCTCAGTCCAGCTTGCCCCTCAAGAATTGCCGTGCAAATCAAGCCGCTGACGCTTGGTCCCAACAACATTGCGAAGAACAACGTCCCACCCTCGATCTTCTGCAATGGCGTCAGGTCGAACCCCCGACTTGCCATATTGACCAGAATCAAACCCCAACTGATGCCAAATGCAAGTATGAAATAGCCAAGTAAAGGGTGCCGCTGCAGCCAGCTTTTTATCATGACAACGGCTCTCCTTCTGTTGTTGGAGGCGCCGACAAATCGCGAAGACCGACCACACGGACTAGGAGAATTGCGCCTGCTACCAGCACACCCGCATTTATCCACGTCATTGGGCCAAAAGCGTCACCCCACGCATTGGCGAGCGCATGAGGAATGATGCCTGCGATCAGGATGCTTTGCCGAGCATTCAAGAAAATCCACGTGATAAATACGTTGAAGGCAACACCTCCTATGGCAAAGATAGGGAATGACATATTGGACTGCGGCACGCCCGATATCAGAAACGCAGGGACGTGCCATATCATCCAGATCGTGCCAAGGATAAGGGCGGCGGACAGCGGGCTCATGCGCTCAAGCAGGCGTGGCAAAAGGTAACCACGCCAGCCCAACTCTTCACCCAGCGGCCCCAGCGCGATCAAGGGCAAAGAAAGCAACCCCAGGCCAAAGGCTTGCCAGTTGCTCCAGGTCGGCAAAGGGTCACCGAATGCCAGACCCACAAGCTCCACCGCCAACATCAATGCTGGATGGAAACCAAGTGCAATTACCCAAACCCAAAAACCAACGCGCCAACGCACCAGCCGACCAAGGAGTTCCTGGATTGCCGACCAACCGCCCGTGACCAAAATTATGGCAACAGCGGCAATGTTCGGGGCCCCCACGGCCAAGTAAAACAGAGGCGAACTGTTGTTGAATGGGCCGAGGTGAAGATTGAACCAGTCAGGTACAAATATGACGGAAGCGCCAATCGTCCATGTCATGCCGAAAGTCAGCGCAACGAATACATAAATCCCATAACGTCGAACGAAGTTTCGGATCATGGTTCAGTTATTCTTTCGATGGAGTCTGATCGGTCGGCAAGGGAAATTGATCTTGCGAGAACATCCCGTTGCAAAAACCAGCCAAACTTCTCAGGCTCTTCGAACAACGGACTGTGAGCAGAGTGTTGAAATGTGTAAAACCCTTTCATCGGTGCTTTCAGCAACTGGAAATATTCAAGGGCGAGGGAGTGGGATACGGTGTAGTCGTAAATGCCACCGATGAAATAGACGGGGATGTCGAGCTTCGCGACTTTCAACGTGAGGTCGGTTGCGAGAATATCATTCCACATGTTGGTTGACGCAGCCGACCATTTGCCGCGCCAGATGTTGATCTTTTCTCCCAGTGTGTAGGCCCCGCTGAGCATCACGGGCATGAAGATGCCGCGCACCACCGACGTCATGGAATGCGTGGTGCCAATTCCGAGGCTATGCATCGCTTCGTCGCGTAAGGCGCGGTACGAGGATGGCATGGTCTGCATCTCTAAGAGTGGAATCTTCTCAAGCTTCGCCACCATTGCGCTGTTGCCGCCAGTTTTGAACTGCTCGATCATGTAAGTGTATGCCAGCTTTTCAGAGTCGAGCTGCCGCGACATCTGTGCAACGCCGATGTAGGCATGATAAAGTTCCGGTTCTTGTGCCGCAGCTTGAATGCCGAAGAAGGTTCCGCCTGAATGGGCCATGAGGTAAATCTTGTCCTGCGCAAAACGCGACCGGAGATAGTTCGTTACGGCGAGCGTATCGGATACCAGTTGCCGCTCGTTCAGAGTGTCGGGCGGAATGTCCGTATTGAAAGAAAGCCCGCTGCCGCGCTGCTCCCACCAACACACAACGAAATGGTCCTCAAGAACAGTTGGATAGTTTTGGCTGATTGCAAACTCGGGCATGCCGGGGCCGCCGTGCAGGAACAGCAGGACCGGTTTTGTTTTGTCTTTTCCCCTGATGAACATCCCTTGCGCGACACCGTTAATGTCGACGTGGAGTTTTTCTGAAATACTGTCCGCAACTATCCTTCCAGCTTGATCGAGAAAGAGGGGCGCTGTTCCCGGACTGAACACCCACAGCGCGCTCACAGCACCAAAGACGCAAATCAGCAGAACAGCGAATGCAATCAGCATGACATGCAGCCCTCGTTGCAGAAATGAGTTCGGCAAAGGAGGGTGAAGTCGCTCATCTGTCATTTGCGCAATTAGCTCTGGCTTCAACCAAGGCGGCGCAAGCAATTGGCCGAGCAACACCAAAAATCAGGGCAAGTAAAATATCAATCCTGTGTCGTTGCACAGATGAGCTTCGCATCATGGTTGGATTTTTCCTTTGATCAAACCGTATTGGTCTTCATTTTCTCGAGCTACAAAACGATCATTGCGCACCAAATATCGACCATTGATCAGGATGGGGATCGGAGTACCGGAAAATGGAGCTTCTGTTGTCCCGGGGGCTTGGGCGTGAATGTGCAGGTGGGGTTCGCCGCTTGCGCCGGAATTTCCCACTTCGGCAATAGGTGTACCCACCGCCAATTTTTGACCTTTTTGGACCACAACCGAACCGCTTCGAAAATGAGCAAGCAGGATATCAGCGTTGGCACAGCGCAAAACGATGTGATTGCCTGCAAGATGCGGCTCGTCTTTTAGCGGCACCTGCATATCAGGAAGACCATCTACCGAAGTGATTACTTCCCCCTCACACGGAGCAATCACGGGCTTGCCGAAGACGAAGTATTGACGCGGATCAGTAGGCATCACACCACTGGAACGAAGCCCCCACTGATCAATTGCGACGAAATCCACCGCATAAGACGTTCCCCAATATGCCTTATGAACGGAAATGGATTGATCGAGCGCATCGGCATGAGCGTTCATTGCCATTCCTGAGCCGCCGTTCGCGACCAGATAAGTTCCGGGTCCAAAGGGCGAGTCCAAATTCAGTGTTGCGACTTTTGGGATTTTTGTAGCGGTGATGGCAAGGCGCAATTCATTCGCTGCAAACAGGCCCAATGCCGCAAATCCAGTTGCAAAAAGCCAATGCACCAATTTGCTTGGCCAAACTCCCGCACTTTGGCGTCGAACGACACCCCAGATGACAGTAGCGATGAACAAAATACCAAACGCGTAAGGCGACCACCACGGCGGAAAAAGCCACAGACCGCTGAAAAGAATTGCCAGAATTCCAATACCGGTCGCCACAGCCTGTATCCAAAAACCAACAGAGCTACTCGGTGGCGCAAATGCTAACCACCCGATCAGCAGCAGCGGGACAATGGCTTGCAACAAAAGTAGCATCATCATCGCAGTTCACCTGACTTTAAATATTCGTCTGGTCGAAGTAGAAGCCAGCAGGCAAAAGCGACCAGAATGCCTGTCACCAAAACGTAGGGACGCGACGTCTCTGCTGTCGGAATAATTGAAAGTATGCCTGCGAATGCATTGAGAGAAGTGTGCGCAATGAGGGCTGGAATGGCGCTTCCCGCTGATCGCAGGAAGAGCCAAGAAAACAACACAGAGCCTGCAATGATATTCAGCATGAAGACAACAAACGGCATTTGAGATTGAGCTGTGCCCGCTGTGAAGAACCACGGCAAATGCCAGAGACCCCATATAACGCCAATCAGCAAGCTTGCCGTACGCCAGGCCAATTTAGCGCCCAGTGCTGGCACCGCATAACTGCGCCAACCAAATTCTTCGCCCAGCGGGCCGCCGATGAGAAAGACAAGGCCGAAATTTGCGATGGTGAGTGGAATGTGGCCAACGGCTGGTGATGTGGGAATAGTTCCGCCAAAAGCCCAATGAACTACTTGAGCAAGCAACATCATCAGCGGCGGTATAAAAAACGCCAGTGCGTACCATTGCCAGCCCACGCGCCAGTTGAGCGCACTTTTAAGCCAAGTGAACAAGCCAGACCGAACGCTGAAAACAATGACGGTCAGGAGTGCTGCGATACTTGGTCCAAAGCCTGAGGCAATTGAGAGGACCATACTCAAAATTGGCCCGTTAACTTTAGTGTAAATGGCTGCGAAGCCCAACACCCAAGACCAAGCAAAGGTGAAAACGAAGAATGAAGAGATGGCGAGAACTGACCGTGCGCGCGAATATAATTTCATACCGAACTGATCAGGTTCAGATTCGGAATTTGATGGCGTGAGCAGAGTGTTCATTGGCTGGACTGCCCGAGACTATCCGAAGTGTGTTCCCGACCTCGTCGCGCATTGTTTATATCTAAAACAAGGTACACTATAAGTATGGCCCCTGTGATCGGAAGGCCCAAATCCTCAGGAATACCAAGCTGAAGTGCTGCTGTTAACCCTACAATCGACCAAAGAATAGGAATGATGGAGAGCCACGGCACCCACCTGCCGCGGGTCAGCAATAGAACTCCGATTGTGAAAATCGTAGTTGGA
>JANOPL010000016.1:0-21113 GCA_031421835.1 Hyphomicrobiales bacterium | reverse complement strand
TAGGCGGTATACGTCGCACCACCGCTCTCAGCCAAGATCTTGGTGATCGCTGCGGTCAGCGAGGTCTTGCCATGGTCAACGTGGCCAATCGTGCCAATGTTGCAATGGGGCTTGTCGCGGTTGAATTTCTCTTTGGCCATGTGACTCTCCACTTGTTCGAAAGTGGGGGCTCCTTAGAAAAATTTGCAGTCCACCGCAAGTGGAAAGCCTCAGTCCTTCACGCCCGCGCAGACAGATGGCGATAACGCATGATGCTGAGCGGAAGCAGAAGCACATAACCCAAAGTCAAAATAATCGCCGCAACCCAAACGCCGTGCACCAGCAAGGCAAACGTCAACACGACAATCGACATCGTCATCAATGTCCAGACCCGAGACAAAACCCGCCCCACCAACTTGCCCGAAAAGGTGGGAATATTCGAGACCATCAAACCAGCGACAAAAGGCACCCAAAGCATGGCAAACGTCTGGCTGGTTTCAAGGCTGATGGCACCAGCCTGCGCGAGATAAAAAGGAAACAACGCCAAAAGTCCACCCGCAGGCGACGGCACACCTTGAAAGAATGCGCCTGACCAAACCGTCTTGTTGGGATCATCAACCGCAACATTAAACCGCGCCAAACGCAAGGCAGTGGCCGATGTCAACGTGATGCACGCAACCCATCCCAACAATGCTTTCTCATCAAGACCCCAGATATATAACAATAAGGCGGGCGCTGCGCCAAAACAGACAATATCGGACAACGAGTCGAGTTCCGCACCAAACTTTGAACAGGTGCCCACATAACGCGCAACACGTCCATCACAGGCGTCGAGCACCATCGCGACAACAAGAAATGCTACCGCACTTGCAAAAGCATTGTTGATGGCAAACATGATAGCGGACATGCCGCTGGCAAGCGCCGCCAATGTCACCAAATTTGGCAAGGCTTTCATCAATTGAGAAGGTTCAGGTCTTGCGCGCTGATTGATCCGTGCCATTGATTTCGACTTTTTCATTCGGCCTGCCCTTGGTCATCAGCATTCGAGATGCTGGCCACTGTGTTGTCTGCTTTTTCCAGATAGCTTTTGCTGAGATCGATGTTCTGCATCTCAACTGTGGGTGCAAAGGTTCCAAACACGTCACCATGGGAGAATGCGGCCTGCTCTGATGAGCCCTTGGTCAAACTCTCAGGGTGCAGCTTTGCGATCACCTGCGGCTCGAAACCCATCCATTCCACCAGGGTTGGCGCAATTTGAAAATGATTGGCGCGACCAACCGATTTTTCAGCGCCCTGGCGAAGCGCAGTCTGGAGATAGGGATTGGCGCTGAATGCAAACAACGGAACCAGTGCCATTTGCGGCTGCGCACCTGAAGCAACGCAATGGGTCGCAACGCCTTGCTCGAAGTATTGCCCGTGGTCCGATGTATAAACCATCGAAAGACCGTTCAATGGCAATTGCGTGCTGAGCTTTTCAAAAAACTGGTCGACGTTGCGATTGATCGCGTTGCGGTAAGTACCGATTATGGACTGCGTGGTGATCTCAGCTACTTTACCCTGTGAGTTGGCATCGGCTGCGAGGGCTGTGTCGTAATTCATTTCATATGGGAAATGTGCGCCTTGCTTGTTCGCGTAAATGAAAACCGGGCCCGATGCAGAAAGCTCTTTCTCCAGGATATCGAGCAGCCGAAAATCTGCATCTCTGGGTTCAGCATCTGACAAGCTGTAAGTTTGATCGACAAACTGAAGTTCATCCAGCGTCATGAAGTTTTGCAAGTGACTGCTGTTTTTCACATTTCCAGCTTGTGCATCAATATAGACAGTGCGGTAACCGGCAGCCTTTGCGTATTGCCAAAGCGTGGGATTGGTATTGATCTGACCACCAAGGTCAGCGCGTGCCGCTGCAAAACGCAGAATTGCATTGGAGTAATTGCTGCATATTCCGCCGGAGGCCGCTGGTCCATAGTTGACCATATGCTGCGCAAAGCTGGCAAACCCAGGAGTTTGAGGGTTGCCGGGCAGCGCATTCAAGTAATCCGGCCGGATGCTTTCATCGACAAGGAAAAGTATTTTTTCACTGCTGCGTTGGGTCGTCGGTTTAAGTGTCAACGCCTCGCGGGGCTGCGGCGCCTTCAACCCAATTTTCATCGCCGTCAAACCTGCCATTGAGAGCTGTGAAAACTGCTTGGGCATGGCAAAGTAACCCTGCCCCTGTTTTTCATAAACCAACGCGGCAATGGCGATGATTGGCAAAACAGGCAGGATAGCGGTGAAGCGTTTCAATCGGCGCTGACCGACGGCTTGGCTGATAAGCGGCAATGCAAAGGCAATGACACCCGCAATTGCCACAAAGCCAGCCCAGAGAAACGAATGGCCATAAAGTGCGGCAGCTCTGCCGACTTCGTGACGCGCTTCCCAAAAGCTGAGAAAATCAAAAATGCTGAGCTCGAGTTTCGCGGCATCCTGAAAACCCCACGCAACGGCTCCGCCAACGCTGACCACTACGGCCCAAAACAGCCTTACCAAGGTGTTGGAGTGAACCAGTATGGCAAACATGCTGATCAAGGCTAGACCCCAGAAACCTGCTGTCATCAACAAGGCGCCGGAGCGATCCTGGAACAACAACAATTGGACGCGTTGCGGCACCTCCATGTTGGTCAGTGCGACGACCGTTGCAACCAAGGCCGCCTGCGCAATTGCGAGAGGTATTAACCAACGTTCTTGCTGTTCCATGCCGTGTTCCAATCTGAGACAATTGCTCCCGATTGAATAAAAGCTGCAACTTTCAAGCCATTAGCACGTCATGATGCCGCAACAAACATATGGGCTGTCAATTCTAGGGTGCGCAATTCAGTGGGATTTTGCTGATTTTCGGAGGCGTTGGAGCGGGTGAAGGGGATCGAACCCTCCAGCGCGGCAGCGCCAGACCTTAAAAATCGAGGGTTTGAAAAATGCGGGATTGGAGCGGGTGAAGGGGATCGAACCCTCGTCTTGAGTTTGGAAAACTCTTGCTCTACCATTGAGCTACACCCGCAACTCTACTCCCAAAACACACTGACATTTCGATCCGTACCGCCTCCGAGAAAGCGATGGTGGGAGAGGTAGGACTCGAACCTACGAAGCCGTAAAGCAGGGGATTTACAGTCCCCCCCCTTTGCCACTCGGGACACTCTCCCGAATCGCGTCAGTCAATTGCAACGGCTGCAAGTAAGCAATCCGGCGCGTCGCGGTGTATGCAGCCCTGTTTCATGGCTGTCAAGCATGCCGAGCGACTAATTTTCTGCAGACCACAGCTTGAATGTTTCTCCAAAATGGCAGAAGAGAAAAAGAAATATTGGGCAAAATCATAATGCCGAAGTTTATGTTATGTCGCCCGCAAGGTGGCCTGAATGATGTGCTCTGCCAAATCGTAAAATGCTGTGAGTATGCTGCCAGGTACGAGCGGGTCGTTTTCGTCGACACCGAATATGAGCAGTCGTATTCTTTTTGGGACAGCTTTTCGAACTATTTTGTATCCCGGGCCAAGCCACTTCTGCTGGATGGTCGACCCAAACTCAAGTCGCTGGCAGCGATGAGCGTGTTCCCGTCCTATCTGAAAGACAGACTGTCAAATTACGACGTCGAATATAAGGGCAAGTTTCTGTTTGACACCTTGAACCCTGAGCACCAACCGATCACCTTTGATTTTAGAAAGAGTTACGATGAGGATTTGTTGGTTCATCACCAGTTCGGTGGAGGTCTTCGTTCAAAAAGGGCTGCCAAATATCTGAGAGTGCACGATGACATTGTGAACGTTTTGAAGGCACGGCTGAAGTCCATTGATGGTCCATTCGACGCCATTCACGTGCGCCACACGGACTTGGAGTCAGACTATGGAAAAGCCCTGGAATTGCTGCGGCATCAAAGGGTATCCAAACTCTTCGTTGCCACCGACAACCCATCCGTTCTCGCGCAATTCAAACAGGCATTGGGATCCGACGTGGTGATTTCGTTTTCGAAGCTCCCTGATCGTGCCGGACAAACCCTGCACCACCATCGACATGACGTCACGACGCAGCGCCGGGTGAACACAGAAGCAATTCTGGATTTGTTTACACTGGCTTTTGCGCAATCATTGACAATATGCAAATCCACAAACAATCCGCATCTTGACTATTCAGGCTTTTCGCTTCTCGCCAAAGCACTGCACAGTAACACAGCCTTGCGCGACCGTTTTCTTGCACAAACGGCCCCAACCTGACGCGCAGCAAGAATGACGTGCAAGCACTATCCTTCTGTGACTGAAAACCACTTGTTATAGAGCGAGTCATACGTCCCATCTTCCCGCATGTTGAGAAGCGCTTCATTTATCCGCTTGCGCAGATCAGAGCCGCGCGGGAACAAGATACCGTAGCTCTCCCGCTTGAACAGTGCACCAACGATACGCACTTTTCCGCGTCCCGCATTCGCAGCATGATAAAGCAACACCGGGGAATCAAAAACCACAGCGTCAAGTTTGTTTTTGTCCAAGGCAACAAACGCTTCATCGATCGACTGGAATTCCACTACTTTCGCTTGTTTACTCTTCAGAAATGCAGCAGCCGTCGAACCTGTTGTGGTACCCACAATTTTACCAGGCAAATCATCCGGGCCGGAAATTTCTCCCTGCAGTTGTTGCACCGTAAAACTGGACGTCAGTTCAGCCTGCCAGTAGGTCAGAAACAACAAGCTGATGAAAATAGCCACCACCGACATGACACGGCCCAAACTCGATTTGGGATCGCCATTCTGTTGCCCGGCAGCCGCACTCAAGGCCCACGCCATGGCTTGAAAAATTCCGGGGATATAGGATTTCGAGAACGAATGTTCAGAATGCTTGCGCTCCGCCCACCACATCACGTGACCCGGAATCAAAATCAAAAGCCCCAAGGTTCCCAGCAAGTAAGGCATGGCACCTTGCGTGAAATACCCCAGCAACTGGCGCAGTGAAAACCCACTGTCGCCGCCTTCAGGAACCATGATTTGAAGGCCTGAATCAAACATCGGTTGCGAGAAATCAAACTTTTGCTCGCGCGCAGCCGTCACTGAAATTGCAGCGATGCCCACCTGGGCTTCACCAGCTTCCACGGCGGCGAGAATGGCTTTTACATTCTCGGTGACTTTCCAGGTGAACTTTACGCCTGTTCTACTGGCCAATTCATTCCACAGTTCTGCGGAAAAGCCGGAGTAACCGTTTGGCGATTGAACCACAAACGGCGGCAGGATACGCGTTGCAACAACAATCTCTGTTGGGGAATCAGCAGGCAGAGCCGCCGGTTCCTGCGCATTCAGGCCAGGCACATCAAGCAGAATAATCGCAAAAGCAAGGGCGACAGCTTGCAGTAAGCGCTTCATTGCTCCCCCTCGCGAGCTTTGAAATAGTCTGAGTATCAACCGCATCGCGCAGACATTTTCCAACTGCCACCATCGTAGACCGGCGCATCGGTTAACTTGCCGGTCTTGCCATCGGGGCAACCGAAGTAGCGAACAGATGATGTGGCCACGGCAACAGCATCTTTCTGTTGTCCGCCATTCATGCCGTTCACTGCCACATTGTAAATGCCGTCACGTCCGGGCGTCAGGTTTACGCGATAAGTTTTGCCATTGTAGAACACCGGCTCGGAACGGCTCACTGGTTTTGGAATTGCGCTCTTCGCAGCGGGTTTATCGGTTCCCACACGCACGCCATTGTCTTTCTGCGAACACGCCGCAAGGCCAATACAAAAGGCAATCAAATACACTTTTTTCATGGCCACGCCTTAGCCCCCTGCACTCGACGCCGCAAGCACAAGCTGGCATAGAACCGCAATGACCAAGACCTTTGATGCATCAGCAGCTTTATCGCACCGCGCCTCATCCGCTGATGAAGGAGCCATTATCCGCATGTCCCAACGCACACGGGAATTGCGCGCCAAGGGCCACGATGTCGTATCACTGACATTGGGCGAACCGGACTTTGACACGCCAAAACACATTCGCGAAGCTGCAACGCAAGCCCTGGAAAGCGGCCACACCCACTACGCGCCCGTGGCCGGGATTCCCGAATTGAAGGAGGCCATTTCGCGGAAGTTGGCCAGCGAAAACGGTCTGCAATATCCAGCCCACAACATCGTCCTCGCCAATGGCGTGAAGCAGGCCATCAACAACGCAATTTTGTCAATCATCGGCGAAGGCGATGAAGTGATCATTCTCGCACCCTATTGGGTGTCTTATGAGGCCAGCGTGCGCTTTGCCGGTGGAACTCCCGTGGTGCTGCAATCGGCTGTCGAAGAAGATTATCGCGTTCCGCCCAGCCGCATCGCGGCTGCAATCACATCCCGAACCAAATTGCTGATCATCAACTCGCCGTGTAACCCGACAGGTGCAGTGTGGCCCATAGTCGAGCTTGAAGCGATTGCAACGCTGGTGCGCGAACACCCGAAGATGATGGTGCTTGCCGATGAGATTTACGAATATATTTTGTTCGAGGGCGAATTGACGTCTTTCGGCACCCTGCCCCACATGTTGGAGCGCACCATCACTCTGAACGGTTTTTCAAAAGGCTTTGCCATGACAGGCTGGCGCCTCGGCTATGCAGCAGCACCTGAACCGGTCGCCAAAGCCATGGCCCGCATGCAAAGCATCATTTCGGCGGGGGCCAACGCATTTGTGCAACGTGCCGCGATGGTGGCACTTCAAGGATCGCGCGATGACGTTGAGATGATGCGAAAAGCATATCAGTATCGTCGCGACATGGTGGTCGGAAAATTGCGGAACATTCCGGGCCTTCGCATCGCCGATATTCCCGCTACGTTTTATGCGTTTCCCGATGTGTCGGCTTTTCTGGGTAAATCAGCTGGCAATATGACGATGATGACGGTGGATGAGCTTTGCGACTGGTTGCTTGACACGCATGGCGTTGCAACGGTGCCGGGTTCAGCCTTCGGTGCCCCAAATTCGCTGCGGTTGTCGTTTGCGGCCAGTGAGCCGGATTTGGAAAAGGCCCTGCACCGGATCGCACAAGGCCTCTCGCAACTTTAGTAAGTTTATTCCGCCGCCTTCAAACGGCGCTTCGTCACCATGTCTTCAATGTCGTCAATCTTGTCGGCCAGTTGTTCCAAGGTCTTTTCAGTCTTGGATTGTTGCGCTGCCAACTCCTCAACACTGGCAACCGGCGCTTCGTCAGTGGCCCCGATGAAGCGACTGAACAACCAGTTGGTCAAACGCGCCAGATCATCCATCACAATATAGAATGACGGAACGAAGATGAGGCTGAGGAACGTCGCGGCAATCAAACCGCCGATCACGGCAATGGCCATGGGCGAGCGGAACTCGCCGCCTTCACCGATGCCCATGGCGGACGGCAACATGCCGGCACCCATGGCGAGTGTGGTCATGACGATCGGCCTTGCACGTTTGCGGCCCGCGTCGATAATCGCATCCATGCGGGTCATGCCATGGCGCACACGCTCGACCGCAAAGTCAACCAGCATGATACCGTTTTTGGCAACGATGCCGATCAACATCAGCATCCCGATGATCACAGGCATGGAAAACGCTTTATCAAACGTCAAAAGCGCGATCACAACACCACCGATTGACAACGGTAACGTCAGGATGATGGCAAAAGGTTGGAAGATATTGCCCAGCAACAGGATCAAAACACCAAGCATCAGAACAATACCAAGGCTTGCTGCTTTCACAAACTCACGATTGATGTCGCCTTGGATTTCCGCGTCGCCACCTTCCTGGATCTTGACCGAGGCAGGGAAATTCAAGGACTTCGCGACCTCGTTGATACGTTCAGTCGCTGTGCCCAATTCTGTTCCCGGCATGAGGTCGGCACCAAGGGTTGCCTGCCGCTGCCGATTCAGGCGCTTGATAGAGCTTGGACCTTGGCTAAACGTTACATCAGCAACGGACGATAAAGGAACGGTTTGTCCGCCGGTTGTAATGATGCGAAGGTTGGTGAGGTCGCTGAACTGTGTACGAGCCGACTCGGGTGTCTGCACGCGGATGGGCAACAATCTGTCACCTGCATTAAATTTTGCCAGCAACGTGTCAAAGTCGCCGATCATCGCAACCCGGACAGCCTGGGAAATTTCAGCCGCTGTAATGCCAAGCTTCGCCGCTTCTTCCGTGCGCGGAACAATCTTGACTTCTGGACGATCCAAAGCGCCAATGCCCATGACAGAGCGTAAGGTTGCTTCTTTTCGTAGCGCGCCCTCAAGTTGCGCAACGGCGTTTGCCAAAGCAACTGGATCGTTGGACAACAGGTTGAATTCAATTTCCCGCGTATTGCGCTCAGTCACCTTATACCAACGCACATCCGGCAAATCAGCCAATTGCGGCAGCACGGCGTTCTCAACCTCCCACTGGGGCGTTTCACGCCCATTGGTTTTCATTTTGGGAAGTGAAAGTCCAAGAAACCGATTGAAACCCGACACAAAACTATTGGCAATGCCGGCAACCAGACTGTGGTCCCGCTTGTCCAAGTTCACAAAAATGGTAGCGTAGCGCGCCTCTTGGCTACCTGTCGGCGAAGCGCCACCCAACACGAACACATGGCTGACGTCAGTATTCTTGCGGATCGTGGACGCCATGCCCTCGGTCACTTTCAACGTTTCTTCAAGCCGCGAACCAGGCGGCAATTCCACGCCCAAGACAAATCGAGATTCATCACCGCGCGGGATGAAGCCGGTTGGCAACAGCGGGATCAAGGAGGTTGAGCCCATCAATACAAGAAATGCCAAACCAATGGTGACATAGCTCATCACGCGTGGTTGCCAGACACGACCTTCAGGCATGAACCTGATCCGCTGGCTGGTGAGTTTCGGCGCCCAATTCAAGAACCGCAACAACTTCACATAACCACGCAGCACAAGCCCTGCTTTTTCTTCTTCATGCCCGTGGGACCGCATGAGATAGGCCGCCATCATCGGCGTTATCAATCGCGCAACAAGCAGTGAGAACAACACCGCCACCGCAACTGTCATGCCGAATTGCTTGAAGTATTGCCCGACAATGCCGCCCATGAAAGACACCGGCACGAACACGGCAACGATTGTGAATGTGATCGCAATCACAGCCAAACCAATTTCGTCAGCTGCATCCATTGACGCGCGATAGGCGGATTTGCCCATGCGCATGTGCCGCGCAATGTTTTCAATTTCCACAATGGCATCATCGACCAGAATACCCGTGGCCAACGTGATACCGAGGAATGACACGAGATTGAGCGAAAAGCCCAACATGTCCATGACCCAGAACGTCGGAATGGCGGACAACGGAAGCGAAATTGCTGAAATCAAAGTCGCGCGCCAATCACGCAAGAAAATGAGAACAACGATAACGGCAAGAATTGCGCCCTCAATCAACCCTTCCATGGCAGCAAGATAATTACCGTAAATCGAGAACACGGTGTCATCGACCAACGAGAACGCCACAGTCTCGTTGGGTGTATCGAGTTCCAAGACTTTTGCCGCAACGCGGTTGCCAACATCAACGGAACTTGATCCTTTGGCGCGGAACACGGAAAAGGTGACAACAGGATCACCATTGAAGCGCGCGAAGGATTTGGGCTCTTCGGTTGTGTCCGAGATGTTCGCCAAATCCCGCAACTTGATTTGGTTGCCGCCGGGCAAAGGCAGAACAGTGTCTTTCAGGCTTTCAAGATCGCGTGCGCCACCCAGCGTGCGGATGGCTTGTTCGGCACCGCCTACTTCACTTTTGCCCGCACCCGAGTCCGCGTTTATCGCACTCAGTTGCTGATTAATGTAGCTTGCAGTGACGCCCAGGGCCTGCAATTTTGCAGGATCGATATCCACGCGTATTTCGCGGTCAGCACCACCATAACGATCCACACGACCAACACCTGGTAAACCTTGCACCTGGCGCTTGACAACATCATCCACATACCACGACAGTTCTTCGAGCGTCAAACCCGGCGCCCTTACCGCGTAAGTCTGGATTGCCGCCCCTTCAACGTCGATCTTCTGAATAATTGGCTCGTCAATGCCACCTGGAAAACTGCCGCGGATTTTCGCTACAGCATCTTTCACATCTTCCAGGGCTTGATCAGTTGGCACTTCCAAACGGAATTCGATGGCCGTGGATGAGGCGCCATCCGACATTGTAGAAATGATATTCTTGACGCCTGCCAACCCCGAAACAGCATCTTCCACGCGTTTGGTGATTTGTGATTCAAGCTCAGCCGGTGCCGCACCTGACTGGCCCACAGTCACAGCAATGATCGGAACGTCGATATTCGGAAATTGTGTGATGGGCAGCCGCATGAACGACTGAATGCCCATCAGGAGCAGTACAGCAAAAAGCAGGATGGGCGGCACTGGGTTCCGAATCGACCAGGCAGAAAAATTCCAGTTCATCTTCAGTCCTTAATCTACTTGCGTGACAACAATGGGGTTCACCACGTCGCCTTCCCGAACAAAACTTCCCGCGCGCGCAACAAACGTTTCGCCGGGTTCAACACCATCGGTAATTTCAATATCTGTCGTGCTTACCAAGCCGGTGATCACCTTGCGCACTTCGACCTTGCCGTCTTTGACGACCTGAACCGTCGGACCATCTTCACCAAAGGTTACAGCAGTGAGCGGCAAAGCAACCCCTTCGCTCGCGGCCAGCGATATTGTGGCGCGCCCGAAAGCGCCCAGCGGAATTCGGACCCCCTCCGCCAATTTGATATGGGCCTTGCCCATGCGTGTGGTCTGGTCCACTTCGGGGGAAATCAATGCAACGTCTCCCACCAAAGCCTTATCGTATCCGTTCACGGCGATGGACGATTTTTGCCCCACTTTGACTTTCGGCAAATCAGACTCCGGCACTTCGGCAACCAGCTTCACCTGGCCCTTGGCAACGATGTTGAACATGGCCCCGCCGCCCGGATTGGAAATCGTTCCATACTCCACCAAACGCGCGCTGATGTAACCATCAACCGGAGCCTTGATTTCGGTGCGGCTTTTGCGGAGTTCCATTTCCTTGCGCGTCGCCTCTATGGATTGGCGACCCGCTTCGGCAGTTACCAAAGCCAGTTTCGATGCTTCGAATTCTGCGGCTGCAATGTCATAGGCGGCTTGCCGCTGGTCAAATTGCTCGACAGTGCTCACACCCGTTGAACGCAGTTTTTTCGTCCGATTTAAATCAGAGAGCGCACGATCTTTATTGATTTTGGCCTGTTCAATTTTGTTTTTGGATTGCGCCAGCTCCGCATCATTGCTGGCGAGAGACGCTGAATTCTGAAGCAGCTGAATATCGACATCGTTGGCATCCAAACGGGCCAGCAGTTGACCCGCCGTTACCGTGTCGCCTTCTTCGGCAAGGATCTCGATCACGGGATAACCGCTGACCAGTGGGGAGACCAACACATTGGCACCCGCAGCAAAACTCCCGGTCACGACCAAATCCTGCGCAATCTGCTTTTTCTGCGCCACAATCACTGAAATTGTTGGCGCGTTGTTTGTCGCCGCGGCGGGGGCTGTTGCCTCCTGCGCGTAAGCAGCACTTGCCAATAAATAACCCGCCAATAAAGACGTTCCAAAAACTTTACGCATCAATTGTTTCCCTCAATCCTGTTGCCTTATTCTGCGGCCTGTTTCGCTGTATTTGCATGCAGTGCCGCCAAATTATCTTTTAAAAATGTGACACCTGCTGTCAGCACTGCCTCGCCATAGCCCATGACAAATTCTGATGCCGGATCGGTCATCCCCTGTTGCTTGCATTCTGCAATGCTCATCAAATCGGCTTTCAGATCAGCCATCTGCTTTTCCATTGCAATGATACGTTGATGCACGGGCAGGTGGTTTTGCAACAGCATCATGAACAAGAACTCTGATTTGTATTTATCCCGCGCAGGCAAAACATTGAGCGATCTCTTGAGCATCGCCACACCTGCGTCCGTAATCGCGTAAACTTTTTTATCGGGCTTGCCGGATTGCTCCTCTTCCCGAACGGTAACCATGCCTTCGAGCGCCAATTGGCTGAGTGCCGGATAAATTGAGCCATAGCTTGCTTCCATGAAGTGGCAAAACATGCCCTCCTCAAAGTCTTTTTTGATCTCATAGCCGGTGGCTTCACGCAGCGAGAGATAGCCCAGACACAAATCGCGAACGTTCAAATTCCCACTCCAATATATTCCAGTTCGATATATATCGGTTTAGAGCAATGAGCAACAATAATCAGTTTCTTGGTATAGCTGTCGCTGCTGGTGAAGCCTTGGACAAATGGTTGGACGGCAAAACAAACTAGGGTTTATCGCTATCCAAACCTTCTTTTCAGGGGATATCCCACATTTGTATCACTTGTATTCGTCAAGCCCTTTGATTAAGAGCAGAGGCAAGTGGCCGATATGAGCCACACACAGGGCGCACCTGCGTCAGCAACATAAGGGGGGCGGAATGGAGTATTTTCTCCAGCAGCTCATTAACGGACTCACCTTGGGGTCTATCTATGGTTTGATCGCCATCGGCTACACCATGGTCTATGGCATCATCGGCATGATCAATTTTGCCCATGGCGACATTTTCACTGTTGGCGCTTTTATGGCTCTTATCGTGTTCCTTGGCATCACGAGCTATACAAGCGGTGTGCCAGTCGCAATCACCCTGATGGTCATGATGGCCGTGGCTGTTGTCCTCACCAGTCTGTGGAATTGGACCATAGAGCGCGTGGCCTACAAGCCATTGCGCGGGTCGTTTCGCCTGGCACCGTTGATTACTGCAATCGGCATGTCGATTGCGTTGTCAAACTTCCTGCAAGTGTCCCAGGGACCGCGCAACAAGGCCATTCCCGCGACGATTGAAGGCGAATTCTTGGCCATCACCGAAAAGGTCACAATCTCCAACAAGCAGGCCGCAGTGTTCATTGCCACGTTCGTGCTGCTCGCTGTTTTCTGGTACATCGTCCACAAGACACCTTTGGGCCGGGCCCAACGTGCCTGTGAACAAGATCAAAAGATGGCCGCTCTCATTGGCATCAATGTTGACAAGACAATTTCAGTCACGTTCGTCATGGGTGCAGCCCTCGCCGCTGTCGCTGGCACGCTGTATCTCGCATATTATGGCGTGATAGACTTTACTTCGGGCTTTGTGCCCGGCGTTAAGGCGTTTGCCGCAGCAGTATTGGGTGGCATAGGTTCTTTGCCCGGTGCAGTCATTGGCGGACTCTTGATCGGCATCATCGAAGCCATGTGGTCAGGCTATTTCTCCATCGACTACAAAGATGTGGCGGCTTTCAGCATTCTCGCCATCGTTCTCATCTTCTTCCCATCCGGTCTGTTGGGCCGTCCTGAAGTTGAAAAGGTTTAAACATGTCCGCAACCGTTGAACCACAAAACGACGTGATGGCACGTGCGCTGAAAGATGCGTTTTATGCTGGTATCGTCGCACTCGGACTGTTCGTGCTGCTGATCGGATTTAAAGTCGACCAGAACATGCGCAATGAATTCATTTTGTTACAACGCTGGCAATTGCTGTTGGTTGCGGTTCTATTATCAGCCGCCGTGCGCTTCTGTCTTACGGCATTTATCATGCCTGCCTATCAGCAAAACAAATCTGACAGGAAGGCAGCAGCATTGAAAGTGGCCAGTGATGCGCCGCCCAGCTGGCTGCGCGCAAACCGGAACAAACTGATCGTTGCTTTTCTACTGCTGTATCCGCCGGCTGTTTTGATGCTCTTGGGTCCAGGCGGCGCACTGAAGTGGGTCGACAATTTTGGCATTCAAATTCTGATCTATGTGATGTTGGCCTGGGGATTGAACATCGTCGTGGGCCTCGCCGGACTATTGGACTTGGGCTACGTCGCATTCTACGCTGTCGGTGCCTATTCCTACGCCCTGCTCTCGCTGCATTTTGGTTTGTCGTTTTGGATATTGCTGCCACTTGCGGGCATCTTGTCGGCTTTCTGGGGTGTGTTGCTGGGGTTTCCGGTGCTGCGGTTGCGCGGGGACTATTTGGCTATCGTCACTTTGGCATTCGGTGAAATCATCCGGCTGGTCCTGATCAACTGGAAGGAAGTCACCGAAGGCGGCTTTGGTGTTTCCGGCATTGCCAAGGCAACGCTTTTTGGCTTCTACGAGTTCAATGCAACACCTGATGGCTTTGCTGCAAGCTTTGGTCTTGCACCATCGTCCGCCTACTACAAAATATTTTTGTACTATCTCATTTTGGCGCTCTGCGCGTTGACTGCCTATGTCACCATTCGTCTGCGACGCTTGCCCATCGGTCGCGCCTGGGAGGCTCTACGCGAAGATGAAATCGCATGCCGTTCGTTGGGGATCAACACCACGACAACAAAACTGACGGCCTTCGCCATTGGCGCCATGTTTGGTGGTTTTGCGGGTGCCTTCTTCGCTGTTCGCCAAGGTTTCGTTTCGCCTGAAAGTTTTGTCTTTATCGAGTCCGCCGTGATCCTTGCCATTGTGGTGTTGGGTGGCATGGGCTCACTGGGCGGCATCGCCGTTGCAGCCATTGCAATGATCGGTGGAACGGAACTTCTACGCCAGCTGGACTTCCTGAAAGCAGATTGGCTGTTTGGGCCAAACTTTACTCCTGAACTTTACCGCATGTTGATTTTTGGTATCGCCATGGTTGTCATCATGCTGTTCAAACCGCGGGGCTTTGTGGGCACGCGCCAACCCACGGCATTCCTGCATGCAGGACGCAAAGCAATCTCAGGTGAATTTACCAAGGAAGGTCACGGCTAAGATGACCACATCGAATGCTATTCTTTCAGTCGAACATGTGTCGATGATTTTTGGTGGACTGGTTGCCGTCAACGATCTGTCGTTTGAGGCCAAGCGCGGCGATATTACCGCTTTGATCGGGCCAAATGGCGCTGGCAAAACCACCGTGTTCAACTGCATCACCGGTTTTTACAAACCAACTCAAGGCATGATGAAGATGAACCGTTCAAATGGCGAAAGCTATCTGCTGGAACGCATGCCCGATTTCAAGGTGAACCGCGACGCGAAAGTGGCGCGTACGTTCCAGAACATCCGCTTGTTTTCCGGACTTACGTTGTTGGAAAATTTGCTGGTGGCGCAACACACGCCGTTGATGAAAGCTTCAGGTTACACCATCGGCGGTCTGCTTGGCCTTTCTGGCTATAATGAAAAATCAGAGGCCGCTACAAACAAAGCTTCCGATTGGCTGAAACGCATCGGCCTTTATGACCGTGCTGACGACCCTGCGGGTGACTTGCCCTACGGCGCACAACGCCGCTTGGAAATTGCGCGTGCCATGTGCACCGACCCTGAATTGTTGTGTCTTGATGAACCTGCAGCTGGCCTGAACCCGCGCGAGTCTCTGGAACTGAACACGCTCCTCAAGGACATCCGCAAAGACACCGGAACTTCTATTTTGCTCATCGAACACGACATGTCCGTGGTCATGGGAATATCCGATCACGTGGTCGTATTGGAATATGGTACAAAAATTTCGGATGGCACCCCCACGAGTGTGAAGAATGACCCCAAGGTCATCGCAGCCTACTTGGGTGTTGACGAAGATGAAGCCGTTAAATTGATTGATATGCCCATGGCTGCGGCACCAGCTTTGGCGAAAGCGGCTTCTGTTGCCGTCGCCGCCGCACCTGTCGTTACAAAAGTAGTGGCGCGCACAGCGCCCGCAAGAAAAGCAGCAACGCCGCCTCAAAGCAAAGATGACTTGAAGTTGATCAAAGGCATTGGGCCTGTGAATGAAGGCAAGCTCAACCGCCACGGTGTGCGCACATTTGCCCAAATCGCAGCGTGGAAAAAAGCTGATATCGTGGAAGCTGAAGCCTATCTCGAATTTGATGGCCGTATCGCCCGCGAAGAGTGGGTGACACAAGCCAAGACATTGGCCAAGAAAGCTACAAAGGCCACGATATCCAAGGGGCGTAAATAATGGCTACTTCAGAACCCCTGTTGAAGACGCGCGGCGTTCAAACCTTTTACGGCAACATTCAGGCCTTGAAAGGCATTGATATTGAAGTTCACAAGGGCGAAATTGTTGCGATGATCGGTGCAAACGGTGCCGGGAAGTCAACCTTGATGATGACGATTTGCGGAAAACCGCAAGCCCGCACCGGCACAGTGACATTTGAAGGTCAAGACATCACCCAGATGCCGACCCACGACATTGCGCGTCTGCGGATTGCGCAATCACCTGAAGGACGCCGTATTTTCGGACGCATGACAGTGCGTGAAAACCTGCAGATGGGCGCAAGCCTCGATAATTTGAAACACTTCGATGAAGACGTTGAAGGTATTTTCAAGCTGTTCCCCCGTCTCAAGGAACGCATCAACCAGCGCGGCGGCACCTTGTCGGGCGGTGAACAACAAATGCTGTCAATTGGTCGGGCCTTGATGGCGCGGCCTAAACTGCTTTTGCTCGACGAACCGTCGCTGGGTCTGGCCCCGATCATTGTGAAGCAGATTTTTGATGCCATCCGCATTTTGAATGAAACCAAGGGCTTGACTGTGTTTCTGGTAGAACAGAACGCGTTTGCGGCTTTGAAGCTGGCAACCCGCGGCTATGTCATGGTCAACGGCCAAATTACATTGAGCGGCAGTGGCAAAGATTTACTGGCCAACCCAGAGGTACGCGCCGCGTACCTCGAGGGCGGCGGGCACTGAGGAGTAAGCATCATGTTTTTGGATATTCTCTCAGGCCACATCTTTGAAACCGGTGCTTATGGTGAATCAGTGTTTCTGTTGTTGTGCTGTGGTGCCGCCTGGATGACCGGGCGTTCGATTGCCAATGACTGGAAGCCATTGTGGAACCTCGTTTTCGGCGTTATCGCCCTCGGCCTTGCAACGCGGTTTTTGCACCACGCCCTTTACCAGGCACCTTTCATCAGTCTCAACCGTTTCCTCACCGACACAGCGCTCTTGGGCGTCGTTGCATATCTCGCCTATCGTTTCACCCGCACCAATCAAATGACCCGCCAATACCACTGGCTTTACGAAAAGGCGTCGCCTATCAGTTGGCGCAACAAAGGCCACGCTTAACCAATTCGTCTGATCCCATCGAAAACCTCTGGTTTTCAAGCGGATTCAGCGTGACATTTGCTGAAAATTCGGCAAATCTTGTTTCTAAGTGGTGTTCCAGAAACACCGCGAAGGGACATTTCTTAAAGACCCTAAATCTCACACACAGGGAGTTGTGATAATGAAGAAAATTCTTATGTCGGGCCTCGCGCTCGCAGCTATGACGGCTGTTTCAGGTGCTGCTTGGGCAGACATCCTTATCGGTGTTGCCGGTCCTTTGACGGGTCCAAACGCCGCTTTCGGTGCTCAGCTCCAAAAAGGCGCTGAAGCTGCTGCTGCTGAAATCAACGCCGCTGGCGGTATCAACGGAGAAATGATCAAGTTGACATTCGGTGACGACGTGTCAGATCCAAAGCAAGGCGTTTCGGTTGCCCAGAAGTTTGTTGCTGACGGCGTGAAATACGTTGTTGGTCACTTCAACTCTGGCGTGACAATTCCTGCTTCAGACATCTACGCTGAAAATGGCACACTGGTGATCACCCCGTCAGCTACCAACCCGAAGCTGACTGAGCGCGGCCTGTGGAACACTTTCCGCACCTGCGGTCGTGACGACCAACAAGGTGCCGTTGCCGGTGGTTACATTGCCGCCAATTTCAAGGACGCAAAAGTTGCCGTTCTGCACGACAAGACGCCTTATGGCCAAGGTCTGGCTGACGAAACAAAGAAGGCCGCAAACGCTGCTGGCGTAACCGAAGCCATCTATGATGGCGTCAACGTTGGCGACAAGGACTTCTCAGCCCTCATCACCAAGATGAAGGACGCTGGTGTATCGTTCGTCTATTTCGGTGGTCTCCACACGGAATACGGTTTGCTGAAGCGCCAGGCTGCTGACGCAGGCTTGACAGCCACGTTCATGTCCGGCGACGGCATTGTGTCGAACGAACTGTCAGCGATCGCTGGTCCAGCCGTTGAAGGCACATTGATGACGTTTGCTCCAGACCCACGCAACAACCCAAATGCAAAAGCTGCAGTTGAGAAGTTCCGTGCCGCAGGCTTCGAACCAGAAGCTTACACGCTGTACTCCTACGCTGCCCTGCAAATTGTAGCGGCTGCGGCCAACAAGGTTGGCAAATCGGATGACGCGCAAGCTGTTGGCGCTGCCATTAAGGCAAGCGGTCCATGGACAACTGTGATTGGCGACATTGGCTACGACGCCAAAGGCGACATCACCCGTCCAGACTACGTTCTCTATACCTGGACGAAGCAAGCTGACGGCACGTTCACCTACATTCAGAACAAATAGTCAGTTCTTCAGCTTTGGCTGAAATCGCCGCCCGGAGAAATCCGGGCGGTTTTTTTGTGGCTTGCAGTTGACGAACGCTTCGCCATAGTTTGCCTGTAACAAACAGTCTGGAGTCGCACTTGCGCCGTTTCACTGCCCTGCTCTTCTGCATTTGCTTAACCTGGCCTGCGCGGGCTGAAATATTGATCGGCGTGGCTGGTCCCTTGACGGGTCAAAACGCCGCCTTCGGCAATGAACTGCGTGTCGGGGCAGCTGCGGCCGTCGCTGACGTCAATTCGGGAGGCGGTATCAACGGCGAAACCTTGGCCATCGTGGAGGGCGATGATGCCTGTGACGCCAAACGCGCCGCTGAAGTTGCGAAAACATTCATCAGCAGAGATGTACGCATGGTCGTGGGGCACTTTTGTGCAAGTGCCAGCCTCGCGGCAGCAGCCGCATACACCAACGCTGGAATACTGATGTTCAACCCGTCTGTTACAGCCTCGGATTTGACCTCCAAGAATCTTTGGAACGTCTTCAGATTAACGGGCCGCGACGACGCGCAAGGTGAATTCGCTGCCACCCGTATCAAGGCTGAAAGCCAGGCCAGTGCTGTGTACTTGATCACTGATGGTCAGTCGGACACTGCAGCCATGGCCAAGCGTTTTATGAACGTGCTTCCGGGTACAATCGTCATCACTGTAAAGCCGGGCGCAGTCAAGCTGCCGGAAGAACCGGGACTCATCGTGGCCTCAGCGGTGTACTTGGCGTTGCAGGCCCCGGACGCTGCAGACGCAGCAAAAACAATCCGTACACTGAATACAACCGCGCCGATATATGGGCCTGACTTTCTTCAATCTGAAAATTATCTTGCCCGTGCCAGCGACGCGTCCAACGGCACCCGGGTGAGTTTTTTGCAGGATAATGCATTTCTGGCAAATGCTGCAAAACGCGCAAAACTCAGCCAGATTGACGGCGCCACATTGGCATCTTACGCGGCGGTGGAAGTTTTTGTGGCCGCTGCCAAAGCCCGCAGTGTCAATGAGTCCCGCGCCATGGCGTCCTACCTGACGACAGGCAGCGAAGTGACGACAATCATTGGCCCGTTACGTTTCAATGCCGCTGGTGACCTGCAGCAACAGCCCTATGTCTGGTATAGATGGTCAAATGGCGTGCTGGCGCCTGATAATCCCTGACTCCTTTGAGGACTGTAATGCTGAGACTTATCACTGCGCTTTTCATCTTGAGTGTTCCATGCTTCGCACAAGCCGCTGATGGCGCAAAATTCAGGGCACTCGGGTTTTCTGCGGACGCCCGTTACTTTGCCTTTGAACAATATGGCATTCAGGATGGCTCTGGTTTTGCTTATGCGGACGTTTTCGTTTTGGACATCACTGCCGACAACTGGGTGGCCGGAACGCCGGTATCGGCGCTACTGGAAGACGAAACGTTGTCGGTTTCAGCGGTCAGGACAAAAGCAAAGAAGGATGCTGAAGCCATTTTAAGGTCACTCGCAATCACCAGTGACGCCGAATATCTGGTGGCCAATCCGTTTTCAGAAGTTTTGGCAGAGCGGTCAAAAGTGACCTTTCACGATCACTACAACAACAGCATGGGGATCTTCGGTAACACCGACAACCAAGGCAGTTGGGATTTGCGTGCAACGAAGGTGGAGGTGCCACTGCCCGCCGGCTGCGAAGCTGACCTTGGTGTTGTAGGATATAAATTAGAAATCAAGAACAACAAGTCAGGAGCGGTCACCCTCCTGCATGTTGACAAGGCAATCCCCAAATCCAGATTTTGTGCAGTTGGTTACGACATTGAAGCCGTGGTGCAACCCGTGGGTGGCTCAACATCCGGGCAGATGGTGGCAGTCATTGGCGTGTATCGCCAGGGCTTCGAAGGTGCAGACCGCCGCCTTATTGCTGTTCCATTCAAACTGAATTGAGTCTCGCCACGGCGCATGTCATTTGCTAAGGCCTCCGCACACAAAGGTTTGTCCATGATACCCCGTTATTCCCACAAAGACATGACCCAGATTTGGGCGCCTGAAACGCGCTTTAGAATATGGTTTGAAATTGAAGCTCATGCTGCTGATAAGATGGCGGAATTGGGCATAGTGCCAAAGGAGGCCGCCGCCGTTATTTGGGAAAAAGGTCGTGCAGCTGAATTTGATGTCACACGCGTTGATGAAATTGAATCGGTCACCAAGCATGACGTGATCGCGTTTTTGACCCACCTCTCTGAAATCGTAGGGCCTGAAGCCCGTTTTGTACACCAGGGCATGACATCATCTGACGTGCTGGACACCACATTCAACATCCAACTCTGCCGCGCGGCTGATTTGCTCTTGAAGGACCTCGATGCACTTCTGGCTGCATTGGAGCGCCGGGCTTTCGAACACAAAATGACAGCTTGCATCGGCCGCAGCCACGGCATTCACGCCGAACCGATCACATTCGGCTTGAAGCTTGCCTATACCCACGCGGAGTTCCAGCGCGCCAAAGACCGATTGATCTTCGCCCGCAAAGACGTGGCGACATGTGCCATCTCGGGCGCTGTGGGAACTTTTGCCAATATTGATCCATCCGTTGAAGCGCATGTCGCCGAAAAAATGGGGCTGGCCATCGAACCTGTATCGACACAGGTCATCCCTCGTGATCGTCACGCCATGTATTTTTCAGTGCTGGGCGTGATCGCTTCGTCTGTTGAACGCATTGCAACCGAGATACGCCACTTGCAGCGTACTGAAGTCCTCGAAGTCGAGGAGTTTTTCTCTCCCGGTCAAAAAGGCTCGTCAGCGATGCCGCATAAACGCAACCCTGTGCTGACAGAAAACCTCACAGGACTGGCTCGCCTGGTCCGCTC
>JANOPL010000015.1:0-4902 GCA_031421835.1 Hyphomicrobiales bacterium | reverse complement strand
TGTGCCGTCTTGCACGCCGACGCGGATGGAGGTGCCAGCGCCCGCATAAAACAATCGCCCCCCATCGCCCACGCGTGACGCCACAAGGGCCGCCGCATCTGCAATGGCAGGCAAGGCGCGTTCAACCGCATCCAACGCCCGGCGTTGACCCGCCAGAAAAAGTGAAAGGATTCGAGGGCTGTCCCACGTGTCAAATCCGGCGAGATCCGGAAGACTTGATTCTGTCGATGGCAACATAAAAGACATGGTAAATTAATACCAAAATAAAACCACTTGTCGAGTCCTTACTTTTCTCAATTTTGAGAAACTCAAAATAATCATTTTATTTCAACAAGTAAAACATGGTAAAATTAGTCTTTCCAATATGGTATTAGTTTGGTATTGTCAGATTAATGACCACTTCACCCCGATATTTCCTTGGCATTGATGGCGGCGGATCAAAATGCCGGGCGCGGATCAGAGATGATCGCGGCAAGCTGCTGGGCGAAGCCGTGGGGGGATCGTCCAACATCTATCAAGACTTCGAGGGGTCGCTCGCAAATATCGTATCAGCAGCAACAGAAGCGGCGTGGTCTGCAGCCATAGACTTGTCGGACTTGCATGCGGGATTGGGTCTGGCCGGAATCGTGACGTCAGTTGGCGTTGAAAAAATCCAAGCGGCCCACCTTCCTTTCGCGACAGTGACAGCTGACAATGATGCCTTCATCGCCTGTGTGGGTGCTTTCAGCGGGCAGAATGGCGGCATCGTGATTGCGGGCACAGGGTCTATTGGTTTGGGGCTTGTGGATGGCCAGCGCCACATGGTCGGAGGCTGGGGCTTTCAATTGGGAGACCATGGCTCTGGCGCCTGGTTGGGCCACCATGCCGTGCGGCGTGCGGCCCTTGTGTTGGATGGATTGTTGCAGCCGACGGGTTTGATTGACGCCGTGCTGGAGCGGTCAGGGCGCACGCGACAAACGCTTTCGCGCTGGTCTGAAACGGCGGTGCCGAAAGACTATGCAGCATTTGCGCCGCTGGTGTTTGAGCATGCCGCAAAAGCTGATGTGCAAGGCATGACCATCGTGATTGAAGGGGCATCAGCCATTTCAAAATTGGGCAATGCGCTGTTGGCGCGGGGTGCGCAACGGCTTTGCCTCATGGGTGGCTTATCGCAAGTTTATTTGCCCTATCTCAATGCCGATGTGCGGGCCGCTTTGGTGCCACCACAAGCCGATGCTGTTGACGGTGCCATCATGCTGGCAAGGCTTGCACAAGGACTGCCGGAGCGCTGGTCATGAGTGTTGCACGCAAGGTTTTTGCGCAGCATCGTTTTGAGGGAAATGAAAGCGCACCGCTTTATTTAAGACTCAAATCACTCGTTCAAGACGCGATTTTTAAGGGCGATTTGAAGCCCGGCGATTCTGTGCCAAGTGAGCGCGATATTGCCGATAG
Source organism: Hyphomicrobiales bacterium (assembly GCA_031421835.1). Taxonomy (GTDB): domain Bacteria; phylum Pseudomonadota; class Alphaproteobacteria; order Rhizobiales; family Aestuariivirgaceae; genus Aestuariivirga. The sequence goes on along the minus strand of JANOPL010000015.1, from coordinate 3,471 downwards.
TCTTGATATCAGCCGCGTGACGGTGCGCAAGGCCTTTACCGAATTGGTGAATGAAGGTGTTTTGGTACAACGGCGCGGCTCTGGGACTTATGTGAGGGAGAGATCAGGGCGCATAGAGCAGCCGCTCTCGCGTCTCACCAGTTTTACAGAAGACATGAAACTGCGCGGCCTGAAAACCGAAGCCGATTGGTTGGACCGCTCATCAGGATTGCCCACACCTGAGGAAGCGTTGAAACTTTCAATCTCGCCTTCGGAACATGTGTGTCGCTTCCATCGCTTGCGACGTGCTGATGGTGAACCGTTGGCGATTGAATGCGCGGTGGTGCCCCATCGTTTTCTGGATGATCCGCTGTCAGTAACCTACTCACTGTATGACGCGCTGGAAGCCAAGGGCTTTCGTCCGGTGCGTGCCCTGCAGCGGTTGCATGCAACCGCTTTGACGGCGCAGGAAGCAGAGTGGCTCGATCAGCCCGATGGCAGCCCGGCCTTGTTCATCGAACGTATTTCGTTTCTGCCTGATGGTCGTATCGTTGAATACACCCGCTCGCATTATCGTGGTGATAGTTATGATTTCGTGGCTGAACTAACACTCGCACCTGAGGCCCGCCCATGAGCTTGATGCAGGACGAGGCACTCGAAGCTCCTGAAGCCGTGGCACGGTTTTTGGATCGGAATAAGACGGCCTTGAAGGATTTGGGAGGCATACTACAGGTCAAAAATCCTCCTGTCGTCATCACATCGGCGCGCGGCAGTTCTGATCATGCGGCTGGGTATTTGAAATATCTGGTCGAGATTGCTTTGGGCGTGCCCTGCGCGTCCGTTGGGGCGTCTGTCGCGTCGATTTATGGAACGTCTCTGAAAGTCTCAAACGGTTTGGCCATCACGATTTCCCAATCCGGCAAGAGCCCCGATATTGTAGCACTGCAAGCTGCCGCCGGGTTGTCTGGCGCACTCACTGTTGCTCTCGTCAATAATCCAGACTCGCCCGCAGCTCAAAATGCTGATGTTTGTATTGCACTTCACGCAGGTCCGGAAAAAAGTGTCGCGGCAACCAAATCCTTCATCGTGTCGCTGGTGGCTGCAGCATCAATCGTTGCCGCATGGAAGGGCGATGACGGGTTGCGTGATGCCATTCAACACTTGCCCGAACAGTTGCAAAAAGCCTGTACGCTCGAATGGCCAGGCTTTGTGGAGCAGGCCGCTAAGGCAGAGTCCTTGTATGTGCTGGGGCGTGGACCCTCTTTTCCCATGGCACAGGAAACGGCGTTGAAGCTGAAAGAAACCTGTGCGGTTCATGCAGAAGCCTATTCCGTGGCTGAAGTGATGCATGGCCCGCTCGAATTGGTGGAGCCTGCATTTCCGTTACTGGTGTTTGGCCAGAACGATGCCGCATTGAGCGGCACAAAAGCAGCCGTGGCAAAACTGCGAGCCATTGGTGCACACGTGTGCTTGGCTGGTGATGATTTGCCGATTGTTGAAGCGTCTCATCCCTTGCTCTCGCCCATCCCCATGGTTCAGACGGCTTATCTTGCGATTGAGCGCGTGGCGCAACGACGCGGTCGCAACCCCGATATGCCACGCCAACTGAAAAAAGTGACGGAAACCGTGTGATGACATTTGCTCTCACAGGTGCGCGGGTTTTTGACGGGGAAAGCTTTCAAGAAGGTCTGGCCGTTGTTGTTGATGGCAGGCATATTACACAACTTGTGCAAGCTGAAGCGTTGAAGTCCGGCATTCCGCAGGCTCGGCTTTCTGGTGGCCTGCTCGCACCGGGTTTCATTGACGTGCAAGTGAACGGTGGCGGAGGGGCGTTGCTGAACGATCACCCAACCTCTGATACGGTTCTGACTATTGCACAATCGCATCGCCGCTTCGGAACAACCGGCATGTTGCCGACAGTCATAACCGATGAACCAAAAGTCATGGAGGCCGCGATCACTGCGGTGCGCGAAAGTCGTGCAAAGGGTCTCGCCAACGTTCTCGGCATCCATATCGAAGGCCCGTTTCTCGACAAGTCCCGCAAAGGTGCCCACGACTCCAAATACATACGGAGTATCACGCGAGCCGACTTTGAAACGATAGCAGCCGCGAACTGCGGTTCCGTCATGCTGACGCTTGCCCCCAACCGCATGGCGGCGGCTGACATAACAAAACTTGCTGCAATGGGTGTTCGTGTAAGTCTTGGGCATTCCGATGCGACCTTTGAAGACGTGCAGGAAGCACTCGCCGCCGGAGCATCATCCTTCACCCACCTGTTCAATGCCATGAGCCAATTGTCAGGACGCGAACCTGGTATGGTGGGGGCCGCATTGGCGGATGGCAACAGCTTCATGGGTGTGATTGCCGACGGTTACCATTTGCACGATGCCTCATTGCGCATCGCTTTCGCAGCCGCATCCTACGACAGATTTATGTTGGTGTCAGACGCCATGCCACCTGCGGCTGGCGGCCCTGATACATTCATATTACAGGGTCGCGCTGTGAAAAACGTTAAGGGTCGACTTGAATTGGACGATGGCACACTTGCAGGCTCCAATCTGACGATGGATGAGGCCGTGCGGTATTGCACAAACAAACTTTCAGTGCCGTTGTCAAACGCGTTGCAAATGGCCGCGCGCAATCCCGCACGCTTTCTCGGGCGTGCAGATTTGGGTGTTATCAAGCCCGGCGCCCTGGCCAGTCTTGTGCATCTTGATGATCAGTTGAACGTTTTAAAAACTTGGGTGGAAGGCACATGAAAAAAATTCGCGTACTCGTTGTCGGTGTTGGCAATATGGGAATCTCCCATGCGCGGGCTTATGCCACCAATGAAGGATTTGAGATTGCAGGTCTGTGCAGCCGTGGCATTGAAAGGCGCGAGGACATTGCCAAGGAATTTCCAGGCATTGCCCAGTTCAGTGATTATGCGGAGGCCTTGGCAACAACAAAACCCGACGCGGTTTCCATCAACACTTGGCCTGACACCCACGGCGCATATGCCAAGATGGCACTAAATGCGGGCTGTCATCTTTTTATCGAAAAGCCTTTGGCCTCGACAGTGCAAGAGGCCCGCGAGATTGCAACGCTCGCCAAGGATAAGAACCTGAAAATTGTCATCGGCTACATTCTCCGCGTGCACCCGTCGTGGATCAAATTCGTGGAGATCGGCCGCACCCTTGGAAAACCGCTGGTCATGCGCATGAACCTGAACCAGCAATCGTCAGGTGCCCAGTGGGAGGTGCACAAGCAGTTGATGAAATCCATCTCGCCGATAGTGGACTGCGGCGTGCACTACGTCGATGTCATGTGTCAAGTGACGGGGGCCAAACCCAAGCGCGTCCATGCCATCGGTGTGCGGTTGACGGACGAAGTGGCGGAAGGCATGTATAATTATGGCCAGCTGCAAGTGACCTTCGATGACGGGTCAGTCGGTTGGTATGAGGCTGGCTGGGGGCCGATGATGAGCGAGACGGCCTTTTTCGTAAAAGACAT
>JANOPL010000014.1:0-40042 GCA_031421835.1 Hyphomicrobiales bacterium | reverse complement strand
CAAAGCCCATGGAGCCCAATGCCCCCTCAATGGCTTTGCCTTGCGGGTCGAGGACGCCGCTTTTCAGGGTGACTTTGACGTGGGCTTTCATAACTCGGTCCTTTTGTCTTCCCTCACCTGCTTCGCTTTGCTCAGCGTCCTCTCCCGTAAACGGGAGAGGTGAATACCCTTCACTTCTCCCGTTTACGGGAGAAGGTGGCGAGCGTAGCGAGACGGATGAGGGACGTGTAATCTCAATCCGTCTTCACCAACTTCGGCTTCGACCTTTCAGGTGTTTCGTTCGGCTGGATGATTCCCAACCGACGCGCCACTTCATGATAGGCTTCAACCAGTCCGCCCATATCCCGGCGGAAACGGTCTTTGTCCATTTTGTCTTTGGTGGCGATGTCCCAAAGCCTGCAATTGTCCGGGCTGATTTCGTCAGCCAGCACAATGCGCATCATGTCGTTTTCATAAAAGCGGCCGAACTCCAGTTTGAAGTCCACCAGCTTGATGCCGATGCCCAAAAACAAGCCCGACAAGAAATCATTGATGCGGATCGACATGTGCACAATGTCATCCATCTCTTGGGGGGAAGCCCAACCGAAAGCTGTTACATGTTCTTCCGTCACCATCGGGTCATTCAGCTTGTCGTTCTTGTAGAACAATTCGATGATGGCGCGAGGCAGGGGCGACCCTTCTTCCAAACCCAAACGCTTCGACAGCGAACCCGCTGCCACGTTACGCACCACAACTTCCAGCGGGATGATTTCGACTTCGCGCACCAACTGCTCGCGCATGTTGAGCGAGCGGATGAAATGTGTCGGCAAGCCGAGTTCATTGATCTTCTGGAACAGATATTCTGAGATGCGCTGGTTCAACACACCTTTGCCTTCGATCACGGCTTTCTTCTCGCCGTTTCCGGCAGTGGCGTCGTCTTTGTAATGCACCACAACGGTGCCCGGCTCCGGACCCTCGTAAAGGATCTTGGCCTTGCCCTCGTAAATGCGGGTGCGTTTATTGTTCATTTGGAGAATCCTCAATGGACGCTATACCTCTGGTCCCCATAACACGCCGGGGCCCTTTGTTTGGAAAATCTTACACACTGTTGAAAACAAAGGCGCTGACTAGCGGATATTGCTGCGATGCACAATGTTTTTGGCGCGGGTTGATTTGGTGGCGGTGCATAGCTAATTGGAAGATAGGATCAGCTTTTTGATTTGGCAGGAGATTTCCATGACGACCTTTGATTCCCGCAAAGATGGCTTTGAAAAGAAGCATGCTCACGACGAAGAGCTGCAATTCAAGGCCACAGCCCGCAGGAACAAGCTGCTGGGCGCTTGGGCCGCCGAGAAAATGGGCCTAACCGGTGACGAAGCCACCCAATATGCCAAGGACGTTGTAGCCGCTGACTTTGAGGAAGCCGGCGATGATGACGTCGTCCGCAAGGTCATGGGTGATTTTGCTGCCAAGAACATCGACCAGACCGAACATCAAGTCCGTCGCACCATGGACGAATTGATGGCGGAGGCATTCGCCCAAGTTAAAGCCCAATAATGTCGGGCGCATCCTTTGGCCTGCGGAAGCGCCTCGCCACCGGTGAAGCGCTTGTATTTCCATGGCTTGGCACACCGGGGCCGGAGCTTGCAGGGCAGGTGGCACGGCTGGGGTTTGATGCTGTCGCAATCGACCTCCAACACTCTGTCATCGACATGGGCGACGCCGCCAAACAAGTGGCCGCCGTCAATGCCGTCGGCAAACCCGCCATCCTGCGCGTGAGATGGAACGACCCCGGAATCGTGAACTCCGCCTTGGATATGGGTGCGGCCTGTGTCATCGCGCCGATGACCAACACAGTGGCCCAAGTGCAGGCCCTGGTGAAGGCCGCCAAATATCCACCCATGGGCCAGCGCAGTTGGGGCGGCTATACCATGCTGCAATCGGCAGGCGTCACAGCGGGCGATTATTTGAAACAAGCCAATCACGAAACGCTGGTCATGGCGATGATTGAAACCCAGGAAGCCCTCGATAATCTGGACGCCATCGCCGCAGTGCCGGGCTTGGATGGATTATTCGTCGGGCCATCAGATTTGTCGATTGCATTGAGCAACGGCGCAAAAATTGACCGCCTGGGCAAAGCAACACTCAACGCGATGAAAAAAGTCGTCGCCGCCTGCAAAAAGAACGGTCTGATCGCCGCAGCATTCGCGGGAACTGTTGAAGGCGTGAAGGCTTACAGCGAAATAGGATTCACGTTTTTGGCGGGACCGACAGACACGGATTTAATGCGGGCGGGTGCGGAGAAGTTTTTGAAGGGGTGACAAGGCTAACGACGATACCGGGCAACGGTAAAACTTTTGAGAAAGATTTCGCACGTCTTAGCAGAACCACTCTCGAGCAGCTGCAAGGCAAAGATGCAGAAGGGTTATTCCTTGAATTGAAGCTCGCCAATGATGCTGAAGATCATAAGACCAGCAAGATCTGTCTTTACGTCATCCGCATGTGTATTTATTATGCAAACGGTGGCCGAGATCCGGAGAAATTGAAGTGGAATGCGTGGACGGTTTGAGTCCGCGTGCTTTTCCTGCTCATGTCATTGCCGGACTTGTTCCGGCAATCCATCGTGGTTGCAGCGTGATCTCACCATGTGCGCGAGGCGCACGTCTTTCCCTCCACTCCCGTTGACCCATGGATTGCCAGAACAAGTCCGGCAATGACAGTTGTTGGGTTTTTCCCTCGTGCGAAGCAAGGGGGGAGTACCCGCATGGGGAGGGGGTGTCGGACAGGGAACTGGCATGACGACCTGCTTGATGGCTTTCGCTTTTTCCGGAGCCAGTTTTGGAACTTTATGTGCTGCCATCCGTTGCAGTAAAACATATATGTCATCATTTTTTCATGTGTCGGGTAAGACCCGGAGATGCAACCGAGGTTGCGATCAACGAAAAATAATCTGATGCACTGGAGACGGAGGGAACTGAATGCAGTTTTGGGACGGCAATGTGATGGAAAAACGAAACTTTGGTCGTCTCGTTTGTGCAGCAGTCTTTATGTTTGCAAGTCAAATTTCGGTGGAGGCTGCGTCGCCCTCGACTGAGTTGAAAAAAGTGTTCTCCAAAATGGACCGCCAGCTCTGCAAGTCCCTTTCGCTTGCCACTTGCAAGCGTGCGAACAGTCAAAAAAAGGGAAAATCGAAACCAAACAAAACACGCGATGCCGCGGCGTCCAAATCGCGCAAGGGCAAAACCGTCAAATCTCAACCTGTTCAAGCTTCAAAAGAATCTAATGGCAACATGGCTCCGGTTGTTCTCTCACCAGAAAAAACTTGGATTCCTATACCGACATTAAAGCCCGCAACTTTGACCGCATTCGCGACGACAATTGTTCCCAAGCCGGTTGAAAAGAAGCCTCCGCCGCAAAAATTACCTGATGCCCAAGTCGCCGTTCTGCCCGTTCCTGTTGTTGTGCCGCTTCAAACTGCTCCACCGTCGGTTCATGCCATGCCAGACGGCACACTGACGGGTGAAGCGTGTCTCAATAGTCTTGCAGAACTTGGTGTGAAATTCACGATGCCTACGACCAATGTTGGCACTGGCGTATGTTCGGTTTCCGATGCCGTGCAAGTTCAGGCTCTGACAATTGGGAATGCGACCGTAAAATTATCTGATCAACCGACGTTCAACTGCGGCTTTGCCTTTGTGTTCGCGAGTTGGTTGAAAGTGGAAGCCTTGCCCATTGTGATGAAAGAGACTGGAAAAACCATAGCGACTTTTGGAACGGGTCCCGGCTATCAGTGCCGTGGTCGCAATGGAGATATGAGTGCTAAATTGAGCGAGCACGCCTTTGGCAACGCGGTTGACATTGAACGCATGAAGCTCAGTGATGGCGAAGTCATTGATGTCAAAGACGCGATAACAAATGGAGCAAAATACGAACCTGCTTTGGCCGCGCTGCGGGCATCAGCTTGCCGGTATTTTACAACGGTGCTGGGTCCCGGAACAAATGCGGCCCATGCAACACACTTCCATTTCGACCTCGCACGCAGGGGCAAGAACGGAAATCATAAAATGTGCCAATGACAAAAGCGAGTGACGCAATGCTGTGAAATCGGTTTACAACTCCGGCACCAGCAACTCCAGCTGCTGCACCGCAATCCGAGGCCCCGGCATATTGGGGTTCATGACCAGCGCCTCCTTATATGCCGCAAGTGCCTCGGCATTTTTACCCTGCCGTTGCAAAATCATGCCACGCCCGGACAGCGCCCCGAAATGTCGTGGTTCCAGGTCCAACACTTTGACAATGTCGGCCAAGCTGTCGTCCAAACGGCCCATCATGAAATACAGCGTGGCCCGCTTGTTCCACGCCTCCGGGAAATTCGAAGTTGCCGCCAGCAATTCCGTCATTTGCTGCTCCGCCAGTTTGAAAGCGCCGATGTTCATGGATTGTGTGGCCAGCGCAAGCTTATCATTGTCAGCGGCCGATCCACCCTGCATCCATAACGACCAGATCTTGGGCTCGATGCGCAAGGCTTCCGACCCCACATCGGGGGCGCGCAATTTTGCAAACAGCGTGTCAAGTTCGTCGGCAGGCTGTTGTGCCATCGCACCGTTCAGTCCGGCCAACACAACGATGAGGATCAACCAAAGGCGGCGCATGTTTTTCATACTGTCTCATACGTGCCCCCGTGAAAAGCGGTTCCATTTGACCTCCCAATCAAATTCGGGTGAAACACGTGGACCATGGACAAAGCTGACGCGAAATTGATGCCCGCCCACGAAGTCATCCTCGACCGCCTGTTGGCGCTGGTCGAAGCGGCAGGCCCTTTGGGTGCGCAGACCGACAAATACTTCACCAATACCTCCCGCATTGTGGCGGCAATGGGCGATACGGACGTCACCTTCGCCGTATTCATGCGCCGCCGCGTGGTGGCCGCCTTGGAACCTGCAATCCGCCTGGCCCGCGCCCTGGTTCCCGGCGTCAAGATCAAGCGCTTTGTCGAAGAGGGCGAAGTGGTGCCGTCCGAGCGGAAGCTGATGGAGATCACCGGCTCGCTCAAAGCTTTGTCGGAAGTGGAAACTCTGCTGCTACAAAAAATCGGTTTTCCTTGCGTCTCAGCCAACAACGCCTACGAAATGTGTCTGGCCATGCCAGGCTCTGCCTTCATGGACATGCACGCCCGTCACGGCTCTGGTGCTGAAATGAATATTCTGGCGTCCTATGGTGCCATGGTGGGAAGCCGTGCGGCGCGCCATAAAAACCGTGGCGTCAAAGGCTTTGTTGGTTCGTCGCAGGATTTAACCGCACCCTTGTTTGGAGCAAAGGGCGGCATGGGCACCATGCCCCATGCGCTCGTGGGTTATGCCAATGGCGATGTGTTGGCGGCACTCAAAATGTTTGAGGCGTCAATCCCTGAGGCCAGCTCGCTCGTCGCCCTCGTGGATTACACTGGCGAAGAAATCAAAGACTCACTGCGTTGTGCCCAATGGTTCTTTGAAGAGGCAAAGTTGCACGAAAAAGGTAAAACCTTTGGTGTGCGCCTGGACACCCATGGCGGTCGCTTTGCCGAAGGGCTGGACTATGAAAAGTCGGTGGAGGCAGTGGGCGAATGGCTGGGTGTATCAGGCGAATACAACATCGTTGAAACCGTTCTGGGTGGGCGCGCCTTCCAACTTGACCCGTCAAATATCCTCGTTGACAAGGTTCGCCGCATTCTGTTCGGCAAGGGCGTTTCAACAGCCTCTGCCATTCACGTACGCCGCGCCCTCGACAAGGCGGGTTATAAGGATGCGATGATCGTTGGTTCATCGGGCTTTGACGCGCAAAAATGCCAGATCATGGGGGCTGCAAAAGCCCCGCTTGATATGGTGGGCACTGGCTCATTCCTGCCAGCCACGTTGACCGAAACCTATGCCACTGCGGACATCATCAAATACGGCGACGTGAAACGGGTGAAGGTGGGTCGCGAGTTTCTGTTCGATTAAGATTAATTCTTAGACATGATTTAGCGACAACCCAGGAGACCGATTGTAACTTTTCCCCGTTGATATAAAGTTCCATCGGGGCCCGGAACGTTGGGGAGAATAAAATGAGAAAATTGTTGAAGGTTGCAATGGCTATTGCTGTGGCGGCCTCTTTTGTTATCGTTCCTGCGGAAGCTTCAAAACGCCGCAAACGGCAACGCGCCCCCACTTTGCCACCGGTCGTTCAGGTGCACGTCGACATTTCTTCGCAGTCCATGAATGTGCGTGTCAACGGTTGGAACTATGGCAGCTGGCGCGTATCGACAGGTCGCAGTGGTTATTATACGCCACGGGGTTCTTACAGTGTGAAGCGCTTGGCGCGCATGCATTACTCCCGCAAGTATGACAACGCGCCGATGCCCCATTCCGTGTTCTTCCACGGTGGTTACGCGATACACGCCACTTACCAAACTCGCGCATTGGGTCGCCCCGCGTCCCACGGTTGTGTACGTTTGGCACCTGGCAATGCGGCAGCGCTTTACGCACTTGTGCAAAAACATGGCGCGAGTCGCACTCGCATCATTCTCACCAACTAATCAGATTGACGTCTCAACGTCCGGTATTCATGTTGGCGCACTGAAGGAGCGTTGACATGTCAAAAGTTGCAATCATAACCGGCGGGGCACAAGGCATAGGCGCTGCCGTGGCCAAACAGTTTTTATCGGATGGTTTTGCCGGAGTCGTTCTCGTGGCGCGCACAGCTGAGCGACTGGAGCAGGAAGCGCGCGCACTCTCCACGCTTGGTAAGGTTGTAACACTTGCCGCTGATTTGGCCGATGATGAAACGCCCGCTAAAGCAGTAGACCTCGCAATGAAAACATTTGGTCGTCTGGATGTTTTGGTCAATGCAGCAGGCAACACCCAACGCTGGAGTGTTGAGAACGCCACGGTCAAAGCCTACACCGAAATGTTCGACGTCAACGTCAAGGCCCCTTTGTTCATGATGCAGAAAGCCGCCGCCGCCATGCCGAACGGTGGATGCATCATCAATATATCTTCCATGCTGGCCCATGGCGGCCCGCCTGACATTGGTGTTTATGCAGCTTCGAAAGCAGCACTCGTTGGCCTTTCAAAAAACGCCGCAAATACTTTGAAGCGCAAAGGCATTCGCGTGAACTGCATCAACCTCGGTTGGGCCAACACTGAAGGTGAACACGCCCTGCAAACCAAGTTCCACAAGCAACCCGAAAACTGGGCCGAACTCGCAGGCAAAAAGGTGCCCTTCGGCAAACTGATTTCGCCGGAACACATCGCAGGCACGTGCGCATATCTCGTATCACCATCAGCTGAATTGATGACGGGCGCTATTATCGACTACGAACAAATGCCGGTTGGTACTTACGACTTCCATCCCATGGTGGCGCGCGACTGAATTACCATGATCCGGTATTGGCCATGCTGGTCCACGGTTCAGCCAAGGGCAGCGCATCACCTTTTTGCAGGATCTCAATCGAGATGCCATCTGGCGTGCGGATGAATGCCATGCGTCCATCGCGCGGTGGGCGATTGATGAGCACTCCCTTCTGCTGCAGCGACGCACAATAATCATAGATGTGATCAACCCCAATCGCGAGGTGTCCAAAATTGCGTCCACCAGTGTAAACCTCCGCGTCCCAATTGTAGGTCAGTTCCACCGGCGCATCAGGGGACTCAGGGCAAGCAACGAACACCAGAGTGAAGCGGCCTTTTTCATTTTCATATCGACGCTGTTCAACGAAGCCCAAGGTGTTGGTGAAAAAGTCCAGAGACTGTTCCAGATTGCTGACACGGATCATGGTGTGGAGATACTTCATCGCGATTCCTTCTCAGAAGTTGAAGGTAAATCATGCCCGCAAAACGAATCGATCCGCCAGGGTTTTCGCGTCATGGCGGCCATGTGTACAACATCAGGGCTTTTTCATCGCTTCAAGCTTCGCATGGCGGTTTTTGAAAGTGGAGAACGCATCACGCATACAAACACTTGTGAAGATGGGTAAATTCCACTTTTCCGCACTGCATCATGACGTTTTTTCGACACACTTCAGACGTTTTTGCACATGCAACCCTGCTAGCATCTGTACAAAGGCCTATGTTCTCGTTCATAAATGTTAACGGGGCGGCGAGAGGCATCGCTGCAAGGGTCTGGGTAAGTAACATGGCGGCACATGAGCAAAATGAAACGGTCGAGTCAGGCGTAGTACAAGCTGATTTGGCGCAAGCACCAACGATCATCAAGATTGATGGTCTGGTGAAATGGTTTGACGTTGGGCGGGGCTACGGTTTCGTCATCCCCGATAACGGCATGCCCGATATTCTTCTCCACCTTTCATGTTTGAAGCGCGATGGATTTGAAGCACCTCTTGAGGGCACGCGGGTGACCTGCGAAGTTGTTGCCCGTCAAAAAGGCTATCAGTGCTTGCGCGTGTTGTCGGTGGATCAATCGACAGCCATTCATCCGGTCGAACGTCGGGCTCGCACCCACAATGAAGTGCAGCCTACAACAGGCTGGGTTCGCGCCAAGGTGAAGTGGTTCAACCGCGCCCGCGGTTTTGGTTTTGTGTCCGAGGGCGAAGGCTTGGGTGATATTTTCGTCCACATGGAAGTGATGCGTAAAACCGCTCTGGCCGAACTTGTTCCAGACGAATGGGTTTACGTGCGCTATGGCGACAGCAGTCGCGGCAAGATGGCGTCGGAAGTGCGCGTCACGCTGGAAGGCGGCCCGCCCCACACCAACTGATCAGGGCGGGGCCTGACCCTGCCTTTGTTCCGCTACAATTGATCGTGAGAGGAGAGCCCATGAAACGAATTGGCTTCATGCGATCTTTGACCGTCTGTTTGGCTTTGGCGTTGCTGCCAGTTGGCGCGCAAGCCCAGGAAGCTGCGCGCATTGAACCTCTTTCGATTGTGACGGACAATTCCGCCACGTTGTTTGCCGCGGAAATCGCCGACAGTCCGGAACTGCGTGATCGTGGGTTGATGTTCCGCCACATGCTGCCCGCTGACCGCGCCATGTTGTTTGATTTCGACATACCCCGGCCCGCTGCCATGTGGATGAAGAACACTTACATCTCGCTGGACATGCTGTTTGTGCGCGCCGATGGCACCATTGCGGCCATTGCCGAAAACACGGAACCGCTCTCAACGCAAACCATCAGCGTGGACGAACCCGTGTTGGGCGTGGTCGAGCTGGCGGCGGGAACTGTGAAGCGTTTGGGCATTAAACGCGACGACAAGGTTTATCATCAGGTCTTTAAAACTGAAAATCAGTAGTAATTTGCTTGCAGATCACAAAACAAGTCGCTATCCAGCGCCCAGCCAAGGGTCAGTCGGGGTGTAGCGCAGTCTGGTAGCGCACCTGCCTTGGGCGCAGGGGGTCGCGAGTTCGAATCCCGCCGCCCCGACCACCCTTCGCTAAAGCTTCGGGTGGCTTCGCCGTTCGAGCTGATATGCACAAAAAGGTCACGATCCATGACGGCACGCATCTACAAGCCATCCCGCAGCGCCATGCAATCCGGCAAGGGCAAATCGCAGGATTGGATGTTGGAGTTTGAACAGGCCACTCCCCGGGCAGCCGACCCTTTGATGGGGTGGACGTCGTCAGGCGATACATCAACACAGGTACGATTGAAATTCGCGACGCGTGAAGAGGCGGAAAGCTACGCTCGACGCAAAGGCATCACATACACCGTACAAACTGATGCCCCAGTGAAGCAGCAGAAAAAATCCTACTCCGACAATTTCAAATTCGGTCGAACGGAAAATTGGACGCACTAACCCGTTAAAATGGGTTTGAATGACGCCAGCTCGTCATTTACAAAATCAAAGAAAGCGGAAACGGCTGGCGTGTCCCTTGCATTCGGGTGCGCCAGAATTCTCCAGCTTCTTGTCAGATCAGGCACAGACTCCACTAACCGCACCAGATCTTCTTCGGAATTACCAAGAGCAATCGGCATTGGCACCACCGCAACTCCCGATTTTGCAGCAGATACCAAACCCAAAACACTACTGACGCGCGCAGTAACAGCAGCATGGGGCGCAATAGATGCAAGCCAACCTGCCGCTCTGTTTCCGGCCATGGTACCTTCGAAAGCTACAACCGCGTGATTGTTGAGCTGTGCTAACGATTCGAGTTTGCCATGCTGTTGCACGTAGTTTTTGCTTGCATAGATAGACCATATGGAGTCCGCGATTTTCTTGCCCACCAATTCATTGTCATCTGTGTCGCCTGACCTGAAAGCGACATCAGCGTCCCCCTTTTTCAGGTCGACATATTTATCACTCATTACGAACTCAATTCTGAGTCCCGGATGTTTGGCTTGAAATCGGTCAGGAATTCCAGCCTTCACCAGCCTGATCATGACAGGTTCAGGGCAGGTCAACCGGACCACGCCATGCTCAATCCGGTCTTTGACAAGTTTGCGATTTTCAAATGCGATTGCAGCGCTTTCGATCTGTTCCGCAAAAGGCAAAATATCCAGCCCGAATGGTGTCAGTCGATAACCGGATTTGGTTTTATCAAACAGCGCTTGGCCGAGTGTTCTTTCAAGCGCTGCCAGCCTGCGCTGAACCGTGGATTGATTTTGCTTCAAGGATTTGGCTGCGGCAATCGTGCTACCTTCACGCGCCGTGGCTAGAAAGTGTTTAATGTCGTCCCAGTTGAACATTGGCCATTATGCACTTCTGCTTGCCGTTTTGGCAATACTGCGGCTCCCGCTGAATGGTTCGAGGGCGTATGTGTTTCGGCACCGCTCGAAAGATCAATCAAATGGAGTTGAAATCATGAAAGTCAAATCAACCACACTTGCAATTGTTGCAGTTTTTTTTGTCACCACCATTGCGGCTCTCGGAGCCGACCCTATTCAAACAGATGGAGACAAATACAAGGTCAAGTTTGAAAATGAGCGGATCCGCGTTCTTGAATACGAAGACGTACCTGGTGACAAAACGAATGAGCACCACCACCCGGCATTTTTTCTTTACGCACTGACCTCCTTTAAACGGAAGATCACACTGCCGGGAGGGAAAATTATCATGCGAGAGTTCAAGGCGGGCGATGTCATGTGGTCAGACGAACAGGTCCACACCGGTGAAAATGTCGGAACAAGCCCAACGCATGTGCTAATGGTCGAAATGAAGCAATAATACAAAAAGTGGGGAAGACAACGTGTGAGACCTTTGCTAAAGCGCGATGGCAGACTCCGTAGCTCAGCTGGACTAGAGCAAGCGCCTTCTAAGCGCTAGGTCGTTGGTTCGAATCCAACCGGGGTCGCCATCTTCATTTGCTCACGAACTCCCCGCACTTTGGTGCAGGTGAATTGCCCCAGGGCATGATTGGCACCGACGAGTTGCTGTTCTGCGGTGATCCCTCGATCAAGCGATCGGTGTACGTCAGATACACAAGAACGTTGCGCTTCAAGTCGCAGCCACGAACGATCTGCATTTTCTTGAAGAACAATGATCGGCGTTGACGATAGATTTCTTCGCCTTGTTCGAACTTGGCTTTGATGGTGATGGGCCCAATCTGGCGACAGGAAATCGAGGTTTCAGAGCGCTCATCCGCCCAGCCGGCCCAACCACTCCACCCACCAATTTCAGGCACCGTAAAGTAGCAAGCCACACCATCCACACCGGGGTCATCAATGGCATAGGTCGAAAGCTTCGCGTCAGGCGACAGCATGCGCCAGACGGTTGTTTTCTGAAAGATCAACTCCGGATCGTCCGACTCTTGCGCCAGAGCAGGACCTGCCAGACAAGCAACAGACAGCAAAGCGGCGGCAAATTTCTTCATGGCGTACTCCCGTTCTGAGAGGCATATGGTGCTGATACATCAGATTTCAACGCGTTTTGTTAAGTCGTTCAAACCCGGCTTCCAAATCTCGCATCAAATCCTCAGGGTGTTCCATGCCGATGTGCAGACGAAGGGCAGGACCTTTGGCATCCCAGGTCGTGGCACTGCGATGGGGCCTGAATGGCACGATCAAACTTTCAAACCCGCCCCATGAAAAACCCATTGCAAAGAGTTCCATATGATCGAGCATCGCCGCAACAGACGCGTCGGAAGCAGGTTTGAGAACAATCGAAAACAACCCGGACGCCCCCGAGAAATCCCGCTTCCAAATGTCGTGCCCCGCAGAGTTTGAAAGCGCTGGGTAAAGTACTGTCTCAACTTCGGGCCGCGTCCTTAACCACTGGGCCACTTCAATAGCGGATTCCATATGGCGTTGCAGCCGCACATCCAGCGTACGCAATCCGCGCAGCCCCAAATACATGTCATCAGGCCCTGCAAACAGGCCCATGGATTCAAATGTTTCTTTAAAATGCGGCCACGACGCTTCATTGCACACCACTGTGCCCAGCATGGCGTCAGAATGACCGACGATATATTTCGTCGCCGCCTGCACCGACACATCGCAACCATGCTCGAAGGCTTTAAAGTAATGCCCGCCGCTCCATGTATTATCGACCATTACAAGTGCACCACCCGCATGCGCAGCTTGCGCAATCGCTGGCACATCCTGGATTTCCATGGTTTGCGAACCTGGACACTCACAATAGACAACACGCGTGTTGGGCCTCATCAAAGCGGCAATGTTTTTGCCAATCAACGGATCGTAGTAGGTTGTCTCAATACCCAGTCCTTTGACCAGCGTGTCACACAGGTGGCGCACAGGCCAGTAAGCAGTGTCCACCATCAAAAGATGATCGCCGGATTTCAAAAAAGACAGCAGTGCAGCTGTAATTGCTGCCAAGCCAGACGGTGCGGCCTTGCAATCAAACCCGCCTTCCATTTCCGCAACAGCCGTTTCAAACGCGCGCGACGTCGGCGTACCCTTGCGGCCATAGGTGTAGGGTTGGGCCTTTGTGTTCAACGTTTCAACATTTGGGAATGTGATGGTAGAGGCGTGATAAACCGCCGGGTTTACTGCACCATGTTCGTTGTATTCCCGCGCCGCTGTGGCAAGACGCGTAGACGGTTTTAATGCCGAGCGGTTTTTAATAAGTTTGGCCATGATGATCTTTGCGTTATGATGGGAGCCTTATGCCGCAACCCAAAAGGAATTCCCATGGCTGAAATGTCACCCCTTGCCCGCGTTCTCATGGGCATCCTGCAAAAAGGCTCGTGGGTGGCAGGCGGCTTGCTAGGCCTGTTTGCTGGCATATTGCTCTGGCAGCGCTACACACCGGAAGGGTTTGCCTGGCAACAGGGTGACAAGGGATTTTTGATTTTGTTGGTTGCTCTGTTTTTGTTCGCAGTCTATTTGATCAGAAGTTTCAAGAAGGAACTGGAGAAATCTGGCCAATAATTATTTTGCCAGTAGCAGAGATTTCACTCCCAGCGCCAATGGCGGCAGATCTGCGCGGGTGTGATAGGAAAAATATAGCGGCGGTTGTTCAGGC
This sequence comes from Hyphomicrobiales bacterium, assembly GCA_031421835.1. Classification (GTDB taxonomy): domain Bacteria; phylum Pseudomonadota; class Alphaproteobacteria; order Rhizobiales; family Aestuariivirgaceae; genus Aestuariivirga. The sequence continues at coordinate 26,669 of JANOPL010000014.1, read as the reverse complement.
GCCTTGCCGTCATATGAGTAAGCAATTGTCCGGCCCTTTGCTCCATCTGAAAAAACTGCACAAACTTTGGTCGTACTGGACGTTTTCTGCTGCACCATGTTGTTGAAATTGTCTTCGAACATCCCGCGTTCGATGTCTGACAACAACTCACCACCACGAAAGAACGTAGGTCCCTCTACGATTTTGTCGTTAGCGAGGAGCCAACAGTTCTCAGCGTCAGGAAGAGATTGAGTTGACGAAAACAACACAACAACAGGCGGGTTGGCTGCTGTGATAACTTCGTTCGAAGAATACAGTTGGGAATCTTGCATCTTCAATAGACTGTGAGACTGGCAGCCGAGGGCGGGGTCTGGAGTCAAACAAACATATTTGCCTTGACGGGCCGCGTCTAGCATTTCGTCGATGTCGCTTCCTGCACAGGCAGGAACAACAGAGGCGCAAATTCCAATAAACGCAGCAAGCCAGGATCGGATGAACATACAACCACAGTTACAGAATTTCGTTAATGAACTCTCAGTGCCTCAGATTCATTTTTTTGGCGTCTTGAAGCAGAAATGACGGGGGTTGATTGAATCCACCTGAAACACTATTCCAAACTTACATCTGCAAGGAACAATCATGGAATCCGCCAAGCGCATCGCCAACAAAAAAGACTGGATCAAGGGAGCTACGGGTGATTGGGAAATCATCATCGGCTTGGAAGTCCATGCGCAGGTGCAATCCAAAGCCAAACTGTTTTCCGGTGCATCAGCTGAATTCGGCGGCGAACCCAATGCTCATGTTTCAATCGTGGACGCCGCCATGCCCGGCATGTTGCCCGTGATCAACAAATTCTGTGTTGAGCAGGCTGTGCGCACCGGCCTTGGCCTGAAAGCTGAGATCCATAACTACTCGGTTTTTGATCGCAAAAACTATTTCTACGCCGACTTGCCCCAAGGCTATCAGATTTCCCAGTTCAAGCAGCCAGTCGTAGGCGAGGGCGAAGTGTTCGTGGAATTGGATGATGGCGCCACGGTCAAAGTTGGCATCGAGCGCCTGCACTTGGAACAGGACGCTGGAAAGTCGCTGCATGACCAGCACCCCAACATGTCCTACGTCGACTTGAATCGCTCCGGCTGCGCCTTGATGGAAATCGTGTCGCGCCCTGACATGCGCTCCGCCGATGAAGCAAAGGCCTACGTGACCAAATTGCGCCAGATCATGCGCTACCTCGGCACCTGTGATGGCAACATGGAGCAGGGCTCCATGCGGGCCGACGTCAACGTTTCAGTGCGCAAGCCCGGCGCGGAATTCGGCACCCGGTGTGAAATCAAGAATGTGAATTCCATCCGCTTCATGGGGCAGGCGATTGAATATGAAGCACGCCGACAAATTGGCGTTTTGGAAGACGGCGGCACCATCAGCCAGGAAACCCGTCTGTACGATCCAAAAAAAGGCGAAACCCGCTCCATGCGATCAAAAGAAGAAGCGCATGACTACCGTTACTTCCCAGATCCTGATCTGCTGCCATTGAAGCTGGAACAGTCGTGGGTGGACGCCATCAAGGCGACCCTGCCAGAATTGCCCGACGACAAGAAAGCCCGTTTCGTTTCAACCTATGGCCTTTCAGCCTACGACGCTGATGTGCTGGCTGCCGAACGTCCGTCAGCGGACTATTTTGAAGCCGTGGCCAAGGGCAGGGACGGCAAGCTATCAGCCAACTGGGTCATCAACGAGCTTTTGGGCCGCCTCAACAAGGAAGGCAAAAGCTTCGAAACCTCACCCATCTCACCTGCTCAAATCGGCGGATTGGTCGATCTGATCAGCAGCAACGTCATCTCCGGCAAAATTGCCAAGGACGTCTTCGAAATCCTGTGGACCGAAGGCGGCGACCCTGCTGCCATAGTAGAAACCCGCGGCATGAAACAAGTCACCGTTATGGGCGCTATCGAGAAAGCCGTCGATGATATGATCGCGGCAAATCCGGACAAAGTTGAGCAGGTGAAGCTGAAACCGTCCATGCTCGGCTGGTTCGTCGGCCAGGTCATGAAATCCACCGGCGGCAAGGCAAATCCACAAGCTGTGAATGATATTCTGCGCAAAAAAATTGGTATTAGTGATTAATTTCAATACATTAACGTAATGCTTCCATTTCCCATCCACTCTGCTATCATCCGTGTGCTGAATTCTTTTGGCGCGACAGCTGGGGGCTGACGCTCAAGCAGATTTTGTCAGGCAAACCCGCAAGCGTTCCGGCAACCGTCGGATTGCGGAACTAAGTGTGTGAAAAGGGAGAGACATCTGATGGCCAAGCCATCCAAAAAACCCGCGAAGGCGAAGCCTGCGGCTAAGAAACCAGTGAAAGCCGTGAAAGCGGCCAAGCCCGTCGCCAAGAAGGCGCCGGTGGTTAAAGGCCCAACACCGGCAGAGAAAAACCGTTTTACGCTTTACGGTGTGGCAGCATCGCCGAACACATATACCGCAGCATTGATGTTGGCCTTATGCCGCCACCCGTTCTCATATATTCACGTGTCACTGCGCGACGGGGCCCACAAGCAAGCCGACTATCTGGTGAAAAACCGCTACGGTCAGGTTCCTGCTTTGCGCGACGGCCAAACATATTACGTGCAGTCTGCTGCCATTTTGCTTCATCTTTCGGAAGCCCTTGGCAAATTCGACGGCAAGACGGCTGTTGAAAAAGGCCGCATCCGTGAATGGCTGTTCTGGCAGTGGGACAAGCTGGCCCTGCCGGTTTACCGCTTGCGCGCCCGCAACAAGGGTATTCGTCAATTTGGTGATGAGGTGCGCGTCATGTACGACACAGAAGCCAAGGCGGCCCTCGCAGTTTTGGAACAGGACCTGTTGAAGAATGAATGGGTAACGGGCAAAAAAGCAACAGCAGCCGACATTGGCATCTATAGCGTGTTGAGATATTGCAACGACGCTGGCGTTGATCTCAACAATTACCCTGCGGTGTCCCGCTGGAAAGTCCGTATTGAGGCCTTGCCCGGATTCGCAACGCCGGAACAACTTTTGCCATTGGAAAGTAGATTGGTGTAAGGCTGGCGCTCAACTGATTTGATTTGAGTGTACGCCATTGCAGCAAGAGTCAGAACCGCAGCGCGATAATCCCGAAGTCGGTAAACCTTCAAAACCACGCCACCGCCAATGGAGCGGAGTGGTCATTGCGTTACTGTTCGGCATCGGTGGTTTGACGGCGGGGCGGCTTGGCCACCTCTATCCGCACTTCGATGTCTTTGCACAGTTTGGCTTGCAATTCCTCGCTATCAGCGCGGCATTCATTTGTGCGGTGTTTTTCTCGCGCTTCAAAACTCTCGTCGGCATCGTCATCACAATTGGCCTATTGGCACTGTACAGCGCATGGCCACATATTGTGTCGAGTGAGTTGCAAAGCCGCAGTTTCAAGCTTGCTACCGGCGAACAAGCCCTGCGCATTGCGCACTTCAATACCTTCAAGAACAATCCGGACAACGACGCAATTGCGCAAGAAGTTCTGCGACTTGATGCCGACGTCGTTTCACTCATTGAGATGTCAGATAAAAAGAAACAAGCCGTACTTCCCAAACTTCTTGCGGCCTATCCTTATCAATTTGATTGCATCAGTGTTTCCGACTGCAGCCAAGCGATCATTTCGAAATTTCCGTTCAAGGAAACTTCAGCGCAAGCTGGCTGGGAAGGGCCACCTTACGTCATGGCGAAACTGGGCGGCGCGTTTGATGGCGTGACTGTTTATAGTATTCACACGACACGCTTTCCGCATTCCCGCGCCCAACTCACGCAAATTCGCGCACTCACCAAGCTCCTCGAAACGACAGCAGGACAAAAAATCGTCATGGGAGACTTTAACGCCACGTTGTTTTCGCGCGTGCTGTCGACACTTGAAGATGGCGCAGCGCTTCAACGCATCACTGATTTGCCCACGTGGCCCGCCCAATGGCAGATGCCGCAACTGGCGATAGACCACATTTTTATTTCAGAAGGCTTCCGTGTCGTCGGCAATCAGCAAATCGGTGCCAATGTCGGTTCCGACCACTATCCAATTCTTGCAACAGTGGCTTTGAAGTCTAAAAACTGATCCAAATTTTTCGAAACCACAACTGCGGTGAATCGCTGGTAAAGATAACGCGGTAAACACTTTCGTAATTTGGCCTTAAGTGATTGAATCAAATTGCATTGAGTTTTCATTCACCTTGCAGCGTTCAACATCACTTAAGCTTGTCGTTTAAGCTGTTGTTTCATCGTGCAAGGCAGAATGACCCCATCAACCGAGACGCACAAAAATCGCGCCGGACAACACAACAAGGGGATCAGACAAATGATTTGGGACACCGTAAACACATCGAACGAAGACGTTACTTCCATGAACGCCAGTGCAGAATCCTGCCTCGCAATGGGCATGAAATACTGCATTGGCCATGGCGTGGCCCAAAACAATGTTGCCGCTCACAAATGGTTCAACATCGCCGCAATCAAGGGCAATGAAAAAGCCAAAAGTTATCGCTTGGAATTGAGCCAGGAAATGACGGGTTCAGAAATCGCTGAAGCCCAGCGCCAGGCGCGCGAGTTTCTGACAGTACACTAAATTTAGAACACAGGTCGTCAAACAAAAAATCCCGCATAAGAGCCACAAAGGCCGAGCGGGATTTTTGCTGTATTCAAGCCAACTCAATAATCGATATAGGTATCAAGCCCCGTGCTATTACGGTCAGAGAAGAACTGCCGCATGCGGCTTTCATCTTCGATCTTTTTGCGCATCTTCAAATAAATATCAGTTTCGTAGGAGTCAGAACGGGCGGCTTTCTGCCCGTCGTCACTGCCAAATTCCGGAACAACTGAAACATCTGGCGAATAGCCAGTTCCCAGCGGAATGAATTTCTCATAAGCCAATGCAGGGGACGCCCCAAAGGCCACCAAACTGATCAGAACAACAGCGCGCATTTTCATAACCTCGATCTCGCACAATCTTGCCGCGAAAGCGAGAAGAAATCATTAAGCATGTGCGGTCAATCGTTCATTCCAACTTCTGCAATCAATTCGGCTGCCCGTTTTTGGTATTTAGCGATGTCCGCCACATTCAACGTGTCGGGAACCAAGGCTCCCCAGGCAGCCACCGTTTCGGATGGTTTTATCGCGGCATTGACGGGATATTCGTAATTGCCTGCAGCATAAAGGCTTTGCGCCGCATCACTGGCCAAAAACTCCATCAGCTTCACGGCGTTGTCTTTGTTGGGCGCATTTTTGGTCAGCAACATGCCTGAAATATTCACATGCGTGCCCATGGATTCCGAGGCGGGGAACAGAATTTTGGAAGCTTTGGCCCAATCCTGTTGTTCCGTTTCTTTTTCGTTCGTTTGCATCAGACCCATGTAGTAGGTGTTAGCGATGGCAAGGTCACATTCGCCTGCAAACACGCTCTTGGCCTGGGCCCGGTCATTGCCATTCGGCTTCACCACGAAGTTGGCCTTCACGCCTTCAAGCCAGGTTTTTGTCGCAGCTTCACCTTTTTTTGCAATCATCGCTGAGGTTAAACCCACATTGTAAGGGTGGTCAAAGGGACGCGAGCAAATCTTGCCCTTCCACTTGGGGTCTGCCATCTCCTCATATGAAATCGCATCCTGTTTTACACGCTCGCGGGATGCATAAATGACGCGCGCGCGCATGGTCAGGCCGAACCACTGGTCATCCGTGGCGCGCAAAGCGGCTGGCACAGCAGCTTTGATGCTGTCAGAAGCCACAGGTTGGGCCAGACCCTTTTCTGCCGCCTCAACCAATCGTCCCACATCAGCCGACATCAAAAGGTCGGCGGGGCTCAACGAACCCTCCTGTTCCAAACGCTCGATCAATCCCTTTTCCGCAAACACCATTTTGACATCAATGCCGGTCTTTTCAGTGAAGGCTTTGAACAATGGTTCAACCAATTGCGGCTGCCTGTACGAGTAAACATTCACAACCCCGTTTGCCACTGCCACACTTGTAAATGGTAACGTCGATGCCAAAACGGCGAGGCAAATACGGCGGGTGAGGAACATGAACATTCTCCGACTAAATTGATCGGAAAAATATCTACTGCGAGATTTGGATCCCGTCAATACCCGATTTTCGCTATCGGATATAAATTTACGCTGGACAAAGCGAAGTCTGCTTGCAGCCAGCGACAAATCACGGCAATAACGCCGACAATGGAGACGTGGCCGAGTGGCTGAAGGCAACGGTTTGCTAAATCGTCATACGCTGTAAGGTGTATCGAGGGTTCGAATCCCTCCGTCTCCGCCATTTTCTGTTAATTTAAGGCCCACCGTGCTGGCCCCACTCACCGAATTTGAAATCTTCTTCGTCGCAACCCCCGGGTTGGAGCCGATGCTTTTGGCTGAAATCGCGGAGCTCAACTTCAAAGATCCAAAACACGTCGCCGGTGGCATTACGGCGCTCGGCACCTGGCCGGAGGTGTGGCGGGCGAATTTGCACGTGCGTGGGGCAGGGCGGGTTCTGGTGCGCATCGGCGCGTTTCACGTGGGGCACCTGGCCCAGCTCGACAAACTCTCCCGCAAATTTCCATGGGGTGATTATTTGCGCAAGGATGTACCTGTCCGCGTTGAAGCGTCTTGCCGCAAATCCCGCATCTATCATGCCGGTGCCGCTGTACAACGCATTGAAATTGCGCTGCGTGAAGAATTTGGCGCAACAGTTTCAGATGACGCTGATGTCTGCGTGAAGGCCCGCATTGAGAATGACCTTTGCACGCTGAGCATCGACACTTCAGGCGGCATGTTGCACAAACGTGGCCACAAGGAAGCCATTGCCAAGGCACCGTTGCGCGAGACCATCGCATCTCTGGTGTTGAGGGCGGCGGGCTTTGCAGGCGACGAAGCTGTTCTTGACCCCATGTGTGGGAGCGGCACCTTCGTGATCGAGGCCGCTGAAATTGCAGCAGGCCTCTACCCCGGCCGCAACCGCGCATTCGCTTTTCAACAGTTGAAAAGTTTCGATGCGGCCCAATGGGCGGCAATGCAGCACAATGTTACCACGACTCCTAAAGAAAAATTCTACGGCAGTGACCGTGATGCAGGTGCCATCAGATCTTCAGTTGCCAATGCAAAGCGGGCAGGGGTCGACAGCTTCGTTGCATTTACCCACGCCAGTATCAGCGATCTCCAGCGCCCCGACTGCCCACCGGGACTCGTCATCGTCAATCCACCCTACGGCACCCGCATGGGAGACAAGCGCCCGCTGTTTGACCTCCATGCCAGCTTCGGCAAAGTAATGCGCGAGCGTTTCTCAGGCTGGCGCGTGGCCATGATCACTACGGATGAGGCACTTGCCAAAGCGACAACCCTGCCTTTGAAAAAGTCGGGCCCCGTCATCAACCACGGCGGTCTGCCCGTGAAATTGTTTCTGTCACCGACATTAAGGTAGCTTTCTTCAAGCAGGGCATTTGAATTTCGGGCCATCCGGTAGTTTGCCTGCTGCGTTGCCTTTGAGTTCCGGATTAGGCTCATAGCCTGGCCCCACAACCAAAGGCGCATCTGGCAAAATGCTCTGGTTCAAAGTCGATTCGATGGACGACGACACACTCTGTAACGTAGCACCGTTTGCATCCAACAGTTTGACTTCAAACGCATAGCGTTTGCCCTTTTTGATGCAATGTAAATTCGGGCTTTCCACCGCCACCTTTCCGGCAACGGTCCGCATCAGTTGCGAAATTTTTATTCTGTCGCCGCCTGCTGGGTCATCAAACACTGCTTCAATTCTTGCACCTTCAGGCAACGGTTTCAGAATTCCCAAGGACACAACATATGTAGCCGTCGCCACCCTCGGATTGAAAATGAAAACGCGCCCCGTGAGCTCCACATAACCACTGCGTGACTCGTCCCTGCAAGCTGCAAGCAGCAGGCAAACAGTCAGAAGAAACACAATCTCTCTTGCAAGAATTCTCATGGCTAATCGTCCTTCAGAGATATACACCAACACTAGCACCAACCCATTCAGAGCGTAAGTTTGTCCTACCTCTACCAAATCACAGCCAACGGCCTTCACAACGGGTTTCTCTACGCGCTGCTGGCTTACAGCTATGTGCTGTTGCATCAAGTGGTGCCAAAACCCAACTTGGCGCACGGCGCATTTTTCGCTCTCTCTGGACAAGTTTTCACACTTGGTGTGACATTTGCCTACAACGCGTTGATTTTCACATTTGCAGCCTCGTTGGGGTTTGGCTTGGCAGCTTCGGCACTTATTTCCCTCATTGCAGTTGGCGTATTCGCGGGTCTCATTGTGCCGCGCTTTGCGGCCCTTGCTCCCAACATGATGATTGTCACGACACTCGCCCTCGCAATAGTATTGATGGAAGCGGTGCGCATTGGCGCATCCGGCAGAGATTTCTGGTTACCGCAGATTGGTTCGGCATCGTTGCAACTGGGCTTTGGTGCAAGCATCACGACAATCCAGTTTTACAACATCCTGGCAATCATGTCGTTGCTCATCACAGCCGACATCGTTCTTGCGCGAACCCCGGCTGGGCGCAGCATCCGTGCTGTATCGCAAGATAAAAAAGCAGCCAGTCTGTGTGGCATCAATGTCGATAAAACCATTATCCTGACCGCGGCAACGTCGGCCATCTTGGCTCTGCTGGGCGGACTGCTGGCCGTGCTTTATTTTGGCAACATGTCGTTTGGCGCAGGCCTGACCTATGGCTTGAAAGTGCTGTTCATCGCCGCCGCTGGTGGTTTTTCAACGCCGCGCATGGCGGCGATTGCCGCTTTTGGATTTGGTGAAGCCGAAGCCCTGTGGGACGGTTACTTGCCAATCATCTGGCGTGAAGCTTTTTTCTATTCAGCTTTGTCTGTCATGTTGATTGTGAAGGGCAGGGCGTGATCATTGCGCCCCGATCAGCCGCTCCACGAGGGGCTGCATCAAAGCCCCATCCACATTGGCAAAGGCAAAGCGCAAGTAGTCTTCCTGCCCCGACCCGAACATGACACCCGGCAAACACAGCACATCGTGTTGTTGCGCCAACCTCATGGCCACGGGTTTTGACAATTCGCCACGAAAGGGGTGTTTCACATAAGCAAAGTAAGCCCCCGATGACACCATTTCGAACTCCAAATCCGGATGTTGAAATGCGCTGCGTATGGCTGCCAGGCGCCCCGCCATCATATCGAGCTTGCCGCGCTTCCATGCACTTAATTCGCGTAAGGCAAACACCACACCAGCTTGCGTGATATGCGGCGGGCAGATCGTCATGCAATCAAGGATCTTTGCAGCCTCGCTCAAAATCTTTTCGCCACTGATCATCGACCCCAGGCGATAGCCCGCAAGCGCATAGACCTTGGAAAAACTGTAAAGCTGAATCAGCGTTTCGGCCCAATCACTGCGCTGAAACAAACCATGAGATGGTGCATCACCGGGCCGGAAGTCTTTGTAGGTTTCATCCAGTATCAATGCCAAACCCTTGCGCTGTGCCAATACAAAGAAGTCGTGAATCACTGCTGGCGGATAAATCGCACCCGATGGATTGTTGGGCGTGCACAATACAATCGCGCGTGTTGTTGAGGTAATGGCTTTTTCAGCTTCGTCAACATCCGGGTAATTGCGCCCCGCAGCGAAGGCCGGAATCGCCTGAATGCCGATGCCTAGCATTTTTAGCCACATCTGATGGTTGAAATACCACGGCGTTGGCACAACCATGGTGTCGCCAGCCTCTGCAACAGCCATCACCGCGGCGGCGAAGGCCTGATTGCAACCTGTCGTGATCGCCACCTGCGACGCCGTGATCTGCCCCGCATAATCCCGCGCCATGCTTTCGGCATGCACGTCTCGCAACGCTTGAATCCCGTAGATGTTCGTATACCCACCCATGCCGTCGGTGAGGGCCAACCGTGCGAACTCCGCTTGTAACTCAGCTGCGGGGGGATAACTCGGCACAGCCTGACACAAATTCAGGAAGGGTCGATTGCTTTGTGCGTTGGGCTTCACCCAACTCATGGCTTCGGCGATGGGTGGGGCCTCGACGGCGGAAACGTTTTGAGCGACGTGAAAATTCATAATCACCAATCTGACGTTTATGTCTTGAATGAAAAGGCGGGCAGCGCGATAAACTTGCCATGGAAACCAATTCGATAGAAGCCCTCTTGAGCGCGCGTGGCGCATGGCTGAAAGGCGATACCGGCGATCAGGATGAAGCGCTCTCCCGCAAAGCGCTGACATGCATGATTGCCAACCACTACAATACGTTTGAAGAAGTGCGCGACCGCATTTTTCGCGCCACTGAAAGTTTCATGAAGCATGTTGAAATCATCCCTGAAACCATTACCGGACAGGGCCATGAATTGGTCGCGGCGCTGTTGGAACACCGGTTGGTTGTCAAAGAAGAGCACGGCCACGAGATTTGTGAGGTTGCCGGACGACGATATTTGTCGGGCGGCTGGCTTGAAGAGTTGGCCTGGCTGGCAGCGATGGATGCAAAAGCAGAGGAAGCATTTTACGGCCAGGTCATCGGCTGGTCGGTCAAAGGCTTTACTGGCGAAAATGAAATTGATCTCATCATGCGCCAGCAGAACAGATTGGGTTTTGTATCGTGCAAGGCGCTGCGCTCCGAACTTGACATGCATGACCGGAAACAACGCAACCGCTTGATGGATGCCGTGCATGAGGCTGATAATCTGGCTGACCATTTTGGCCGACCGGGCGAATGCGTGGCAGTTTTGGTCACAACGGATTTGCATGATGAAATTCGCGGCGTGCCGCGCTACAACGCGCTGATGGGCAAGGCCGCCGTCCTCGACGTGCGCCTGATTTCACTTGAAGAGCTGGGCTATGACAAGTTGGTATCAGCCCTTTCAAGCATGTGGCTGCAGAAAGACGAGACATGACAAAAGCAATTCGTTTCCATGCCGTTGGCGGACCTGAGGTGTTGCGTTTGGAGGATATTGACCTGGCACCGCCCGCTCCTCACGAAGTGCGTTTACGACACACGGCAATCGGCCTCAACTTCATCGACACTTACCATCGTTCTGGCTTGTACCCTGTGCCGCTGCCTTCGGGTCTCGGCTCTGAAGCGGCTGGAGTTGTTGAAGCAATTGGTGCTGATGTAACAACGTTGAAAATCGGTGACCGTGTCGCCTACGGAACGGGTCCACTGGGGGCTTATGCGGAAGCCCGCAACTTTCCGGCAAACCGCTTGGCCAAATTGCCCGACTCAATCTCCGACGAGGCCGCTGCTGGCATGATGTTGAAGGGCATGACCGTACGCTACTTGCTGAACTCATGCTATGCCGTGAAAAAAGGGGAAACCATACTCATGCACGCAGCGGCGGGCGGCGTAGGGCTCATCCTCAGCCAATGGGCCAAGGCTCTTGGCGCGCGCGTGATCGGTGTTGTCGGCAATTCTTCAAAAATCGACATCGCCAAACATCACGGTTGCGATGTAGTGATAGATTCTTCGAATGAAGATGTGGTGAAGCGAGTCAAGGCCGAGACCGATGGCAAGGGTGTGCCTGTTGTATATGACGGTGTCGGCCAGACAACGGTAATGACGTCGTTGGAGTGTTTGCAGCCCCGAGGGTTGCTGGTCAGCTTTGGCAACGCCTCAGGCCCCATCAAGAATTTCGATGTGGGTGTGCTCGCCGCCAAAGGTTCGCTCTATATCACAAGGCCAACCCTCGGCACATTCACCTCAACCGATGCTGATTTTGCCGAAGTCTCAAAGCATGTGGTTGATATGGTGGCGTCAGGCAAAGTGAAAATACAAGTCAACCAGCGTTACGCTTTGAACGATGCAGCAAAGGCCCATGAAGATTTGGCGGCGCGAAAGACAACTGGCACCACGGTGTTGGTGCCTTAAGCCCCGCCGCAATCATCAACATTGCGGTTGGCCAATGTCGCCCATTCTCCGCCACATTCCGTGCTGCTGCACAGGAAGTTCGCCAGCGCTGTTGTGGGGATGGCATGTGCAAGGTTGATGGATTGCCCGGACGCGTCAGACAGCGTGCTCACCACCATGCCAATGAGTTTGCCATTGCTGTCAAACAGGGGTCCGCCCGACTCGCCCTTCTGTGTGCTCATCCGCAACACGAGGGCATCAGGGTAGCCGAACTTTCCATATGCAACAGCGCGGCCGAAGTGTTTGGCTTCAAAAGCACCGACACGTGCAAGATCTCCCTGCGCGTGAGGCTTACCCAGCGTATAGACCAAATCGCCTTTGGCTACACAGCCGGGCGCTGCGGGCGAAACTGAACGACCAGCAAAGCCTCTGAGCTTGATGATCGCCATATCATTGTCAGGCTTCAATGCGACCACCACGCCAGAATAAACCCGACCATTCGATGCCTTGGCTGACACGGTATTGCCCTTGGCCAAAGCCACATGGGCAGCCGTCATGATGAAACCAGAGTTGTCGACCACGTAGCCGCTTCCCGAGGTTACGGCCTGGCCACCGGAATTTCCGCGGCTCTCAGCCCCTGAAGGGTCTTTGCGTGAGACAGTCAAGGTTACAAATGTCGGGCTGGTGGCGGGCAACAAATGTGCCACAGAACTGGCAGCCCCTGCACCCGACGTTGGCACGGCGTTCTGCTCCACGGCAATCGAGCGGCTCTCAACATCAAGGCCAGGCCCACCATCGGCTGCGCAAGCAGCGAGGAGGAGGGCAAGGGAGACAACAGCTAGGTTTTTCATGGTGCGGTTATATGTTCTGCCAAATTACAAATCCCGTCATTCCAGACGGGCACGAAGTGTGAACGGAGTGACCGATCTGGAACCCCGCTTCTGGTTGAGCGGGGTTCCAAATCGCTCGTTTCGCTGCGCTTCACGACACGTCTGGAATGACGACTAAGAGCGACATCAAAGCGCGCCGGACAAGTTGCACATCTAGCAACGAATTATCACAACAACAAGGCGAGTAACATGCGTGCACATAAACAAAAACGGCCCGCCGAAGCGGGCCGTTCCGTAAAATCAAGCGAAGCTTGGATTAGAAGCGCCAGATCGCAATCGCGTCAACAACAGTGTTGTTGCCTGAAGTGCGGTGATAAACAGTTGCTGTTTCGTTGGTCGCAACGTTCTTAGCACGTCCGTAGGAAGCTTCCATACCCAATGTCAGCTGTGACACTGGTGTATAATACAAGCCGCCAGCGATGGTGTAGGTCGATGAGTTGCCTTTGTAATCGGTGTAAGCACCACCGAATTCAGCCGACACTGAGTCGCTGAGCGTGAAGCCCAGGAACATCGATGCCTTGGCATAACGGTCAACGCTGCCTGTGAGGTGAGAATCTTCACCTACACCGATAGCAAGGCCGAGGCTGGCAATGTCACCCAGACCCAAGTTTGCACCGGCGTTAACTGTCCAAGCTGCATCGCTGAACGTGGTGTCCTGTACTGAATCCCAGTAACCAGCGTTCAGGTCGAAGCCGATGGTGTCGCCAGCATACTTCATTTCGCCAGCTACGCCGAAAGCGCTCTTCTTCGAGAAGCCGAATGCATCAATACGGTTGGCTTCATCTTCCAGTGCGATTGCAAAGGAAATCGGGCCAGAAGCATAGCTCAAACGGATCTGCGTTGGGTCACCGTGACCAAATGCACCGCCTGTGCCGATGTAAGCGCATGAGCAACGGTTGTCGAAAGCGTTGCTGGAATTTGCCAGCGAACCATCAACACCACCTGCAAGCGTCAGCTCAGGAGTCATTTTCCACCAGCCCCAGTAACCGTCGGTCTGAACGTCTGAGTCATGCGAACGATTGTCGAAGCCTTCAACGGTGGCAAGCAGTGCAACGCGCACACCAACTTCACCCACTGCTGTTTCGGTTGTTCCTACAACCTTGATGCCCGCGCGTGAAACGACGTCAATTGACTTTGCCTTGATTGATGGCTGAACAGCGCCGATTGTAACAGCGCCGGTTGACTTAAGCTGGCTGTCGATACGGCTCTTGCCGGATTCGCTTACGATACCAACGCGTACGAAGCCAGACCACTGAATGTTGGTCGATGCTGGTACGTCAGCTGTTGGAAGAATGCCGATGTTGGTGGCCTTTGTGCCATATTCCTTGTCGACTTCAACGCCTGGAACGATGATGGCATCGGCTTCCGAAACGGTGAGCAACTGGAAACCAGCTGGGATCGATGGTGTTGCTTCGAGCTGCGAAATGCGGCCGTTCAACGCTTCGATCTGTGCCTTCAAATCTGTGAGATCGTCTGCACGAGCGCTAACCGACACTGCAGCAAGAGCCGCTGTACCGAGAAGTGCAATTTTCAATACGTTCATTTGTATTCTCCCAATCTATATGGAGTTGGATGAGCCCCCCGATCCCCTGCAATGTTGAAGGGAAGGCAATGCAGCATTTGATTCACCGCACACCTCGTCTGTTTCGACGCATCCGCTGTTAACGTCAACTAACTTGGGCGATTTCCAGTTAGAATTCAGGTATCTGTGGCAATAGTGCAACATTCATGTGAAGCCACAAGCCCCTCTGCCACAAGTTATGAACAGGGTGTTAAAAAGAACGGCCAGCCATGGGCTAGCCGTTTTAACGATGTTGTGAAGCGTTAAGTATCAGAAACGCCAAACCGTAACGAGAGCTGCTTCAACTGTTTCAACGGCACGTGGTCCATCTTCGTCGGAATACAGGCCTTCGAAGCCCAGCGTCAGCTGGTCAACGGGTTGATAGTAAAGACCACCACCAAAGGCTGTAAGGTCGTTACGTGCCTTGTAATCACGGTGTGCGGCACCGAGTTCGAGTGACACTGCGTCTGACAGCGTAAATGTGGCCATGATGCTGCCTTTGACGTATTTATCACCATTTCCAACGGTATGGCGGTCTTCGCCGGTGCCGAGTGCCGCTGTAAGAACAGCGATGTCGCCCAAATCGAACTTCGCACCAGCACTGATCGACCAGTTTGCATCAGAAACAACTACTGCACTGTCCCAATATCCGCCGTTCAATTCAAACCCATAGCCGTCGCCCGAAAACTTCATCTCGGCAGCGACACCGAGCTTGCTCTTCGTCGAAAATCCAGCAATGAGGCGATTGTCATAATCTTCAACTGCCATGGCAAATGCGATCGGTCCGGACTTGTAAGTCAAACGAAGCTGCGCCGGATCATTTCCAAGGTTTGTTCCGTAGTGACCGGTTGGATCTTCACCCAAAAAGTAGCAGGAGCAGGCACCTTTCCAACCTTGGCTGTTTTTGGCGGCTGAACCAAAAGAACCGCCCGAAAGTTCGAGTTCAGGCGTCATTTTCCAGTAGCCTTTATAACCGTCGGTTGCCACAGACGAGTCGTGCGTACGGTTTGTGCCGCCAATCGTTGTGTTGGAATCGGCAAGCAGAACGATCGAAACGCCCACTTCGCCCACTGCTGTTTCAGTTTTGCCTCTCACTTCAAGGCCTGCTTTGGACAGGACATCATACGCGTCACTGTTGATCGGGGCAGCCTCACCCGCGTCAAGGAAGTCACCATCAGCGTTCAAGTCCAGGCCTTCGATGTCCTTGCCAACGTAGGTTACCGCAGCAGCAACATAGCCAGTCCACGTAATGCTGGTCGACTCTGGCACATCAGCTGATGGAACAATGCTAATTTGCGTGCCTTTGGTGCCGAAATAACGTGCTGAAGAGAATTCAGGTGCAACGACCAAGTCGGTGTCAGATACCGTCAACAGCTGATAACCTGCCGGAACTGCGGGCGTCGTCTCAAGCTGTGCAATACGGCTGTTTAAAGCTTCGATTTGCGCTTTCAAGCTGGAAAGATCGTCTGCCTGTGCGCTCACCGCGAACAAGGAAATTGCCGCGGCACTCAAAAATACGTGCTTCATTAATGTCATTTTCTACCCTCACTGTCAGTGAATTTGCCCCCTAGAGTCCCAGAAGACGGCGCAGCATGTTTGCGTCGCCAAGAACGGAAATCGCTGGGCTCTTTGACAGCCACACAACAATTTGACGACAAAGGCCGGGAACACTCAAATCGACGTTTGTTGTGGCAGATATGTCACAAGGTTGAGCTTGGAATAGCGATAACGCCGCGCAACTTCAAACGCGCACAAAGTCGCCCAAAAAGCCCGGCCCATAGCCAAAGGCTTTTGTAAATGCTAACAAATCCTTAAATTTGTGGGTGTTGACACGGGCGTGTTGCATCCCATGTGAGAAAAATTGATCGTTCAAGGGGGTTGATTATATGACCAGATGTCGTCCTTCCAAATGGGTGCTTCCGGCCTTTTTTGGCGCAGGTTTGCCGCTTTTGGCTGCTGTTGTCTACGAAGCCAGTTCTCACAAAATGAAAGACGCAATTGCAGGCCGCGCGGCGTCGGCACTGTCTGCTGATGAAAATACCGCTTGGGCAAAAGTCGAATCAAGCGCCCGCGATTTTGTGCTACAGGGCACCGCACCCAGCCAGGAAGCTGTGGATAAAGCTGTTGCAGCAGTCGCTGGAACCTACGGTGTGCGCACGATTGCGCAGAACATTCAAATCGTCGAACCCGTCAAACTGGTTGCGCCAACGGTTGAATCCGTGAACGCCACTGAAGCCGCTCCAACGATCAAAGGTACATGGCAGGAAGGTGTCGCAAAAACCCTGACCGTTGGTCTTGCAGGCACAACATATAAGTTGGGCGATAGCCCTGAACTCACAACACTCGCTGGCGAATGGACATTGAAGCCGCCAGCCTTGGCTGAAGGCAGTTATGACGTCACCGTGGAAGCGTCCGACGGCAAGGAGACGCTGAGCGCCACGCCAGGCAAACTTGTCATCGATTTGCCCGACCCTGTGAAGCTTCCCTTGCCCACTGTCATGCCGTATTTTGGCAACCTTGTTACGCCGACGTTTACTGGCACTTGGCCAGAAGTGGAAGCAAAAGCCATCAAGAGCAATTTGCAGGTCAAAGTCGGCGAAACCATGTATGTTCTTGGCACCAATCCTGAGCTGAAAAGCGATGGGGCCGGCAATTGGTCGCTCACTCCAACACTGCCACTTCTGGAGGGCGAAATCGACGTGATGCCCGGTGTGGTAGATGTTGAAGGCAAGTGGACCAAAGCCGCAGCGCCAGCAAAAGCCGTGGTTGATTTAACGCCACCACCAGCTCCCGAAATTATTCCGCCTACAGCGGGGGCGGTCTGGCCATTTGCGATCACTGGTAAATGGGCTGAAGCTGCGGGCGCCAGTCTTGTGGCCGCGGTGGCAGGTCGAACTTACACCGTCAATCGCGGCGCGGCGTTAAGCTCTGACGGCAAAGGCAATTTCACCTTCCAGCCGTCGGCAAAATTAGCCCCCGGCAGTTATGATATTGATCTGACCGTCAATGATGCTGCAGGCAACCTCGCCACGCAGAAAATGGTTGCCGCAATCGTCATTCCTGAACCCGTGGCGCCTCCACCGCCAGCTCCGGTGGCTGAACCTGTCGTTCCCGCAGCGAAAGCCATTGTGGACGCTGTCCCGGCGAATGCCGTGTGGCCCTACGCCATTACCGGCACTTGGGACGAAAAGCCCGGTCACACACTGTCAGCCTCGGTTCAGGGGCGGACTTATGTTTTGGGTCGCGGTGCCGCCCTGACGAGTGACGGTGCAGGCAAGTTCAACTTTGCGCCCTCTGCCAAATTTGCTCCCGGAAAATATGACGTTGTATTCACCACCAACGACGCGACAGCCGAAACGAAGTTGACAGTGGTACAGGGTGCCATCGTTGTTCTGGAACCACCTGCTGTTGCACCCCCGCCAGCCCAGCCGCCAAAGATCCTGCCAGCGCCAACAGTTATAAGCCAGCTGGATTTGACTGGCGCACCCATCATCAAAGGCACCTGGCCACAGGATGCAGCTACAGGACTTTCAGTGAGTGTGGCTGGCCGCACTTACACCTTGGGCACAGACGCAAATCTGCGTGCCAAAGATGGCAACTGGTCATTGTTTCCAGGCTCTGCCTTAAAAGACGGCATGTATGATGTCGACGCCATTGCCAGTGCGGAAGGTGTGACAATCACCGATGCCACAATGCAGGAACTCAAGGTGGCGGTCACCCAACCTGCTGCCCCAACGGTCATGACCATGTCAGGTGATGTTTCACCTGATCATCTGTCGGGCACATGGGACCAAGCCATGGCAAAGACCTTGAAAGTCACCATTCCGCAAGCCAACATTTCCGCTGAACTTGGTGCTGCAAACAGCCCACTTGTGGCAGATGGTGATGGCAAATGGCGCTTGAACCTTGCGCAGCCTCTTCCTGTGGGGACTTACAGCATTGTTACTGAGACCACGGACCAATATGGCCGCGTGCAAACAGACGCGTCTGAAGGCGAAGTGATTGTTGCAGCGAAAGGCAAAGCGCCCGTTGTGCGATCAATCGCCCCTTATGATTGCGTGGCCGTCATGAACCGGATCGGAAATGTTTTTCCGATCCGCTTTGAATACGACCTGACAGACATCACCAAGCCTTTTGATCTGTCTGTCAGCCAATATGCTGCGTTGTTGAAAGACCCACGTTGCACCTCACTGAACATTGAAGTGCAAGGACATGCGGATTTCAGAGGGCCTGAAATCTACAACGAAGATTTGAGCGATCGTCGCGCCCAACTCATTGTTGGCATGTTGACGGAGGCCGGAGTTGATGCTGCCCGTCTTTCGGTCAAGGCTTTCGGGGAGACAAAACCGCTTGATCCTGCGGTGACCGATGAAGCCCGCACGAAAAACCGCCGTGTTGAAATTACAGTCAAGCCATAAGGGGGAATGACAATGAACGAATTTTTCAATTGGAACGACAGCTGGATTATTGTTCAGTACAATTGGGTCTGGTTGTTGTTGGCGGCGGCTTTGGGTGTCTGGGTTGGCTGGCGGACGTGTGACACGTCTAAGCCGCAGAACTGATCGGGCAGGGAAATCACATGTTACATTACCTCATTGAACTCGCCGTTTGGCTCTTAGGGTCCTACTTTGCAGGTGCTTGCATTGGTTGCATCTTGCGCAAACTTCTGGGTGCTGACGCTGCCGTCGAAGCTCCAGTGGTGGCAGCTGCTGTCGCAGCACCTGTGGCTGCGGTGGCTATTCCCAAATACACGGCACCAACGCCCATTGTGGCTCCTGTGATTGCGGCGCCTGCGGTCGCAGCCGAGCCCTTGCGGATGGCCAAAATGGAACGGCCGCGCGGCATCACCATGGCGCGGAACGGCAAGCCTGATGATCTTCTCCGCATCAGCGGTGTTGGTGCAAAGAACGAAAAAATCCTGCATTCGCTCGGGTTCTTCCATTTCGATCAGATCGCATCATGGACGCCGGAACAGGTCAGTTGGGTAGATGATCACTTGCGATTTGGTGGACGTATCGAACGCGAAGAATGGATCAACCAGGCCCGCTTGCTGGCCGCTGGCAACGAAGCGGAATTTACCAAGTTGTACGGGACAGGTGGAGAAGGTTCAAAAGATGCTGGCTTGCGCACCGTACGCGGACCCATGGAAAAAGTTGCAGACGCGCCAAGTTCAATGGCTTTGATGTCCGTTGCGGATAAAGCGGCTGACGAAAAAGCGGCAGCTTCGGGCAAAATGAACAAGCCAAAGGGTATTTCAAAAGCCCGTGGCGGAAAGCCCGATGATCTGCAACGCATCAGCGGTGTGGGCCCGAAGAACGAGAGTGTACTGCATTCGCTCGGGTTTTTCCACTTCGATCAAATTTCTGCGTGGACGTCGACCGAAGTCAATTGGGTGGATGATCACCTCCGCTTTGGTGGGCGCATCAAGCGTGAGGAGTGGATCCGTCAGGCGCGGTTGCTGGCAGAAGGCAAGGACGCTGAATTCGCCAAGCTTTACGGCACCGGCGGTCTGAAAAACAAAAAAGGCGAAACCCTTTCAGGTCAGCGCACACGAAAGCCGTAAATCGTCTGTCTACTGAATAAATCAGGGCCGGTACTTGTTATCGGCCCTGTTGTTTTTGATCGACAGCGACAAGCCAGCCATCGAGAGCCCCGACGCTTTCCGCTTCATCCAGAAATGGAACATGGCCGCGTTCAGGTATGGTTGTGCCAACAAGGCTTGGCATTTCGCGTTGCATGCGCTCAACCGTTTCAACAGTCAGCAAATCCGAGCCTTCGCCCCGCATCAACGCAAACGGCACATCAGCGAGGGCCGGCAAGATCGACCAAAGCTCCCCCACCTTGCCCGACCGGATATCATCATCGCTTGGCAGCGTGGCGGCAAGGGCAGGGTCGTGACTGGGCCCGATGCCAAGATCAGTTTTCACGTAAATCCGTTTCGCCATCTCCACCCATTGCGCGGACGTCACATTTGAAAATCCTCGCGCGCCTGCAGCAATCGAGCGCCCGACATCATCCCAAGTCTTGTGAAATTTCGGCGTGCCTACGTAATCCTTGATCCGCTGCAAACCGTCGGTTTTCAGTTCACAGCCAATGTCATTCAACATCAATCCCGCCAGAAATGATTTGGCGTAGGCCGCCATCAACATCCCGACAATACCACCGCGCGACGTGCCCAACACAGCGACGGACTCGACGTTCAACGACTGCAAAAATGCCAGCGTGTCCTGTAATTCCACATCAACGCGGTAGGTCTGCGGGTCGGCAGCACGTGCCGAAAGCCCACGCCCGCGAAAATCCATGGCAATCACCCGCCGCCGTTTGGCGTAGCGATCAAACACAGGTTCAAAGTCGCGACTATTGCGCGTCAAACCGGGCAAACACAGCAACGGCGTAAGATTGTTTAACGGTCCGTCATCACGCGCGAAGAGTTGCGTGCCGTCGGCCGCGCGAAACCAGCGATCAGTCACAACCACCGAGGAACGACGTCAATGCACTTGCACATTCATCTTCGGGTGCCGTCTGCGAAATCGATGCGACGTTCACGTCAGACGGTGTGCCACGCCGCAGATCTTCGCTCATGGGTCTCACTGTTTTTGGGGCGAGACGAGAGCGGTAAATATGCAAGTTCTGCATCACCTTCTGCACATACTGGCGTGTTTCCTGGAACGGAATATTCTCAACCCAATCGATGGGGTCCACTTGGCCGGAGCGCAAATCGCCAAACGCTTCGACCCATTCCTTTGATCGGCGCGGCCCTGCGTTGTATGCCACCAATGTGAGCACGTAGGATCCGTTATACTTGGCAATCAAATCGCCCAAGTGCGCAGCACCCATTTTCACATTCATCGTTGGGTCTGACGTCAACATGCCGGAGCGATAAGGAATGCGGTGTTGCCGCGCAATCAGCTTGGCGGTGGCCGGCATGATTTGCATCAAGCCTTGGGCACCTACGCGACTGCCCGCTGTTGCATTGAACTCGCTCTCTTGCCGCGACAATCCAAACACCAAAGCTTTCTCGACGGGTTTTCCGACCTGCTTCCAATCCGGCAAACCGCGAAGCGGATAGGCCCAGGAATCGATGTCGACTTTGAACTGCCCTGCCACTTTAGCCAACTTCAACGCATGGTAGGTGCCGCCCAAGCTGTGCACGACCGCTGCTGCCGCATTCATTTCGTCCACTGACTTCAAGCGTGTGGCAATTGCATAAAGAAACATATGGATATTGGCTTTGCCAGATGCGGCGTGCATCAACCGCAAGGCGCGAATGACCTCATCCTGTTCCACGCGCGATTTTGCAGAACTTGATGATTCACCACCGTTGATTTCTTCAGGCACTAACCCCAAGCCGATCTGTTCACGCGCCAATTGGCCGTAATAAATCGTGGAATGCTTCGCAGCCGCTTTGAATTCGGTTTTCGCCGCCGACTTATCGCCTGCGGCGAGGTAAGTGCGCCCCAGCCAATAACCCGCCCGTGCTTTGTCGGTGCGTGTTGAAGCCACCTCGAACAGTCTGGTGAAATGCTGGAATGCGGCGTTCGTGTCTTTTGTGTAACGCAGAGCAATCCAACCTGCCAGGAACTCAGCATCGGGCAAGTCGTCGCCCGAAGCAATGCCGTGGCGGCTGGCCAACTGATAGGCCTGTTTCCAAGTGTCCTTATTGTAGGGACCAATGGAGCGACGCGCGATGATGCGGCGCTCTTCAAACCAGGCTGAGGGGTCACCCAACTCTGCGGCAGTCGAAGGTGCGTTCAACAGAATGCTGCGGGCCTTGCCAAATTTTTCCTGTTTCCGGTAAAGCCGGGCCAAGGCGTAACGGAGCGGCAATTCATTCCGCAGACCGGACGACAGATTGGTATAGGCTTTTTCGGCACCTGCGCCACCGCGCAACAAGATCTGTGCAACTTGCGCCACCTTTTGTTGGTCAGACCCCAATCGCTTCGCATGGCGAACAGCAGCAGCAGATTGTTGCGCATAGATCAATCGCGCGAGGCGGGCTTTGTGATCTGCAGATGTCAGTTGCGAAGAGAATTCCGAAGCGATGCGTTTTTCAATTTCGCCCTCCATGCTTGTCATCATCCATGCGCGGCGCAGAGCGCGTTTTGCATCGTCATTGCGCCCGACTTGAAACAGGGCGCGGGCATGGGCCGCATGCCCTTCGGCACTCAACGCGTCAGTGCTTTCAAAGTAGCCGATTACAGTGTCGGATGATTCATTGGACAAATATAAATTCTGCTCAGCCCGCTTTTTCAGGGTGTCTGAAAGTGGCCACTTTGGTGCGGCCGCCTGAAAGTCGCGGATACGTTGGAACCCGACTTGCCCACCTTGGTCACGCAGAAAAATCAACTCAACAAGTTTGACAGCCGCGCTATCGTTGGAGCGTTCAGCAAAAACGCCGGCATCGGTGAAATTACCGCGCAATGCTTCTTTCACTGCAGCAACCGCCATGCTGTTGGCGGCCTCCACGGGTTCAAGAGTGATGGCAAATGGCGCCAGAGACAGGGCCGAAGCCGCAAACAGACCACGCAGAAACCCACGACGATTCAAATCCGGCAACATTCTCACTCCAATTCCTCACACACTCTCATCACCGGAGGGCAGCACCCCCGATAGTGGAGGATTAAGACAGCATTTCGACCAATCCGTGTGGGATTAATGGCCTGAAGCGCCGCACTTGCTTGCCGTTCCGAATATGAACGACTATGGTGCCGCAACTTTAAAAGGGCGCGGCGGTTTCTGAACCAACAGCTTTGCCCGATTATGGTTTAGAACTTCTTACCTATCAGATTTGATGTGAGGTTATTGTGCGATTCCAAGGATCTATTCCAGCTTTGATTACCCCCATGAACAACGGCGCTGTTGATGAAGTGGCGTTCCGAAAATTCGTGGGCTGGCAAATCAAAGAGGGAAGTCACGGCCTTGTTCCTGTGGGAACAACGGGTGAAAGCCCAACCGTGACTCCGGCAGAACACAAGCGGCTGGTTGAGATTTGTGTAGAAGAAGCCAAGGGCAAAGTGCCTGTCATTGCAGGTGCTGGCTCGAACAACACCGCAGAAGCCATTGAATACACAGCCCATGCCAAAAAGGCGGGTGCCGATGCCGCTTTGGTCGTCTGCCCCTATTACAACAAGCCAACCCAGGAAGGCCTCTATCAACACTATAAGGCCATCGCCGAAGCCGTTGATATTCCTATCTTTGTTTACAATGTTCCAGGCCGCACAGTGGTTGCCATGTCAGTTGAAACATTGGACCGTCTGGCCAAGGACTGCAAAAACATCGTCGGCACAAAAGACGCGACAGCTGATCTGACGCGCCCGTCGCGCCAGCGCTTGATGACAGGTGAAGGCTTCATTCAACTGTCGGGTGAGGATGGAACAGCACTGGGTTTCAATGCCCATGGTGGAGTGGGGGCGATTTCCGTTACAGCCAACGTGGCACCGCGTCTTTGCGCTGATTTTCAGGAAGCCACCTTGCGCGGCGACTATAAAGCCGCATTGAAACTGCAAGACCGTTTGATGCCGCTCCATCATGCGCTTTTCGTTGAAACCAATCCTGGTCCGGTCAAATATGCCGTAAGTTTGCTTGGCCTTTGCAACGCCGAGGCACGTTTGCCGATGGTGCCTGTCACCGATGGTGCAAAGAAGCTCATCAAAGACGCCATGATTCACGCAGGGTTGATCAACTGACATGTCCTCCAAGAGTGGCGGTGCAAAGAAAACTGCTGCCAAAGTTGGCATCACTGTCAAAGGCGACAACCGGCGTGCGCGGTTTGACTATGAACTGATGGAAACGTTCGAAGCTGCCATTGAACTCAAAGGCTCCGAAGTTAAATCCCTGCGTGTCGGCCACGTCAATTTGGCGGAAGCCTATGCCGCCATGAAGGGCAATGAGTTGTTTCTGTTCAACTCCAACATTCCGGAATATCGCGAAGCCAATCGCTTCAATCATGAACCCAAACGCCCACGCCGATTGTTGCTGCACCGCAAGCAGATCGACCGCCTGGCCGTTGGCGTATTGCGTGAAGGGCTGACCATTGTGCCATTGAAGATTTTTTTCAATCCTCGAGGCCGCGTCAAAGTTGACATCGCCTTGGCCAAAGGTCGGAAGTTGCACGACAAGCGCGAGAACACCAAGGAGCGTGAATGGAATCGTGAAAAAGGACGGCTGTTGAGGGATCGTGGCTAGTCTTCTCGGTTCTCAACTGCCTGATGTAGGGTTGCAGGCCACTGATGGCTCATCGGTAAACTTGGGGAAGCTTTCAGGCACAAGCATTGTGTTTTGCTACCCCTTCACCGGCAGACCCGACCACCCCAATCCACCGGGCTGGGACGACATCCCCGGCGCCCACGGTTCCACCCCGCAAGTCTTGGCCTTTTCAATGCTTTACAGAAACTTTGAAACGCTTCACGTGAAGGTTTTTGGCTTGAGTTTTTTGTCGCCTGAATGGCAGAAAGACTTCGCTGTCCGGCATGCTTTACCATTCCTGTTACTCTCGGATGAAACTCAACGTTTTAGCAACGCCTTGCAACTCGAAAGGTTCATCGCAGGCTCGCAAACGTATCTAACCCGCCGCAGCATGATCATCGAGAATGGCACAATCAAACATGATGTCTTTCCCGTCTTGCATCCCGAACAAAATGCTGCCGACACTTTTGTATTGCTGAAACCATGATCCTCATTGCACTGGGCAGTAATCTCACCGGCCCTTGGGGCACACCGCGTCAGACACTTGATCGCGCCGTCAAGGAAATGCACAATCATAATATTCGTATAGTCAGGGTGTCATCATTCATTGAAACCGCGCCCTATGGCATCATAAATCAGCCGAAATTCGTGAATGCTGTTATTTTAGTCAAGACAGCATTGTCACCGGAAACGCTTTTACGCGCGCTTCACCTCGTCGAGGCAAGGGCAGGGCGCAGACGTTTGAAGCGCTGGGGGCCCCGCACCCTCGATTTGGACATTCTCGATTATAACGGTCAAATCCGCAAATCAGCGCGAACCGATATCAAGCCGCTGGTGTTACCACATCCCGGAATTGATCTCCGAAGCTTTGTCCTCGAACCGCTGGCTGAAATTGTGCCCCGCTGGAAGCACCCCGTGACCTACAAAACGGCAGCGTTAACGCTTCGTCAACTGAACGGCTTAAAGGCAAATTAAATCTGTCCGTTTACCCTCACGCCCAAGATGACAGGGCACGGCAAGAATATTGTTGGTTTATTGGCAGCGGCAGCTTGGCTTGTTTGGACAGCGCAAAGCCACGCCGAAACGGTTCAAACAAAGCGCGGCACGTTCGAAATCATGGGTTCCATGAACGGCAGCGAAGACCTTTCCATGCTGAACGACGCACAAAACGATGGCACGGGGGGTGGCATAAAGACCCGCCAAACCGTACCGTTTCAGCGGGATCTCGCGCCGGGTTCCATTCTCATCAAAACCAGAGAGCGCAAACTCTATTTCGTTTTGCCGGGCGGCGTTGCTTATCAATACCCAGTGGGAGTTGGCCGACAAGGTTTCACGTGGTCTGGCCGCAATCACGTCTCTCGAAAAGCTGAATGGCCCGATTGGCGTCCACCGCAGGTGATGATAGAGCGCGAAGCACAGAAAGGGCATGACTTGCCTGAACGCATGGAAGGCGGACCCGACAATCCCTTAGGCGCCCGCGCACTTTACATTGGTACAACCGAATACCGCATTCACGGCACTACGCAGCCGTGGAGCATTGGCCGCGCTGTTTCTTCCGGCTGCATTCGCATGCTCAATGAACATGTCATTGATCTCTACGACCAGGTTCGCATTGGAGCGACTGTGGTTGTTGAGAGCTGAAAATAATAATTTGCAAGTCGGCGTTAACGCTAACGCTCCTTTAACCCATAACCGTCATTCTGTGAGCTGTTGAGTTAGTTTGTTAGTACCGGAGTTTGCGTATGCGTTCCTCATTGAACCGTGGCGTCATTGCCAAGGCCCTTATGACTGTGGCCACTGCGGCCCTTTTGGCCGGTTGTTCCAATAGCATTGAGCGTTTCCAGTCAGCCTACGACAATCCGTCAGACGCTGATCCTGTGTACACAGCATCAGTGCCTCAAACGAAAAAGAAGCTGTCGAAGCCCACGCTGAAGCGTCCTTCCTATGAAGAACCTTCATACGAAGCGTCGGCTGATGATGCGATCGAAGAAACCCCAATCAAGCGCGCAGCAATTCCACTGGCCAACAAGCCGAAGGACTATGCTTCGGCCTACAAGCCAAGCTATAAACAGCCGAGCCTGAAAAAGCCAAAACTGGTGCCACCACCTGAAGACATTGCCGAAAACGTCGACGAAGAATACGTTGCACCCGCAGCAGTGAAAGCGCCGTTCAAAAAAGCCCAAGCTGCAAAGCCAAAGCTGATTGAACCGTCTGCTGA
>JANOPL010000013.1:0-14254 GCA_031421835.1 Hyphomicrobiales bacterium | reverse complement strand
GCCTGCACTGTGGCCACGCCCAACCCCAACAGCAAAAACACCACCATCAACAACCGACAAATCATGTGCACGTCACCGTCAAGGGTTGCGCAAACATCGATCCAAAATCTGTGGGCTGTTCAGGTTTCCAATCCTGTGGCTTGTCAGACAGCATATCCCGGGTCTGGTCGAGTTCTTCTGTCGTCGGCAAAGGCTTCAACGCCATCACGCATCCGGCTGCCAACGCGCCTTCAAGCAGCGGCGGCTTCTCGGGCATGTAATCAAAACCGATGAAAAAATCCGGATCATAAATCCGTGCTTCAAACACGCCTGCCTTCGGATCAACGGGTGTGGCAAATGGCAACTCAAACCACAGCGACAATTTGCTGTCGATCATGTCCTGACCGTACACAGTGACAGCGGCTTGCGGCAACTCCTGTCCGCTTTGCAGGGTTTTTGTAAAATATTTCGACTCCACCAAACTGCTGATGTTTTCTTTGGTCAGCGGTAAGATCTCTTCGTTGGAAAATGTGCCGTCATTGTTGAGATCGAGGCCTTCCAGCGAAAACTGCGTATAGGTCTCATCAAAATTCCAGCGGATACGCAACCCCGAAATCAGTCCTTGCGGCGTCGTCATCACAGTTGTTTCAACCGTTGCAAACAAATGCGGATGCGCTACAGCCGTCGTGACTGTTGCTAAAAATGCAAAAAAACCAAGTATCAGGCGCTTCATCAAAACCTCGATTCACGTGTTCCAATGATCGCCCAATGCGGCAAAAAAGTGAAGTGAATTACACGCAAGCGTGACAGTGTGCGGGCTTGCACAAAACCAACACTGCTGTCAGTAAGCGAAATATGGATCTCAATGTCTCAATCGGCGCTGCCGTGCTGGCGGGCATTTTCAGTTTTCTGAGCCCTTGCGTGCTCCCGCTGGTGCCGCCCTATTTGGTATATATGTCTGGCGTGTCGATGGAAGACTTGCTGGAAGGCAGAAGCGAGCATGCGGCACCCCGGCGCTCTCATGTCATGCTTTCGGCCCTCTTGTTTGTGGCGGGCTTTACCACTGTGTTTGTGTTGCTTGGTGCCACGGCATCGGCACTGGGTAATGTCTTGCGGCAAAACCTGCCCCTGCTCTCTCAAATCGCAGGTGTCGCCATCATCATCATGGGTCTGCATTTCCTCGGAGTTTTCCGCCTCAGTTTTTTTGCCAAGGAAGCACGCTTCCACACCTCACAAAATGCCACCACGTATTCCGGTTCTTACCTGATGGGCCTCGCCTTTGCCTTCGGTTGGACGCCGTGTATTGGCCCTGTGCTCGCCGCGATTTTGTCAGTCGCAGGGTCTGAGGAAAGTGTGACACGCGGCATGGCCTTGTTGGCGTTTTATTCGCTGGGCCTTGGCGTGCCATTTCTGCTGGCGGCTTTGAGCGTTGAACGGTTTTTGGGGTTCTCGCGACGCTTTCGCAAACACTTGCCCCTCTTCGAAAAAGCCATGGGCGGGTTGTTGGTGCTGACCGGCATCATGTTCCTCACAGGTTGGATGCAAAACATTTCCTATTGGCTGCTCGAACAGTTTCCGGGGCTGGCCACCATCGGCTGAATGTGTTTTAAATCCAACTCATGTCCACCGTTCCACAGAAACTCGAAGGCATTCAGGCCGTTGTTTTCGACGCTTACGGAACCTTGTTCGATGTCCAGTCCCCCGTTGCAAAACTCGGTGCTGAGATTGGCGAGAAAGCGGCAAGCCTCGGTCTGCTCTGGCGTCAGAAGCAATTGGAATATACGTGGCTCCGCAGCCTCATGGGCACCCACGCCGATTTTTGGGTTGTGACGCGGGACGCACTTGATTTTGCGTTGGCCGAACTTGATATCAACGAAAGCGATCTCGCTGATGAGTTGATGACGCTCTATCTGAAGCTTGATGCCTACCCCGAAGTAAAGGATAGCCTGACCACTCTGCGCCAGCACGGCAAACGCTTGGCCATTTTGTCGAACGGCAGTCCGTCGATGCTGGATGCCGTTGTGCGCCATGCAGGACTCAATAAAATATTCGAGCATGTTCTTTCAGTCGAAGAAGTCGGCATCTACAAACCATCGCGCCGGGTCTACCGGTTGGCCATGCAGAAGTTCCACATTCAGGACGCGCCATCGATTTGCTTTGTATCGGCCAACACGTGGGACGCCCAAGCCGCCGCCCAATTCGGCTTTCAAGTGGTGCGAATTGCCCGCGTTCCCAAGCGGGACGACAACATGCCGGGAAAGCCTGCGCGTATGATCGGA
Organism: Hyphomicrobiales bacterium; assembly: GCA_031421835.1. Lineage (GTDB taxonomy): Bacteria > Pseudomonadota > Alphaproteobacteria > Rhizobiales > Aestuariivirgaceae > Aestuariivirga. The sequence goes on along the minus strand of JANOPL010000013.1, from coordinate 11,996 downwards.
AGTTTGGCCGAACTTTCTGCTTGTATTTAAGCGCTCTCAGCCAACAAGCGCATAACGTTGAGGCCCGTAACTTTGATGCGCGCACCCGAAGGCAAGTCTGGTCCATCCACATCCCATAAGGTATCTTCAATGCGCAACTTGCCGGCGCCATTGACGATGGGCTGTTCCAACACAAAGACCCGGCCCACAAAAGCGCCGTGCCGATGGTTGAGATGCGGCTGGTCAGACTTCGGGTTCCAGCCCCGCGTCACATATTTCCATGAGGCGAGAACCAACAGCAAAGACGCGCCGCCAAAAACCAGAATTTCGGCAGTCCACGACAGGCCGAGCGCCACATCCAAAACACCCGTGATCGCAGCAGCCCCAGCCAGCCACATCAGGAACACGCCGGGCGACAATAATTCACCAATCAGCAGCAATCCTGCGACAATAAACCAAAACCAACCACCACCCAGTGACATCAGTTCCGACATGATTTTTTCCTCACATCTTCGGGCCGTTGCGCCGCGTCGTATCGCCTGATGAATTTCCAAAGGCTTCCTTGGCGATTTCCGCAATGCCACCAATCGAACCCAGGATCGACGATGTGTCCAGTGGCATCATCAGCACTTTCTGGTTCGGGGATTTTGCAATCGCCTCCAAAGCCTTCACATAATTGTTGGCGACAAAATAATTGATGGCGTGAACGTTGCCTTTGGAAATCGCCTCGCTCACCATTTGTGTGGCTTTGGCTTCAGCTTCTGCCGCACGTTCACGACCCTCGGCATCACGGAAGGCAGCTTCGCGCCGTCCCTCGGCTTCCAACACAACTGATTGCTTTTCGCCTTCAGCTCGTAAAATGGCAGCACCACGTGCACCTTCGGCTTCCAAAATGGAAGCGCGCTTATCGCGTTCCGCTTTCATCTGGCGGCCCATGGATTCAACAAGGTCGCGCGGCGGGTTGATGTCCTTGATTTCGATGCGCGTCATCTTCACGCCCCAAGGCTGCGTTGCCTGATCAACAACGCCCAACAGCCGACGATTGATCTCATCCCGTTGCGACAACAGACTGTCCAGCTCCATCGAACCCATGACAGTCCGAATGTTTGTCATCGTCATATTAATGACGGCATTCTGCACGTCTTCAACTTCGTAAGCCGCTTTGGCCGCATTCATCACCTGGTAAAACGCCACGCCATCAACGGTGACCATGGCGTTGTCGCGGGTGATCACCTCTTGTGAGGGCACTTGCATCACCTGTTCCATCATATTCTGCTTGTGTCCGATACGATCAATGAAGGGCACAATCAAACCGAGGCCCGGTTCCAACGTGCGCACATATTTGCCAAAGCGTTCGACCGTGTAGTGGTAGCCCTGCGGCACCATGCGAATGGCGCGTAACAAGTAAAATAAAATGACGGCTAAAAATACCAGAACAAAAATGCCCAAGCCCTCAAACATGGAAGCTGTCCCCTGCGATGATTCGCATATGGGAGGACTATAGGCCGATCACAAGACTTAGAGCCAACCCTTCAACTCGTTGCGGATCAAGCTTTCCAGCATCTTCAAAGACGGTGCTGACGCATTCAAGCAAGGCACCACGGCAAAATGCGTGCCACCCTTTTCCTCAAAGGTTTCTTTCAATCCGATGGAAAGTTCTTCCAGCGTCTCGACACAATCCGAGGCAAAGCCGGGCGAAATCAGCAGCAGATTTTTAACGCCCTGCTCCGGCAAGTTTTCAACGGTTTCCTGGGCATAGGGTTGCAGCCATTCCGCCCGTCCGAAGCGGGATTGGAACACAACCTGTAAGAAATCTTTTGAAAAGCCCATCTTGTTGCGCACCAGCCGCGCAGTTTTCTGACACTGGCAGTGGTAAGGGTCGCCCTTGTCCAAGTACTCCCGTGGCAGACCATGAAACGCCATGAGGATGCGGTCGGGCTTCCACGTCAATTGATCGAGATGGTCCTGCAAACTTCCAGCCACTGCATCAATATAACTCTGCTGTGCAAAATAGGGGGGCACCACGCGAATGGCGGGCTGCCAGCGCATTTTCTCAAGCGCCTGCCCCAACTTGTCCATCACAGAAGCCGTCGTCGCAGCAGAGTATTGCGGATACAGCGGGAAAACCAGAACCTTGTCACAGCCCTTGTCTTTCAATACTTGCAGGCGCTCGGCGATGGGGGGCTGGCCATAGCGCATGGCCCAATCCACTTCGACAACCTCACCCAAAGCATGAGCGATACCCTCAGCTTGCGCCCGCGTTATGGTTTTGAGCGGCGACTCGCCTTTTTCATTATTCCAAATAGATTCATAGGCATGACCGCTTTTTTGCGGACGAAATGAGAGGATGATAATGTTCAAGATCAACCACCACAGCACACGATTGACCTCAATCACGCGGGGGTCAGACAGGAACTCCTTCAGATAGCGCCGCATGGGCCAATAATTGGTGGCTTCGGGGGTGCCGAGGTTGACCAGCAACACACCGACCTTCGACGGCAACACGGGCGGGTGGCCCGGCGGCAGTATCGCGTGGATGTCCAACTCAATTTTCTTGCTCATCACCAGTCCAATATTCACTTCCGCCGTGAAGTCAAATTCCCTTCTTAAACGCACGTTTAACCGTGTTGGTTTCTCGTAAATACAGCCAGCTTCTCACCTGCTGTTGCGTGATTGCAACGCCTGAGAGTTTGAGCCACACTACCGACATGAAGTCCCCCATCTTTAAAAAAGCCCCATCCGCTTTCATGGGCACACGTCACGCCACCCTGCCGACCGGAGCAAACCTTGCAGTTTTTGGCGCTCCACACGGCACACCATATCCAGGCATCAACAACCGCGTTCACGAAAAGTCCGCCAATGCTTTTCGCCGCGCATTGAAAGAAGATGCAGAATGGTTACACCACTGGGATTTCGATTTTGATGGACTGCTGATACCGGACGAATCTTTCAAAGCCGTCGATCTCGGTAATCTCGCGACCAAACCGACGTCGGGCAAAATCAATCGCTCCCTGATTGAAACGGCCACACGCAATTGCCTGGAGGCAGGGGCCGTGCCGATCATGTTTGGTGGCGATGATTCAACCCCAATCCCGTTTCTGAAAGCATTCTCTGGCGAACGACCGATAACAGTCCTGCAAATCGATGCCCATATCGATTGGCGGGATGAACGCTATTCCGAACATTTGGGTTATTCTTCCACCATGCGACGCGCTTCCGAAATGCCGCATATCTGGCGAATTGTGCAGGTAGGCGCCCACGGCTTAGGTTCGGCGCGTGAAGAAGAGGTGACTGCAGCACGCAAGTGGGGCGCTCGCCTCGTACCTGCATCAACAATTTTCAAGCACGGAATACAATCGGCGTTGACGCATATCGAAGAAGGGTCGGATTGCGTTATCTGTCTCGATCTCGATGTTTTAGACGCTGCACCTATGCCTGCCGTCGCCCACCCTTCACCCGGCGGGCTCAGTTTTACGCACATCACTGATCTGTTTGCGGGTATTGCCGCAAAAGCCCGGATTGCCGGATTTTCCATGGTCGAATTCACCCCTGCCAAAGATAGTCACGGAACAGCAGCTTATACCGCGGCACGCATTGCCTGTCATGTCATTGGCCATGTTGCGCGAAACCAAAAGCGCGCTTGACGCTCCTACGAATTCAAGCGATAGATTTCGCAGGGGTATGCGAACACCTCTCAAGGCTTTGCGCCGCAGTGTCGCGTCCACATCAAAACTATAACTGTGAGGCGCACCATGTCAGGCCAACTTTCTTTTTCATGTGAGAAACTTGCCAAACTTATTGGCACACCAACGACCCCCGTCCTTATCGATGTCAGACTGGAAGAAGACTTCTTGCTTGATCCGAGGTTGCTGCCCGCCAGCACCCGTGTCGACCATCTTGCGTGGGCAACCGTTGTGCCCAAGCTGACGGGAAAATTTGTCGTCGTGATCTGTCAACGCGGCGCGAAACTGAGCCAAGGTTTTGCAGCGCAATTGCGGGTGGCAGGCATTGAAGCTGTATCCCTCGCAGGCGGCATAGAAGCTTGGCGGGCTGCGGGTTTACCGCTTGTGCCGGTCAGCGCTATTACCGGAACACAATGGGTGACACGCCAGCGGCCAAAAATTGATCGCATCGCATGTCCTTGGCTGATCCGGCGATTTGTTGATCCGGGCGCAACGTTCCTGTTTGTGCCAACCGAAGATGTGGAAGGTGTAGCCCAACGATTTGGCGCAACCGCTTTTGACATGCAAACAGGCTTTTGGACTCATGAGGGTCCACTTTGCACATTTGATAAAATGTTGAATGTGTTTGGTTTGGAAACCCCCGCCCTGCTCCACCTTGCAAAAATTGTGCGGGCTGCGGATACGGGCCGCAACGAAGATGTGCCTGAGGCCGCTGGCTTGCTTGCAATTTCACTCGGGCTTTCGCGGCAATACAGCGACGATCTCGCCCAGCTTGAAGCGGGCATGGCGATTTATGATGCACTTTATCGCTGGTGCCGCGATGCCACCGACGAAACCCACAATTGGCCAACAGCAAAGTCACAGCCAACATGACAACCCACTTTTTGGACGCGGTAAAAGTTTGGGCCCGCATCGGCATATTTTCCTTTGGCGGACCTGCGGGGCAAATCGCTCTCATGCACAAGGAAGTGGTCGAAAACCGTCAATGGCTTACCGAAGCCGAATATCTTCGGGCACTGAATTTCTGCATGTTGCTGCCGGGGCCTGAGGCCATGCAGCTTGCCACCTATTGCGGCTGGAAACTGCACGGGCAAAAGGGGGGCCTTGCAGCGGGGCTGTTGTTTGTATTGCCGGGTGCTTGCATCATGTTGGCACTCTCAACAGTTTACGCTTTGGTCGGCAACATCCCAATCATACAAGCGCTGTTTTGGGGCATCAAAGCTGCCGTTGTCGCGATCGTATTTGAAGCCCTCCTCAAAATTTCCAACCGCGCCTTGAAGCGACAAGTTGATTGGGTGCTGGCGGGCTTGGCTTTTATTGCGCTGTTTTGTTTTGGTTTGCCTTTTGTCCTCGTTGTCTCAGTTGCTGCGGCCTTCGGGTTTTTGCTCAATACCTCAAACACTTCGATGGCCAATATCCCCCGTCCATCCGGTGGGCAAACCATGAGAACAGTTCTGGTCTGGGCCGCGGTGTGGCTGCTCCCGCTCGTCGCGCTGAACGGGATACTCGGCAGCGAACACGTGTTTTCAAAACTGGCCAACATCTTCTCGACCCTGGCCGTTGTCACCTTTGGCGGGGCTTATGCTGTGCTGGCATCCCTCGGGCAGTCGCTGGTTGAGCAGTCGAGTTTCATGACCACGCAACAACTGATGGACGGTTTTGGCCTTGCCGAAACCACACCCGGCCCTTTGATTTTGGTGGGGCAATTCGCGGCATTCACCGCAGCGCAGAATGTTTACAGCAACCTTTGGGCTGCTGTCTTTGCCAGCGCCATATTCTTGTGGATGACTTTTGTGCCCTGCTTTCTCTGGATTTTTGCGGCAGCGCCATGGATTGACTGGCTTGATAATTGGCCACGATTGCGCTCGGCGCTGTTGGCCGTAACGGCGGCTGTTACGGGCGTGATTTTGAATCTTTCACTCTGGTTTGCCCTGCATGTTGTGTTCGGAAAAGTTGAGCGGCTGCAAGCCCCGGTTCCCGTGTGGTGGCCAGACATTTCAACGATTGATATTGCAGCACTGGTTTTGGTTGGTGCATTGACCATTGCTGTGTTCAAAATGAAGATCGGCATTCCCAAAACGCTGGCCTTAGGGTTGATTGCCGGGCTAATATGGCGATTTGCAGTTCCAATGATTTGAGCCAACACCATGACCCACATTCGCCCCCTCGTCGGTTTACCTGCTGATACCTTTGAGAAAGATGGTTTCCTGTATCATTCATTGGGCGATAAATACGTCCGTGCACTGACGGATGTGGCGCAGGTTGAAACCGTCATGATCCCCAATGTTGTTGACCCTGACAATCTTGATGGCCTTCTCCATCATTTTGATGGCGTGTTGATGACGGGTGCTGTGTCAAACGTGCACCCACCCCACTATGGTGAAGAACCGACACAAGATCACGAACCCTACGACCATCACCGCGATGCCATTACCTTGCAACTCATTCGCCGCGTCATTGACCGTGGCATTCCCTTGTTCTGCATCTGCCGCGGCTTTCAGGAATTGAATGTGGCCATGGGCGGCACGTTGGAGACTGAACTGCAACGCGGAGAAGGCCGTTTGGACCACCGTGCGCCCAAGTCTGACGATATCAATGTGCGCTATGCGCCCCGCCACAGCGTGGACATTCGCCAAGGTGGCTTTTTACACCAGCTGCTGGGCAAGCGCGAAACCATGGTCAACACCATTCATCGACAGGGCATTAAAACCATAGGCACTGGCTTGAATGTGGAAGCAACAGCTCCTGATGGCATCATCGAGGCCGTGTCAGTCAAGGGTGCGAAAGCCTTTGCCTTTGCAACCCAATGGCACCCGGAATTCCGTGCCTCTGAAAATCCGGATTCTGTAAAGCTGTTCTCAGCCTTTGGCGACGCCGTCAGGGCCCATCGCCGCGCCCGCAGCGAAACCCATTTTATGCGTCAGACGGCTTGAGCTTCCTCAAGGAACAGTTCCCGCAGTTTGCGTGACACAGGGCCAGGCTGCCCGCCGCCAATGCGCTTGCCATCAATCTCGACAATCGGCATCACGAACTGCGAAGCCGATGTGAGAAATGCCTCATCCGCCGCGTAGGCTTCTTCCGGCGTGAACAGGCGTTCTTCAATTTTTACGCCGTGTTCTTGCGAGAGACGGAACAAGGCGCGACGCGTGCATCCCGCCAGAATGCGGTTTGACAGCGGCCGCGTAATGACCGTGTTGTCTTTGATGATGTAGGCATTGGACGACGTTCCCTCCGTTACAAACCCATCCTCCACCATCCACCCCTCGGCAGCCCCTTTTTCGTAGGCGTCCTGCTTGCCCAGTACCGGGGCCAGCAACATGATCGACTTGATGTCGCGACGCAGCCAGCGAATGTCTGGCGTTGTGACAACCTTCACACCTGTGCGCGCATTGGCATTGTCTACCAAGGACATGACTTGCGGGAACGCCACAAGCGACGACGTGATGTCTTTCGGAAAGTTGAACATGCGGTCGGCTACGCCGCGCGTCACTTGCATGTAGATAATGCCTTCCTGCAGCTTGTTCCGTTTGATGAGTTCAAGATGCATCGTCTTCAAGGCATCCTTGCTGCACGGCCACGCCATCTGAAGTTCGCCTAGCGAACGATCCAGCCGCTCAATGTGAGCGTCATAATCCACAAGCTTGCCATTGACGATAGGAGTGACTTCATACACGCCATCAGCAAACAGGAAGCCGCGATCAAAAATCGAAACCTTGGCTTCGGCTTCTTCAACATAACTTCCGTTCACATAGGCGATGCGCGACATATGGATTTCCTATCAAATATCTTTTGTCTTCTTGGTATCCGTCAGAACTTTATCAATAAAGGCCAACAGCAAAGCGGAAAATACAAACGCCATGTGAATGATAGTGAGCCACATCAATTTCCCATCCGTGTATTTGTCGGCGTTGAGAAACACCTGCAACAAATGGATCGAAGAAATGGCAACAATTGTGGAGGCAACTTTTATTTTCAGTGAGCTTGCGTCAATTTTGCCAAGCCACGACAGCTCGGTTTTCTTTTGATCTATATTGTCAAACTGACTGACGAAATTTTCATACCCCGAAATCATCACCATTACCAAAAGGCTTGCCACAAGGGACGCATCAATCAGACTTAGAATTTTCAGGATCGCATCGGTCTCTTCAAGCACCATCACCTTTTCGGCATATTCCCATAGCTTGCGTAAAAAACTGACCGCATAAAGCCCAAGAGCGGCGGCAAGTCCTACGTAAAACACCACCAATATCCAACGCGCCGAGATTATGATGTTTTCGATGAAATGCTCAATTTGCTTCATTTGATTCCATCCAAAAAAGAAGTCCGGCGATACATACCGCCGGACCTCCTAAACGCAAACCACTAAAATTTATGCCTTCTCGACCACGTCATTCCGCGTCTTCCACAGCGAGAAAAGAATTCCCGCCGCCAGAATGCCCAGTGTTGCAACCAGCGAGAACAGCGTGTCCACTTTGATACCCATGGGCACGAGGAAAATCTTGATGCCGACAAGCGTCAAAATCACCGCCAGTGATATTTTCAGATACTTGAACCGGTGCATCGCCGCAGCCAGCGCAAAGTAAAGCGAACGCAAGCCCAAGATCGCAAAAATGTTCGACGTGTAGACGATGAACGGATCAAGCGTGACCGCAAAAATTGCAGGCACTGAGTCGACTGCAAAAATCAGATCGACAAATTCGACCAAAATCAAGGCCACCGCAAGCGGCGTCAACCACGTCACGATCTTACCCGTCTTCGGATCTGGCAGCTTCACCGTGAAGTCATGGCCATGCAACTGGCGCGTGATGTTGAAGTGCCCGCGCAGCCAGACCAGCACCTTGTTGTTGTCAAAGTCAGTTGCCTCATCCGTGGCCGTGAACATCTTGATGCCAGTAAACACCAGGAAGGCACCAAACACGTAGAGGATCCAGTTGAACTGGGTGACCAGAGCAGCACCAAAACCGATCATGATGGCACGCATCACGATGGCACCGATGATCCCCCAGAACAGCACCCGATGCTGGTAAGCGCGTGGCACAGCAAAGTAGGTAAAGATTGTGGCAATGACAAAAATATTGTCCATCGCCAGGGATTGCTCGATCACATAGCCTGTGTAGAATTCAAGCCCGGATTGTGCTCCTCTCGTCCACCACACCCACGCCCCGAAGGCGATTGCAATGGCAACGTAACAGCCGTAGAGAATAAAGCTTTCCTTGGCCGAAATTTCCTTGTCTTCCTTATGCAGGATGCCAAGGTCAAAAGCCAAAAGTGCAACAACGATGCCGATGAAAATCAGCCAAAAATAAGTGGGTGTGCCTAAGAAATCAGCGCTTAGGGCCGCTAACAACAGCTCCATTCCGGGCTCCATGATTAAGGTTCAAGATCATGGTTCCGACATCGCACAACAGCAAAAGCCATCATGCCAGAGGGGCCCGGCACCATTTCGGAGAGGTGGGAGGCAATTGTGACAATTCAAGGCATTACAACATTAAACCTTTGTAATTCTCTATTTGTATAACAATTGAACTGCGCTAAGAAATACCACCATGACCCCTCAGATCATTTGCGCCATTTCTTCCAATGACCAACTGGGTGAAGGCTGTTTGTGGGATGCAGAACGTCAGAGCCTTTGGTGGCTCGACATCGCAAGACCATCCAAGATTCACTGTTTTACACCCACAACGGCAGGACACGAAATCTGGACCTCGGCGCTGTTATTGACAGCAATCGCAAAAAAGAAAACCGGTGGCTTCATCGTTGGCGGAGAAGACGGCGTTTATGACTTCGATCCTGCAACAGGTGCAGTCATGCCGTTCTGCAAGCCGGAATCAAATATACCCCACAACCGCATGAACGATGGAGCCTGCGATCCGCAGGGGCGTTTCTGGATTGGCTCAATGATGCAAAACATTGGGCCCGCAGGCGAAGACTTTGACATCACGACCGATACCGGAAACCTGTTCCGCGTGACAGCTGATGGCCAGTCACTCGAGATGGAACATTCAATCGGAGTTTCGAACGGCCCCTGCTGGTCCCCCGATGGCAGGACCTTTTATTTCTCCGACTCCCGAAACCAGCTTATCTTCGCCTATGATTTTGATGGCGTTGCAGGCGCCATTTCCAATCGCCGTGTTTTCAATGACAGCAAAGCCCATGGCTACCCCGATGGCGCGACTGTCGATGCTGAGGGCTACCTCTGGTCCGCCCGCTGGGAGGGTTCATGTGTGCTGCGGATTGACCCCAAGGGCCGCATTGACCGTGTCATCGAAATCCCGGCAACCCGCGTCACGTGCCCTGTGTTTGGCGGGCCTGAATTGGACACCCTGTACCTGACCACATCCCGTGCCCATGTTGATGCGGCAACCTTGGTCCGATACCCCCATCAAGGTGGTGTGTTCGCGCTCAAACCAGGTGTAAGGGGATTGCTGAAAAATGAATTCGCAGGCTGAAGGATCGCGCAAATGAACATCGTCCAATACATCAATGAAAAAGGCAAACGCGCGGTTGCTGTTGCGGCCGGCGATGGGCTTCATAGCATCAAGGGGGTGGCATCAACCATCGCGCTTGCTCACCGTGCATTCAAAGAAAAAAAGAAGCTGGCCGCCCTCGCCAAGGAACTCTCCTCCGAGCGTCCGGAAAGCTATGAGGCCGCGCTCAAGGAAAAACGCGTGCTGCCCCCTGTCACCCACGACGACCCCGCGCACTGCATCATCACGGGAACCGGCCTTACCCATTTGGGCTCAGCTTCAGCCCGCGACTCCATGCACAAGAAATTGGATGGCGGAGAAGCAGCACTCACGGACTCGCTCAAAATGTTCAAGATGGGCCTCGAAAGCGGTCGCCCTGCCAAGGGCAAAACCGGTGTGCAACCGGAATGGTTTTACAAGGGTGATGGCCGTTGGCTGGTGCCGCCCGGTGGGGCTTTGCCAAAACCATCCTTCGCGCTGGATGGCGGCGAGGAACCGGAAATCGCAGGCCTCTACTTGATCGACGTCCGTGGCAAACCAGTGCGTTTGGGCTTCGCCCTTGGCAATGAATACTCCGACCACGTCACCGAACGGCAAAACTACCTTTTCCTCGCCCATTCGAAATTGCGCCACTGCGCCATTGGGCCGGAAATGATAACCGGTGCATTGCCCAAACACATTGAAGGCAAAAGCCGCATCATCCGCAACCGTGAAGTGATCTGGGAAAAGCCGTTCCTGACAGGCGAAGCCAACATGAGCCACACGCTTGAAAATTTGGAATATCACCACTTCAAATACGACGCTTTCCGGGTGCCGGGCGATCTGCACATCCACTTCTTTGGCACCGCAACACTTTCAATTGCAGACGGGATCAACACCCAGAACGGTGACACCTTCGAAATCGAAGCGGACCCCTTCGGCGCACCCTTGCGCAATGTGTTGAAAGAGATGAAACAGAGCTTCAAACCGGGTGGCGTGAAACAGGCATAGACTCATGACAAAACCATTCATCGGTCTCGACTGGGGCACAACATCGTTTCGCGCCTATCTCGTGAACGGTGAGGGTGCTGTGACGGATCAAGTCTCTGCCGCTGAAGGTATTCTGGCAGTGAAAGATGGTGCCTTCGAGCAAGCCCTCGAACTGCACATTTCAACATGGGACAAATCCTTGCCCATCGTCGCTTCAGGCATGATCACGTCGCGGCAAGGCTGGGTGGAACTGCCCTATGTCGATTGCCCGGCGGGACCTGAGGATCTTGCCAAAGCCGTCAACACAAAATCGCTGAACTCAGGCCGTACCATCCACTTCCTCACGGGCCTGCATTTGCACAGCCCAACGCTCGGCCATGACGTCATGCGGTCAGAGGAAACCCAAGTGTTTGGTGCAATGGATTCTGGTGCGAAACATTTCGTCACCCCTGGCACCCACAGCAAATGGATTGATGTCGAGGATGGCAAAATCACCAATTTCGCAACTTACGTCACGGGCGAAACTTTTGCTGTGATGAAAGCCCACTCAATCCTTGGTCGCTTGATGGCCAATGACATGGATGATGAGCATGCCTTCCTCAAAGGCATCGACCGCGCCTTCGCTGATCCTGCTGGTTTGTTGCATAATTTATTCTCTGCCCGAAGCTTGGGCCTCTACGAGGAACTGCCACCGGAGCAAATTTCGTCCTATCTCTCGGGCCTCATCATTGGCGCTGAAATCGGCCATGCGATTTCCATGCGCGATTCGACCCAGCATTACATGGTGCTGGCCTCACCCGGCATTGGCGGAAAATACATGACGGCGATGAAACATGCAGGCCTTCGCGTGTCGATGGGAGACCCCCTCGCCATCGTCAAAGGTGAACGCGCCGTGGCA
>JANOPL010000012.1:0-9066 GCA_031421835.1 Hyphomicrobiales bacterium | reverse complement strand
TCGGCTTTGTCTGTTCGGCTTGAGTTCATATTGCGTTTCTGTGTTTTCTCAGACTGGGTATAGCAGGGATTGAAGCAAGCCCAGCGCACGGGGAACTTTGGCAATGTACCTACGATTGTTTGTCGCGGTACTTATCTTAGGCCTTCAACCCACCATGACGAGTACAGCTGGAGAGTCTGTGTTTCCATTTCGGGACGGACGCTGGATTGGAGGCGTCGAAACAAGTCCGGATAACAGAGGGCTTGAAGAGTGTTGGGCTCGCACCATATTTGGCGATAGCACCACGTTTGCCTTGTCAAAACGCGGAGATGGCCACTGGCTTTTGAGGTTGTCAAATCCGGGTTGGCGGCTACCACCTTCCCACCGATTTGATATGGTCGCGCAAGTCGACTTCTATCCTCAACTCCGCATTGCCGCCGACGTCAAGAGTGAGACACGACTGGAGATTGCCAATCTTGATCAGATCTTTCTTCTGGAACGCATCGAGAATGGCCACACAATTGATCTGATGTCCGACGGTTTCAACAAAAAGTATGACCTGGAAGGAAGCGCCAAGGTTATTGAGAGATTGCGCAGTTGTTTCACTAAATAGCGAATAGGTGAACTGCAGGGGGATAGGCCACTTTGCCTCAATCCTGCCTTTGACGGCTGTCAGTTTGCGGTTTAGCATTTGCTGTCATGACCGGAGGAACACCCATGCGATTCCATACACTTGCTGCCGTAGCACTTTCTTCACTTGTGGCTGTTGCCGGCTTGGCCGTTACGGCTGAAGCGCAGGAGCGTTTGCGGCCTGTAGGGTCGATTACCTATGAACCAGAGCCAGTGGCGCAACAGCGTGGCGTCTTCCAGATTCGTCCAGAGGAACGCCGTATCCGCTCATTGCGCATTCTGGCGGAAGAAGGGTCGGCCAACATCCGTTCCCTGAGGGTGGTGTATACTGATGGTGACGTGGAAGATGTGCGAGTGCGCCAAGTTTTGAAAGAGGGCGAGCGGTCTGCGTTGTTTGAACTTGAAGAGGTGCGCCCGATCAAGACGGTGGAAGTGTTGTATACGCCGAAGGGCATTGTGACATTGGTGTTGCTGGCTGATGCGCGCCGCGCCGAACCGCCTCCACCACGACCCGCCGAGTGGGCTGAAATTACGTGCAAGAATGTCGGATTGTTGGGTGATCGTGATTCGGCTGTTGTCAGTGCTGATGAACGCTACTCGGCATTGCGCCTGCGTTCCGCCAATTATGATATCGAAATGGCTGAGATGACAGTGCGTTATGCCAACGGTGGACGTGATAACTATCAAATCCGCCAACTCATTCCAGCTGGAGGCCGCATCGGACCCATCGAATTACGTGGTGAAAGACGGCGCATCGCGCAACTTGATTTTGTCTATCGCGCCCGTACCATCGGTCCGTTCAAGACCAAGCTTTGCGTTGATGCCTTGCGGTCGAGACCTGCTGACGAGGATGAGGAATGAGTTTGCCTTTTTTACTTGCAAGACGAAGGTGATGGCTTGCCGTTCAAACGGGCGTTGAGCCAATTTGTGGCTGGAATCACTCCGGCGGCGGCAGCTTTACCGTGGCCGAGGCCTTGTAACTCCACATAAGAAACAACCGCACCATTCCGGCAGGAATTGCGCACGAAGGTACGGGTCACCTGTGGCTTCACAACGGCGTCAATTCCGCCTTGCAAAATGAGAGCGGGAACGCGCGTGGACAATCCGCTGATCGAGTTCGTCGCAATGATGTTGCGCCACGGCTGAATGCTGAGAGAGCGTTTTGGCAAAAAATCATTTCCGAGTTTTGACTGGGCCTTGAAAATATCGACTTCGCCTTCAAACTTGTCGATGCAATTTGCATTTATTGCCGTAATTGTTTTGATCGTGTTGGACTTGACGAGGGTTGCAAGTGGAACCTGATACTTCACTGACCAAGAGCCGAGTGTAAAACTGGAAAGCACGTTGCCCGCCAGGCTGCCTGAATTGGCGAGCATCAATGCCGCCAGATTGGTGGGGGGTGCGACAGCCGCAACACCTTTGAGATTTAGCTCTGGTGCGTAGTCGGCGCTGATCAGAGACGCGTAAAGGGCCGCATGGCCACCTTGTGAATAGCCCCACAAAACGTAGTCATCGCCACCGCCAACGCCGGGAATTTGTTTGGCGGCGCGTACACTGTCGATGACGGCCTGCGCCTGGCCTTTTCCGACCAGATAGCCAACCGGTCCGACAGTGCCGACGCCCGGATAGTCAGTGGCGGTCACAATGTGCCCCATGGCCACGAGTTCATTCAAGCCAAGTATGGCGCGCACAGGTGTTTGTCGCAATGTGGGTGCGCATTGGCGGGAAACACCAATTGTGGGATGCGCCCATGAGACGAAGTGGCGCCTGTTTTTGTTGGAAGGCGCGCTGTCCGGCAGGACCACATAACCGGTTGAGGCAATCGGACGGCCCGCATAGTCGCGCGTTGCATAAAGTATTTTCCAGGCCTTGGCGCGATAGAGCAGGGGCAACGGCGTTCGCGCATAACGAATGAGTGTGCCGGAAGGCTGCGTAATTTCAGCGGCGGTCGCGTCATAGAGCGCTATGCTTTTGGGCCGCGCAACAGCGCTATTTACAAACAGCAGCATGGCGCAAAAGAACAATGCAAATATTTTTACCATTACACTCAACTTTCAAAAACAATACGACCGTCGCAGATCGTCATGACAGGCTTTACGGTTGAAATTTGATTTGCTGCAGTATTTTCCATGTCTGCATTCAACACTGCGATGTCTGCCAAATAACCCTCTTTCAACATGCCCTTGCGGTCTTCCATGAATTCCATATGGGCGCCTGCGAGGGTGAAGGCGTGGAGGGAATCCATGAGGCTTTGGGCTTGATTTTCACCGTTGGGGCCGCGTTGCACAGCGGTCATTGCGGACTGGATGCCGATGAAGGGATCCAACGGTGACACCGGCCAGTCGGACGAGAAGGCGACTGCAGCACCGGTTCCACGGATGGTTTGCCAGGCATAGGCATAGGGCAGTTTATCGCCGACACGGCTGAGGATGGGTTCCTGCGGAGTTCCGGGCACGCCCACGCCGGCAATGGGTTGCAGGGACGCGATGACACCCAGTTTCGCGATGCGCGGAATATCCGTCGGGTCGATGAGTTCGATATGTTCGATGCGGTGGCGGGAGTCGCGCTTGCCGTTTTGCTTTTGCGCAAATTCATAGGCATCCAACGTGCGCCGCACGCCGCCATCGCCAATGGCGTGGGTTGACACTTGCAGGCCATGGGCATCAGCGCGAGCGACGACGGCGTTCATTTCATCAGCGGAGTAGAGTGGTGCGCCAGTGTTTCCGGGGTAGCCCGGATAATCGTCAAGCATCAGTGCGGTCAGGGTTTCCATCACGCCATCTATGAACAGTTTCACGCGGCCGGAGTGGACAAAGGCAGACTTGTATTTATCCCGGTATGCAACGGCTTCATCGACATCGCGGAGGTCAAAGGTGTTGCGGAAGTGGAAGGGAACTTCGACGCGGGCATTGAGTTCACCGCGTTGTTCGAGCGCATGCAGCAGTTCAAGTTGATACCAGTTGCCGTCCATATTGTGCATCGACGTAATGCCAAGCGCATTGGCGTAGGCCACACCCTTGCGGATGGTCTCTTCGTCCTGTTTGCGGTGTTGCACTGTTGCGGGTGGAACGGGATTGCGGCCTGTCACAATGCCAGCAGACTCGCGGCCACCCGACGCACCCAGTTTGAGTACCGGGCCAAAAGCTTCGAATTCGCGCAGTTCACCAGTAGCCAAACCATCTGGTCCCATGACAACTTCGTTGCCGGTGTTAAGCGTTGCGCCGTGCAGAATGCCAGCAACTTCCAATGCTTTGGTATTGGCCCATACGGTGTGGTGGTCAAAACAGCCAATGGCGAAGGGTATGTCTCGGACGATACGATCCAGCAGGTGCCGGGTGATGGGAACGTCAGGGCCGAACTGTGTGTGGGTGGCACCAATGGCGTGGATGAAGGGCAGGCCAGGATTTTTTGCGCGGTGCGCTTTGACCGCGGCGCTAACGGCATCGACGTTCTCGTCGGAACGAATGTTGAGCAGGTCCAACTCAGCCGCACCGATGAACAGATGAACGTGGCTTTCGATGATGCCGGGGATGACGGTGTTGCCGCTGTTATCGTGGACGCGGGTTTTTGGCGAGCGGAGGGTCATGACATCTGCTGCTGAACCGACTTTCAAAATAAGGTTGCCTTTGATCGCCAGCGCTTCTGCAAAAGGTTGGCCGGCGTCCATGGTGATGATGCGAGCATTGGTGATGATGAGGTCAGCTTGCATAAGGTTTCCAAAAATTCACTTGTCAGACCCGGAGCAATCGCGCATCTTCCGGTCGTCGTCAACAAATTGAAAAGGAGGTGATCCGATGTCGAG
This sequence comes from Hyphomicrobiales bacterium, assembly GCA_031421835.1. Lineage (GTDB taxonomy): Bacteria > Pseudomonadota > Alphaproteobacteria > Rhizobiales > Aestuariivirgaceae > Aestuariivirga. The sequence continues at coordinate 4,655 of JANOPL010000012.1, read as the reverse complement.
TGATTTCACTGTGAATGGAACTTTGGTGCGGATTGCTAACTTTAAAGGGCAGCCCCTTTAATCTGGTATCAGCACTGGGGGAGCATCGCACCTTCCCCGTTCCAGAGCACAGTCTAATACACGGAAGCGCCGTTCGAAAGAGCGGCGCTTTTGTATTAGAGTTTGAGCACATCCATCTGGATCGGGCCTTCGGCTCTTCCGTGGATGAATTGGTCGACGTAGGCGTTGCCGGATGAGTTCACCTTGTTGGCTTCGCCCTGCCAGATGATTTGGCCTTTGTAGATCATGGCAATGTCGTCGGCGATTTTACGGGCTGAGGCCATGTCGTGGGTGATGGAAATGGTGGTGGCACCCAAGCGCTTCACGCAATCGACAATCAAATTGTTGATGACGTCAGCCATGATGGGGTCAAGGCCGGTTGTGGGTTCATCGAAGAAAATGATTTCAGGATCGGCTGCAATGGCGCGGGCGAGGGCAACGCGCTTTTGCATGCCGCCTGAAAGTTCTGCCGGGTAGAGGGCTCCCACGTCGGCGGTCAAACCGACCTGGGCCAGTTTATCAATGGCAACGTCTTTGGCTTGTGATCGCGCCATGCCACGGCCCTGGATCAAACCGAAGGCTACGTTTTCCCAAACGCTCAATGAGTCAAACAGTGCTGAGCCTTGAAACAGCATGCCGAAACGGGCGAGGTAGGCGTCGCGTGCGGCACCTCTCAATCCGATGGCGCTTTCGCCGCCGACGATGATCTCACCCGAGTCGGGCGTGAGTATGCCGAGAATGGATTTCAACATCACGGATTTGCCGGTGCCGGAGCCACCGATGACAACGAGGGAACGGCCCTTGGCGACTTCAATGTTCAAGCCATTCAACACGTTTTTCGGGCCGAAGGACTTCCGCACATTTTTGAGGATGATGTGACTCATGCTCAATCCCCGAACAGCAAAGAGGTAAGCAGGAAGTTGGCCGCCAAAATCAGAATGGCAGATGACACAACGGCGTTGGTGGTGGCGCGGCCCACACCTTGTGCACCGCCTTTGGAATGAAAACCGTGGTAGCACCCCATCAATGCAATGATGAAACCAAAGACGGCAGCTTTGATGAGGCCTGAAGTGACGTCGCTGAGGGTCAAGAAGTCTGCGGTGTTTTTGATATAGGCAAATTCATTGAAGCCGAGAGAACGCGTGCCCACGATGTAGCCGCCGAAAATTCCAATGGTGTCACCAATCGCCACCAGCAAAGGCAGCGACACGACGGCGGCGAGCAGGCGTGGGCCCACCAGATATTTGAAGGGGTTGGTTGAAAGTGTGACCAGCGCATCAATCTGTTCAGTCACCCGCATGGTGCCGAGTTCAGCGGCGATGGATGCGCCAACGCGGCCTGAGACCATAAGACCTGCAAGCACGGGGCCCAATTCCCGCGTAATACCCAAGGCGACGATCGATGCCACGAGGCTTTCGGCATTGAAGCGCGAAGAACCCAAATAGATTTGCAACGCCAACGCACCGCCGGTGAAAAAGGCTGTCAGCGCGACAACGGGCAACGACGTGTAGCCGATGCGCCAGAATTGCAGTGCGAATTGGCTGAGGTAATAGCGCGGTGTCAGCCCTTGCAAAATACCGTCGCGCGCAAACAACGCAATGCGCCCGGTTTCAGCAAACAGGGAGAGGACGATGCGACCGAGAGCTGCGAGAGGATTGGTCATGATTCTTATTCAGAATAGACTCTTGCGTAGCGACTGCCCAGCCTTGTCAGCAATTCATAGGAAATGGTGCCAGCCCAGGCGGCGGCTTCGTCGATGCTGATGCGACGCCCAAAAATTTCGGCCTTTGAACCTTTTTGGAGCAGAGACGGCTTAACGTCGGTGACGTCAATTCCCATCATATCCATGGATACGCGGCCAATGATGGGGCAGCGTTTGCCGCCTACCCACACTTCAGCCGGGCCCGTTTTTTGTTTTGACGACAGGGAGCGTGGCACGCCGTCTTTATAACCCGCCCCCAAAATGGCGATGCGGCTGTCGCGCGGGGCTTTCCATGTGGCGGAGTAGCCCACAGTCTCGCCCTTCTTGACATCACGCAATTGAATGATGCTACCTTCGAGATGGGCGACCGGCAGCATGGGGTTTTTCCTGGGCGCTATTGGATTGCCGCCGTAGAGCGCCACGCCGGGGCGCACCAGATCATGTGCGAAGGCTTTACCGAGATAGATGCCTGACGAGTTGGCGAGGCTGGCGCGGACGTTCGGCAAGGTGGAGCGGACAACGGAAAAGCGTTGGCGCTGTTTTTCATTGAGGGGGTGATCAGGTGAATCAGCGCATGCGAGGTGGCTCATGAGCAATGTGACGTTGAGGCCTTGCATCAGAAATTTGTCGAGGGTCAGTGCGTGGAACTGTTCCATTGACAGTCCCAAGCGGTTGATGCCGGTATCAACATGCAAGGCGCAGGGCAGGGCCGAGCCATATTGGCGTCCGAAGGCAGCCCATTCCTGCGCTTCATCCATCGCGATCAAAGCAGGCCGTAACTTATTGATTGCATAGAATTCTGCTTGGCCGGGAAACAGACCGTCGAGCACATAGATGGTGGCGTCGGGCAGCAGACAGCGCAGCTCTTCGCCCTCTTTCGGCCGGGCCACGAAGTAGTCACGGCAACCCGCATCCCACAATGCCTTCGATACCGGCGCAATTCCGAGACCATAAGCTTGGCCTTTGATGGCGGCACCGCACGCTGCCTTGCCCGCTTTTTTCGACAGGGTTTTGAAATTGGTTTGCAGGGCTGACAAATCAATCGACAGCACAGCGCCAGCAAGATCGGAGGGAATGTTTGTCATGAAGCGTTGCGATAAGGCAACGTCTGCTCAAGGGCAAGAGGCCCTTCGAGGCCCACTGCGTGGGCACCTCAGGGTGAGGAATTTAATGTACCCTCATCCTGAGGTGCTGCGAAGCAGCCTCGAAGGATCGATCGATCGTTACGAGCTTGGCAACAACACTCTGTTGATCACGTGGATCACGCCGTTTGAGGCTTTTACGTCGGCGGTGATGACGCGCGCGTTGTCAATGTGCACGCGCTTGCCGGAACGGATGGCGCGGATGGTGGTGTCACCGCCACGCTTCAAGGTTTTCACATGGGTGGCTTTGGTCGGCACGTCCTTGGCGAGGATGCGGCCTGGCACGACATGGTATTTCAAAATCGCGGCCAGCTTGGCCTTGTTCTTTGGCTTCAACAATTCTTCGACGGTGCCTGCTGGCAATCTGGCGAAGGCTGCATCGGTTGGCGCGAAGACAGTGATCGGGCCACCGCCGGAGAGTGCGCCCACAAGCCCTGCGGCTTTGGCTGCTGCGAGCAGCGTGTCGAACTTGCCGGTGGAGGCGGCGGTTTCAACAATATTGGCGGCGTGCGCCTGGCCCACGAAAAGCGTTGCTGCGATAGCAGTGGCGATCAGATTTAATCTCATTATGTATACTCCCGAAGTTTCGTTGTCCACACGGTTTGTGTGATGCGAAGTTTACGGGGCGGGATCACCTGCGGTGACAGTGTTAAGGTCATTTAATAAAGCGTGAGAAGTCGTGAAGATGGATCACCAATGCGTGATGTCAAAAATTCATCGCGGAAGAGGGATCGTCACTTCCTTGCCACCAAAACCTTCGACTTTGTCATGCGCGCGGATTGTCACTTCGGTCACGCCCTCAGGCACTGTGATGCCGGACTGTTCGCGGGTGAAGGGTTGCTCGTCTTCATGGGGATGGGCCAACACGCGAATACCCAACACAGTGCCGTCAGTTGAAACGACTTCCCAACGATCGGCATATTTCTCCCAACCCGTGTCGTCGGATTTGACTGTGACAGAGAATGTGTAAGTGCCATCGTCGGCCTTGTTTGCAGATGCTGCGATGACATCGGCCTTGCCCGCAAAGGCCGTGGTGATGCTGGCGAGAACGGCGGCGAGGGTGAGGGTGGGGCGCAGTGTGTTAGACATTGCCGCACAATAGGGGAAGGTTCGCGCACTTTTAATTCACAAGCAGGTGAAGCCATTCAATTTCATACCAGCCTATCGCTCCAGCAACACTTTCACTTTGCTTCATAGTGACGGTGGGCTATGTCGGATAACCGACCCATTCGGAAATCAACTGAAAGAAACCCATGAAACTTCAATTCACGGCCTTCGCTGTTTTGTTGACTTTTGTTGCAACTCCTGCCGCATATGCCGACGATTCAAAATGGGGCGTCATCGCCCTCGACACAGAAAAAGCTGAACGCGAACCCTATTATGGCGTGGGCGGCGGCGATACCGAGGAAGAAGCTTTGGAAGCGGCTCTGGGATTTTGTAACGAAGCGGGCGGCGTGTCCTGCAAAGCACTGGTGAGCTACGAGCAATGCGGTGCACTGGCAGTCACCGGCAAAGGTACTGCAGGCTGGGGCAAAGACACCACCAAGAAACTCGCCGAAGCGCAGGCGCTGAGCGGCTGTGATGATGCCGAGAACTGCAGGATCGTGGTGTCGGATTGTAATGGCGATTGAGGGTTGATTTCGTTGCGTTTTCATTTCCAATAATTGTCATCACCGGACTTGTTCCGGCAATCCATGTCAATCGCGGTGAAAGTATCGATGACCTGCGCAGAGCGCAGGTTTGTCACTCCACTCCGTTGAGAAATGGATCAC
>JANOPL010000011.1:0-14398 GCA_031421835.1 Hyphomicrobiales bacterium | reverse complement strand
TTGACCTGATGGCAAATGCCAGTGCCGGGGGGAACCACGCGGAAGTTTTCGAACGCGCCCTGCCCCCATTTCAGAAATTTATAGCGCTCAATGTTCTGTTCGTATTCGCGCTTCACGTTGGCGGCCAGCGCTTTGTTGTTGCCAAAGCTGTCGACAACAACCGAGTGATCGATGACAAGATCAACCGGCACCAGTGGATTGATTTTCTGGGCATCGCCTTTCAACAGCTTCATGCCATCACGCATCGCCGCCAAGTCCACCACGGCAGGAACGCCTGTGAAGTCTTGCATCAACACGCGGGCGGGGCGGAAGCCCACTTCTGCGTCAGCTTTGCCCCTGTTGGAAAGCCAGGCCACAAAACCCATGATGTCTTTTTTGGTGACGGTGCGGCCATCTTCATTGCGCAACAGGTTTTCCAGCAACACTTTCATCGAATAGGGCAGCGCAGATACGCCCTTGAGACCATTTTTCTCCGCCGCTTTCAAGCTGAAGTAGATGTAAGTTTTTGACCCGACTTTAAGAGTTTTTCTGGATTTGAAACTATCAAGTGACATGGAGCGCGTGCCTCTCTGTGCGGGGGGTCAAATTCTGCGTCGGATATAACGCATGTTGCGCCGCAAAACAATTCATCTGACAGCAAAAGCCCCGCATTTTGTGCGGGGCTGGATCTTTAGCAGGGATAAGCATTGCGTCAGGGCGCGTTGGCAAACACCTGCCAGACATGAACGAGCGTAATCATCCAGCCCGAGGTGAAAATGGCCGGGCGAAGTGGAAATTTTGTCAGTCCTGAAATCATGCCGATTGCGTGTAGAATCCGCGTGATGAAAAACAGTAACGCGCACCATTGGGTGGTGACGTTGGAAACTCCTAACATGTGTCCACTTAACACAACCACAGCATAGGGCGTGAACTGTTCGAGCAGATTGAGGTGGGCACGATGGGCCCGGTGAATCCACGGCAACATGTTGCGATGGTCGGGCGGGCGCGTGAAGCTTTCGTCCTGACCCTCATACTTCGTCATGTTGATTCCGACGATATAAGGAATCCAGAGTGAGCTGGCGAGAACTGCTGTGAGCAGCAAGTAAAGAATTTCAGTGTTCATGCCGCCGCTCCTGTGTCGAAGTCGAGGGCAGCTCCAGTTTCAAGCAGGGATTTGAGACTTGCAATGACCATTGCCCAACCTTCCCTGACACCGTCATAGTCAGCAGGAATGTCGAAATGCAGCACAGTCAGTTTTGAGAGCGAACCTTGTTGAACAATCTCATAAACATTGCGCGAAACCTTGCGTTCGCCGTCGCCCCAACCCGGAATGAAGGTCATCTCGAGATGACTGAAAGGTTCAGCGCGCAGAATTGTGCCAGAGAGCATGAGACTGCCATCAGGGCGGAGATACTCATAACGCTCGCCTTCGGCGACCTTTCCATGAAAAGCCGCGTTGGAAATGTTGAACAGCCTTGTCAATTGCTGGGATGTCAACGCTTCCCAGATTTTTTCTGGCGTGGCACGAATGAATGTCTCGAGGACAAAGTCTGGTTTCGGTTGGGTTGGCATGGGCGATACTCCTTCCAGTGTTGATTTGAAATCAAGGACCGCGCGTGTCAGTGGCTGCCGCGTGATGGGTTCAATCCAGCGGTCCACCAGTTCCTGCACGGGCGCAGTGTTGAGATAGTGATATTTGAAACGGCCCACTTTACGCGTCACCACAAGATTGGCCGCTTCCAGAACATCCAGATGTTTCATGACGCCAAAGCGGGTCATGTTCAGGACACTTTCGAGTTCCGTCAGGGTTTGACCATCGCGTTGGCGCAGCCTGTCCAGCAGGTTTCTGCGGGTGGGGTCGGCCAACGCTTTGAAGATCGCATCCATTGCAATATTAATAGGTGACTAATTAGTCACATGTCAAGAGGGGTCACTTATTTTGATAAAATTTTCGACATTCTCCAAACGCTCCTTGAACCTGTTTTTGCTAAAGCGAATTGCAACGCGCGGTGGGACTGGCGCTATGTTGGGAGTTTGGAAGATGGCTATCACTTCGTTTCGACAACTGTGTCTGTTGATCGCTGCGGGCCTTTCGCTGTCTGCCTGTGGTGGCGAAACTGTGAGCCAGGAAGAGCTTCTGCGTGTGGCCGACAAGTTCAAAATCAAGGACAGTGAAAAAGCTGCATTCAAGGCCTGCATTGCGACAAGTGAAGGCAATGCGCCGTATGTTAAAATCGGCATCAAGACAATGTTGCTCGCTTCTGTGCCGGTTGAAATTTGCGGGTGCCAGACAAAGACAATTGCCCAGACTTTCAAGAAAGATAAAGTCGGAGCCTACGGCATGTTCATCTCATGGACCACCAAAGCTGCCCGTAAAGGGACGCCTCGTTTTGAAAAGAGCGCATTTGCACAAGGTACCGACAGCAAAAGAATCCGGGATAAATTGCTGGAGTCTCTCGACAGCTGTTCAATGCAGTTTGTGAAAGCCAATCTGGAAGTTGCCAAGACGTTGCTCACGCCATACGTCGACCCTGCGCAAGTCAAGAAAGAAGCCGCAGAGAAAAAGAAAAAAGATGCTGAAGCGAAGGCCAAAGCTGATGCCGCAAAAAAATCTGAAACCTAGCGCTGGGCCAACTCACTCAGCCGGGTCATTAATTTCGGAACTTCGTCTAACAGACCTTTGTAATCCAGTTGCTCAGGCGTCATCGCTGATAACTGTGCCATGATTGCCTGTGCAAGCTCTGCCCCCGCGGCATGATTTTTCAAAACCTCAATGGGATTGTTATAAATTCTGATCGTAAACAGAATGTCGCCTGATTTTGGCAGTTTGCGCAACGTCTGACGTTCGAGCCGCATGATCACGCGGCCGTCGATCTTGCCTTCGCCAAACCGGTTCTTCATTTTGTTGTCTGATGCCGGATGATACAGTTCCGCGTCACCATAGAGCGACCAGTTCCATCGGATGACGGGTTGCTCCACGCGCAGATTGTCGAACATGCGATCAATCAGACCCGCGTTGCGTGTACCCTCTCCAAATCCAGGCACCGGCTGATGGATTTCATGCAAGGGCTTCCCAAATTTTTCATGCAGCTTCCAGGCGGAGGGGAAACAGAGCGATGCTGCAACAAGACGCCAGCCATACGGCGAATGGCGCATGAGAACGAGGTCTTCCTGCACCATGAGAGCGGCGCGGGCGAGTGGGCCCAGTGCTTCAGTCTCGTACTGCTCAGCGAATTTACCCAAAGTCTCTGAAATTAAATCGAGCACTTCAGACTGCGCATCATCGGTATCGCCTTCGGCTACCAACACATTTGCAGTTTCTTCAACATAAAGGCGGCGCTTCTCGGCAATGTAGGTTTCGAAATATTCATCGCCGTCCAGCCACTCACGAATGTCCAGTGCTTTCAGACCAATCGTGAATGGCTTGGATGACCCGTCATAGGGTGTGTGGATTGCGTTGGGCTCCATCCCGAAAATTCACTTCACCAATAAACCCAAACGCTGTTTGAGAAAGTCGATGCGGGCACGTTGCTCCGTCGCCAATGCTGTTTGCCCGGCCAACATGACGCGTTCCACCATGGCAACCAAATCACTCCGTTCGGTGACGGATAAGTTTTCAATCCAGATTTTGCCATAGCGCATCATGATGATTTTACTGTCGGTTGCGTGGGACGCTGTCCATTTGCCAAAGGTGATCAACTCTGTCGGGTCCGCAATGTGCATGGTGTTTGTCACTTCATGGCGAATTGTTGCTTCCTTGTCAGGGCCCAGACTGCCGTCTTCTGCGGCTGTGACGTGCAACAGCACAACGGCTGCCGTAGCGGGATCATCGATCACGGCAAGTGGCGAGTCTTCCACCTTATTGAGAAATTTGCGGCGTTTATACTTTCCCCATATGCGACCTGCCACGTCAGCTGCATCATTGGCGGCTTCACCCGCAGCTCTAACGCGCCACCACCAAAAGCCAGCGCCAGCCAGAACCGCTATGATCAAACCAAGTATGTGCATGGAACTGACTTTCCCCTTGTATCTCAGAAAAGAAATAGTCAGTGGGCCGGGTTTCGGCAAGCGTTGAATTCTGTCGACGCATGCACGTCCCAGCGTTCTCAGACCCGGCGTTCGACCATGAGCTTCTTGATCTCGGCAATCGCCTTTGCGGGACTTAAGCCCTTCGGGCAGGCTTTGGCGCAGTTCATGATGGTGTGGCAACGGTAGAGGCGGAAGGGGTCTTCGAGGTTGTCGAGGCGGTCTCCGGTGGCTTCGTCGCGGCTGTCGATGAGCCAACGATAGGCTTGCAGCAACACGGCGGGGCCCAAGTAACGGTCGCCATTCCACCAATACGACGGGCATGAGGTGGAGCAGCAGGCGCACAGAATGCACTCATAAAGGCCATCGAGTTTTTCGCGGTCGGGCTTGGATTGCTTCCACTCGGTTTGCGGGGTGGGTGTGTCAGTTTTCAGCCACGGTTCAATGCTGCGGTGCTGGGCGTAGAAACGCGAGAGGTCGGGGACGAGGTCTTTGACCACGGGCATATGGGGCAACGGATAGATTCTGACTTCGCCCTTCACATCATCGCAGGATTTGAGGCAGGCCAACGTATTCGTGCCGTCAATGTTCATGGCGCAGGACCCACAAATGCCCTCGCGGCAGGAGCGGCGGAAAGTCAGCGTCGGGTCTTGCTCGTTCTTGATCTTGACGAGCGCGTCCAAGACCATGGGGCCGCAGTCGTCCATGTCGACGTGATAGGTGTCGGTCTGCGGAGTCTTGCCGTCATCCTGGTTCCAGCGGTAGATTTTGAACGAACGCAGGTTGGTGCCACCCGGCATAGGCCAGGTTTTGCCTTGCGAGATTTTGGAGTTTTGGGGAAGAGTGAATGTGGCCATGGATCTAGAATATCCCTAAGAATTTCTTGCGGGTTACCCCTTCCAGAACGCTCACGCGTTTCGGATCAAATACGAATTTTTCCAGGCGACTAAGTTTCTCACACAAGGCCATACCACCTTTCTTTATTGCAAAAGACATTTCGTCGGTCGTAATCGGAACCAAATTCAGCAGTCTGATTTTTCTATTGTCAACTGTTGGAATAATAAGTGCGTCTTTGTCTAACAAGATTGCAGGAGCTAAAAGAAAACCAGTCATTTCGGTATCGTCGCCGATGGGCGAAGCTGGATTTCCATTTGCACTAGTTGAATACCAACTCATGGCAATATTCTGCTCATGAACCTTCCTTGCATAATACTTAACCCAAAAAATTGGGTCGTAACCGGGTGGATTTTCGTCTGGGCTCCCAGCTACGGAGTTGAAATCTTCAACGGGCCAGTCGGGCGGAAGAAAAGCGATAATTTCTGCTAATTCATAGTCAGATTTAGGGACTGCCCCGTTTGGCACCTTCATGTCTTGATCTGACATGCCGCTGGTCAAAAGTACTGTGTAAGGTATTTCGTTGGTAGGCTCTACAACGTGAACATCAATATGAACACTAGCAGAAACGATTTCATGAAGAACACTACTTTTTAACCCTACAAATTTTTCGATGTGTCTTTGGATATCGCTAAGATACCTACCCTCAATACTTGGCATTTTTGCCTTCGCTGCCATCAATACACCCGCGCCTTTGGCTTGATGTAGTCGATGTCTTTGCTCATTGTGTAATCATGCACGGGACGATAGCCCATTGTGACTTTCTTCTTTGCGCCATCAGTCCAAGCCAGTGAATGCTTCATCCAGTTCTTGTCGTCGCGCTTGGGGAAGTCTTCGCGGGCGTGGGCGCCGCGGCTTTCTTTTCTGGCGGCGGCGGAGTCCACTGTTGTCGCGGCCTGGATGATGAGGTTGTCGAATTCAAGGGTTTCGATCAAATCAGAATTCCAGACGAGGGAGCGGTCGGTGACAGCGATGTCTTCGACGCCCTTCCAGATTTCGTTGATCTTTTTTGAACCGGCGGCAAGAGTTTCTCCGGTGCGGAAGACGGCGGCGTCGTCTTGCATAGCGCGTTGCATTTGTGCCCGGAGTTTTGCTGTAGGCGTGCTGCCGCTGGCGTAACGGAAGCCATCCATGCGGGTGATGGCTTGTTCACCTGCATCGGCGGGGAGGTCTTCGTGGTTTGCGCCTTTGGGGACAATTTCAACACAGCGCAATGCCGCGGCGCGCCCGAAGACGACGAGATCGATGAGCGAGTTTGAACCCAAGCGGTTTGCGCCATGGACGGAAACGCAAGCCGCCTCGCCCACTGCCATTAGTCCGGTCACGGTCTTTTCGGGGTTCTTCGCGTCGCCCGCCAGAACTTCGCCGTGATAATTGGTCGGGATGCCGCCCATGTTGTAGTGAACTGTGGGCAGAATCGGGATGGGTTCTTTGGTGACGTCTACGCCTGCAAAAATCTTGGCACTTTCGGAAATGCCGGGGAGACGTTCGTGCAGCACCTTGGGGTCAAGATGTTCGAGGTGCAAATGAATATGGTCTTTGTCTTTGCCGACACCCCTGCCCTCGCGTATTTCCAAGGTCATCGAACGCGAGACCACATCGCGTGACGCCAAGTCTTTCGCGGAAGGCGCATAGCGTTCCATGAAACGTTCGCCTTCAGAATTCGTGATGTAGCCGCCTTCGCCGCGCGCACCTTCGGTGATCAAACAGCCTGCACCATAAATGCCAGTCGGATGGAATTGCACAAATTCCATGTCCTGTGCGGGAAGACCTGCACGCAGGGCCATGGCTGTGCCATCACCTGTGCAGGTGTGGGCGGAGGTGGCGGAGAAATAGGCGCGGCCGTAACCGCCGGTGGCGAGAATGGTCTGGTGGGCGCGGAAACGGTGGATGGTGCCGTCTTCCATGTTGAGGGCCATCACGCCACGGCAGGCCCCGTTTTCCATGATCAGATCAAGCGCGAAATATTCGATGAAGAAGGCGGTGTCGTAACGCAAGCTCTGTCCATAGAGCGTGTGCAGCATGGCGTGGCCCGTGCGGTCAGCTGCGGCACAGGTGCGTTGGACAGGTGGACCGTCGCCCATGTTCATCATGTGACCGCCGAAGGGGCGCTGATAAATCTTGCCCTCTTCTGTGCGTGAAAACGGCATGCCGAAATGTTCGAGTTCGTAAACGGCGGTGGGTGCGTTGCGGACGAGATACTCAATCGCGTCTTGGTCGCCCAGCCAGTCAGCACCTTTCACAGTGTCGTACATGTGCCAGCGCCAGTCATCAGCACCCATATTGGCAAGCGATGCGGCTATGCCACCTTGTGCGGCAACAGTGTGGGACCTGGTGGGAAAGACTTTTGAGATGCAAGCGGTTTTCAGCCCGGCTTGCGATGCGCCCAAGGCAGCGCGAAGGCCCGAGCCACCTGCACCGACAACAACAACATCGAAGCTGTGATCGGTGATCGGATAAGCGCGGCCACCAACTGAAAATGTGTTTGACGTTCTTTTCGTTTCAACGGCGGCCATCAGAATCCAAAACCCATTTTCAAAATTGCGTAAGCACCCACCGCGGTGAGCGCAAAGACGAATAACATGTTGAGCGTGAGCAGAAAAATTTTGCGGCCCTCGGACCGCACATAGTCTTCGATGACCACTTGCAGGCCGAGGCGCATGTGCCAAGTGATCGAAATCAGAGCCAACAAGATGCCAACGGCGACTAAAGGATTTTTCATGGCCGTCAAGATTTCAGGGCGGGTGGCACTGAGGTGGGAAATCACAAACCAAATCAGGAATAACACCAGCGGCACGTTGGCGATTGCGGTGACACGCTGTTGCCAGAAATGTTCGGTGCCGGATTTGGCGCTGCCCAGGCCACGAGCTTTTTTCAAAGGGGTTTTGAAATCGCTCATGGCTTTACTCCGTAACCCACGACCCAAAGCAGAATGGTGAGTGCAATCGAGCCTACAAGGTTGAGCCGTGCCAGAATTTCAACGGTTGGCAATTCAAAGCCTTGGCCCACGTCCCAGAGAAAATGTCGTAGGCCCCCCAACATGTGATGAATCAGCGCCCAGGTGAAGCCGAAGAGGATCAACCGACCAAACCAACTCGCGAAGAATGCCTGGACAAAAGCGAAATAGGCATCGGAATAGGCCGCGGCGCTCAGCCACCAGACGAACAGAATGGAGCCAAAAAACAGCGCAACGCCAGTGATCCGATGCATGATGGACATCATCATGGTCAGCATCGGCCGGTAGACTTGCAGGTGCGGTGATAACGGTCGGGAGACCGGTCTTGAATCAGCCATTTTTAGTGCCCCATAAGAGTTGCAGCTTCTTAGCGTGTGCGTTGCAACATAGCAAATTGAGCGAAGATGTAGTATAATTTGCTTGCATGGGAGTTACGCTGAAACTTGTACTGAGACGTCTGTTACTCATTGCCGCAGTGGTCATTCTTGCGGCCTATCCAGCTTCTCGACTGGGAGTATTTGAGTGGCCGCGCGCCTTTGACCCCTTTGCCCTGCCTGATGCTGCTCAAACACCGAATTTCCTCACACATTGGCAAATGCGACAGATAGATCTTAATGCGGTGGATTGCGCGCAGGTGCTGACGCGCGCCGGATTGCCCGCCATGTTACGACCCGCCCGCAATCAAGGCAGCATTTGTGAAGTGTCCGGTGCACTTGCGATGAGCCGTCTTTCGACGGCACGACTGCGGACAGAGGACATGCGCTGTGCAATCGCGGCACGGCTTTACATGTGGGAGCGCCACCATTTACAGCCAAAGGCGCGGAGCATTTTGGGTGAAGAGATTGCCGAGATCTTGCATTTCGGGTCTTTCAGCTGCCGTACCATTCGTGGGCGATCGGGGATGAGCCAACATGCAACAGCGAATGCCTTTGACATTTCAGGCTTCAGGACCAAAAGCGGAAAACTGATCTCGGTCAAGCGCGACTGGGGAAAAGTCACGCCAGAGGGTGTGTTCCTCAGCGTTGCGCGCAATGGGCTGTGTGAATGGTTCAATGCCACACTTTCGCCCGACTATAACGCTGACCACGCCGACCACTTTCATGTCGACATGGGCTGGTGGCAAACGTGCCGCTGAGTCTAGCTGCGCTTTACACCAAACATTTTGCCGTCGGCTTTTTTGATGAACAGATTGGCCAGGGCATCATCCACGTTTTCATTGGTGAATTGCGGTTTAATGCCTTCGAATTTGCATGACGCCAAGACCTGTTCAATGATGAACTTGGGTTGGAAATACGCCAGAGGCGCTTCATTTGAGCGTACGGAAGCAATGATACGATTGTAGATTTCCTGTGTCAGCGCCAGCCCTGCTTTATTGGCTGAACCGATGAAAACCTTCTGGAACAATTCTTCTGGAGGCTCAACAGTTTCGAGCTTGTAGCTGATACGACGTTGAAATGCAGGATCCATCAAATCATCAGGGTGCATATTGGTCGAGAAAATCACAATCTCGTCGAAGGGGATCATGATGCTTTTGCCAGAGTGGGTCGTCAGGTAGTCAACGCGACTGTTGAGTGGCACGATCCAACGGTTGAGTATGTCTTCTGGCTTGGCACGTTGGCGACCAAAGTCATCAATGAGGAAAGTGCCATTCAGTGCCTTGATGTGAAGTGGTGCCTCGTAATACTTGGCAATTGGATTGTATTTGAGTTCCAGCATTTCAACAGTCAATTCGCCACCGGTGATGACCATGGGGCGGTAACAGGGAACCCAACGCATATCGACGCGACTGCGGCGCAATCCAGCTGTCGCTTGTTGCTCCGGCACATCGGCCACCTGGCGGTGAATTGTGGGGTCGAACACCTTCATGATTTCGCCGTCGACGTCCACGCAGTAGGGCACATAAATCACGTTCTGAAAAATCTTACCCACCACTTCAGCAACCGTGGTCTTGCCGTTGCCCGCAGGTCCGTAAATCAAAATGGCATTGCCCGAGTTGATGGCGGGACCAAGCCTGCTCACAAACCGTTCGGTCATCACCAGACCCTTGAAGGCTTCATCCAAATCCTGACGCGTCACGTGTTCGTTGGTCACGCGTTGGCGCATGATACGGTCTTGATAATCAGCCAAAGAGACTGGTGCTGGACCAAAATATTGCCCGCGCGCCACAGCATCAACAGCATACTCGCGCCCTGCGCGCGTCAGCGTCAACCGCATTTCAGCCATCGACCCCGTGCCTACGGATGAGGCCAAGGACTCGATGAGTTTACGCTCTTTGCCTTCTTGCAGCAGGTTATTAATGATTGAGCTGGAAAGCTTCAAAGATTCGGCAAGCGCTGACGCTGTTTCCAGATTTTCGCCATACATGCCTTTGATGACAAGTTCGAACAACAGAGCTGCATCAATGCCCGTGTCAGCAATGGTGATCGGGGATTGTGGTGCGTCAGCGAGGACTTTTTCAATTTGCTCTTTGGTCAAAAGATTGAGAGCAATAATGCTATCACCCAGGCGACCACCATTTGCCACTTGGTGTTCCATGGCCCGGTTGATGTCTGCTGTCGAAACCAGACCCTTCGCAACCAGCAGATTACCCAACTTCATTATTATCGCCCCCATCAGAATATCGAGCGCAGATCCGGTGTACGAATCACGTCCCAAAGCAATCAGACACAGAAAGGCGAAATCGGTTAATTTCGTATTAGTTAATGGTGAGACGCGCAAAAAATAGGTTGAACTATTGAAGACTGAAACCTGCGTGTGTCGTCAACGGACGATGACTTTGGTGCCCTTCAGCGTCAAATTGTAGAGATCGACGACCTCATGGTTGAGCATACGGATGCAACCCGATGACGCGGCAGAACCTATCGAGCCGGGTGCATTGGTGCCATGAATGCGAAAGCCTGTGTCACCCCTGCCGTTGTACAAATAAAGGGCGCGTACCCCTAATGGGTTTGCCGAAATGCCACCCGGCATACCGCCAGCCCATTTGGCATATTTTGGCGTACGTGCAATCATTTCTGGTGGTGGTGTCCATTTGGGGTTCACGCGTTTCATTCCAACACGAGCTGTACCAGACCAGGAGAAACCCTCTTTGCCGACGGCCACCAAGTAGCGCTTTGCTTTGCCGCCACCCATGACGCGATAAAGTGCGCGTTCACCTGTGCGGATGATGATGGTACCCGGCTTCTCACCTGAGGCAAAGTCGACAATGCGCGCACCAGCATAGGCCGCGCGCCGTGGACGGGGTGGCGTTTTTGATCTCCGCGATGCAATCTTTCGCGGCTTGGCCCTCAACTTCCGGCTTGCGGTCTTCAGGGGTTTGCGGCGCGGTGCGCGCAAGAATGAAAAGTCCAAAACCGTTGCTGCTTCGGCAGCGGGGACCGCGGCCAAAACAGTTGTTGCCACAGCACCAAAAAGGCCTGCCAGAAGTCCGCGCCGATTCATTCCCACACCCCAAAAATCCGAAGTCAGCTGACTAGCCAATTTTCCGGGATTTGCAAAGGGGGATCAGAATATCAATTTTCACATTCAATTGATCTTATAAAACAATCACCTTGGTGCCAATTGACACGGCGTCATAGAGGTCTTCAATTTCCTCGTTCAACATGCGAATGCAGCCTGACGAGGCGGCCGTGCCAATCGAGCCCGGCTCGTTGGTGCCGTGGATGCGAAACAGCGTGTCACGACCGCGGGCGTAAAGATAAATGGCGCGCGTGCCCAAGGGGTTTTCAGGTATCCCGCCGGGCATGCCATTTGCCCATTTTGCCAGATGCGGCTTGCGTCGGATCATGGATTTTGGCGGTGTCCAACTGGGGTATTCGGCTTTGCGACCAACTTTTGCAACGCCGGACCAGACGAAGCTTTCCTTGCCGACGGCCACCCCATAACGAATGGCTTCGCCATCGTCTCGCACATGGTAAAGTGCGCGTTCATCGGAATTGACAATGATGGTTCCAGGGCGTTCGGGCGTATCAAAATCGACCCACGCAGCGCCTTCGTAAAGTTGCCGCTTTCGTTTAGCTGCCAAAACCTCTGTGTTTAAAAATGCGAGGCTTGTGAAGCCCGCCAAGAAAAAACGTCTGTCCATGGCCCTTTACTATGAAAGCAGAGCGGCTAATTTGTGGCGTTGCAGCACAAGTCGATTTGTCATAGCGTTGGTTAATCAGGGGAGTTTTGCATGAAGCGTTTGGTAGTGGGTGTGTTGTTTGCGTTCAGTGGTTTTACGAGCACTGCGTGGTCGCAAGCGTTTAACTGCGATTTTGCCAAAGCACCTGACGAACTTACGATTTGTCGTGATGCGAGCCTGGGGGCGCTCGACGAGCAAATGTCTGAGAATTTTTACAAGATCCGCCAACAGTTGCCGCCAGCCGGGTTGCGCGAGCTGAAATCAGGCCAGGCAGACTTCATGAAGCGACGCAATTTCTGCGGCACAGATGGAGATTGTATCGCAGGCATGTATGCGGAACGTATAGAAACCTTGTGCACGCTTGCCACTGACTACGGCGTGGCTTGTCCGCAGGCGCCGCAGTAATTCAAAGTTCCGATCGCACATTCAAAGTGACCGTGACTTTTTCACCCGGCTTCAGGTTTTCAGCCGTTCGCACCGCCGCCTTGATTGCCAACAGATAAGAGTCGGTTTTCGAGTCTGGAAAGATTGACGACTTCCAAACGGTATCGTTGATTTTTGCACTCACTGAAATTGGCATAAAACCTTTGGCTGATGCGTTGAAGAACCTGATTTCATCCGCAGCTTCTTTTGGCAGAGTTACAAAATGCCAAGCCCCCTTGCCGGCGTAAAGCCAAAGTGGAGCAGTGAAAGTGAATTGCATGTGTGCGTTTATAGGACACAACTTGGGGCATTCACATATGCGCCTTCGACTTCTTGCAGGTGCTGCCTTGATGCTGGTGCGTTAGCCTTTCTTATTTTGTCGGTTCGCAATGAGATCATCGACCACAGCCGGATCAGCCAGTGTTGATGTATCGCCCAAGGCACTGAAATCGTCTTCGGCGATCTTGCGCAAGATGCGGCGCATGATTTTTCCACTGCGGGTTTTGGGCAAGCCCGGCGCAAACTGAATTTTGTCAGGGGACGCCAAAGGTCCGATTTCCTTGCGAACGTGGGTGATCAACTCTTTGCGCAAGTCGTCGCTTGCGGTTTCGCCCGTCATCAAGGTGACATAGCAATAGATGCCCTGCCCCTTGATGTCGTGGGGGTAACCGACCACAGCAGATTCCGAAACTTGCGGGTGGGAAACCAAAGCGGACTCGACTTCAGCGGTGCCGAGGCGGTGGCCTGATACGTTGATCACGTCGTCGACGCGACCGGTGATCCAATAGTAACCATCAGCATCGCGACGGCAGCCGTCGCCAGTGAAATACATGCCTTTATAGGCACTGAAATAGGTTTGCACGAAGCGGTCATGATCACCATAGACGGTGCGCATCTGGCCGGGCCAGGAGTCTACAATCACCAGGTTGCCGGAGGCTGCTCCGTCAAGAATGTTGCCTTTGTCGTCCACCAGTGCTGGTTGGCAGCCAAAGAATGGTCGCGTTGCGGAACCGGGTTTGAGTTTAGTGGCACCCGGCAATGGTGAAATCATGATGCCACCCGTTTCGGTTTGCCACCACGTATCAACAATCGGACAACGATGATCCCCTACGACGCGATGATACCATTCCCAAGCTTCGGGATTGATGGGTTCACCAACAGAGCCCAGCAACCGCAGGGATTTGCGCGAAGTGCGGGTGACAGGTGCATCGCCGCCTTGCATAAGGGCTCGGATGGCCGTGGGGGCGGTATAAAAAATGTTGACTTGGTGCTTGTCTATGACGTCCCAAAAGCGGGACGCGTTGGGGTAATTTGGAACACCTTCAAACATCAGCGTCGTAGCGCCATTGGCCAACGGGCCGTAGACGATGTAGCTGTGGCCAGTGACCCAGCCCACATCCGCCGTGCACCAATACACGTCACCATCGTGATAATCGAAGACGTATTCATGCGTCATCGCGGCGTAAACCAGATAGCCCGCCGTGGTGTGCAGCACGCCTTTGGGTTTGCCAGTGGAGCCCGATGTGTAAAGAATGAAGAGCGGATCTTCGGCTTTCATTTTTTCGGGTTTGCACTCTGGCTTCACCGAAGCCATTTCCTCGTGGTACCAAAGGTCACGGTTCTTCTCCCATGCCACTTGTCCACCCGTGCGGCGCACGACGAGAACCTTGGCGGAAGACCCGGTCTTGGCCAATGCTGCATCGGTGTTGGCTTTCAGCGGAATTTTCTTGTCGCCGCGTAAGCCTTCATCAGCGGTGATGATGAAATGCGACTGCGCATCTTCAATGCGGCCAGCGAGTGATTCAGGTGAGAAGCCGCCAAAAACGATAGAATGTACAGCGCCGATGCGGGTGCAGGCGAGCATGGCGTAGGCCGCTTCAGGGATCATCGGCATGTACAACGTCACACGGTCGCCTTTTTTGACGCCGTGCTTTTTCATCACGTTGGCGAGGCGGCAGACCTGTTCATAGAGTTCCCGGTAGGTGATTTTCTTGTCG
>JANOPL010000010.1:0-46960 GCA_031421835.1 Hyphomicrobiales bacterium | reverse complement strand
CATTTTGGCGACAATGGTCACAGTGATTGCCTCACAAGCTGTGATCACCGGCGCGTTTTCAATTGCCCAACAAGCCATGTCTTTGGGTCTCTTGCCACGTATGGAAATCACCCACACGTCAGAGGAGGAGGCAGGCCAGATTTATGTGGGTCAGGTGAATTGGCTCATTCTCATTGGCGTGATCCTGTTGGTGCTGGTGTTCCAATCGTCATCAAATCTCGCATCGGCTTATGGTGTTGCGGTCAACACCTCAATGATCGTGGACTCGATTCTGGCGATAGTCTTCTTTTGGAAAGCCCGCACATTGCCACGCTGGTGGGCCATTCCCGCACTGCTTCTCATCCTCGGCATTGAACTCGTCTTCGGCGCGGCCAATGCGCTTAAAATTGTGCATGGTGGTTACATGCCCGTATTGATGGGGGCGACGATCATTCTTCTGATGGTCACATGGATGCAAGGCCGTAGGCGTCTCGCCGAAAAACTGGTGAAAGAATCCGTTGAACTTGAGGGCTTGCTCGATAGTCTGGAAAAGCGCTCACCCACGCGCGTCGCTGGTGCTGCCGTTTTCATGCAAACCGACAATCGCTTTGCACCATCGGCCTTGATGCACAATCTCAAACACAACCGCGTCCTGCACGACAAGCTAGTGTTCATTTCGGTTGAGACAACTGACGAACCACGCCATGAGGGTGAGCGTGTCAAGGCCCGCCAAGCCGCAATGGGAGCTTGGATCATCGAAGTCTACTTCGGATACATGGAACAGCCCGATGTGCCCAAGGCCTTGCGCGCCTGCGCAAAACATGGATTGGAAATCGACCCGCGCCAAGCCAGCTATTTCTTGGGCCGCCGCTCCATTCGCTTGAACCCCCGTTCGTCCATGCCCTTCTGGCAGCAGCGCATCTTCATCATGCTGACAAATCAATCTGCGAGAGCCATCGAATTCTTCCGCATCCCACCTGACCGCGTTGTCGAACTTGGTGTTCAAATGAGTGTCTGATGAAATCCATTCTACCCTTCTCTGCTCCCGGTCGGTTTTGGCGCGGCAACCTACATACGCATTCCAATCTGTCCGACGGTGCCCTGCCCCTGGATGACGTCGTCAACCGCTACAAAGCCGTGGGCTATGATTTTGTGATGATGTCCGAGCACTTCATCAACCACTTCAACTGGCCCATCGCCGACACCCGCCATTTGCGTGGCAATGATTTCACCACAATTCTGGGGGCTGAGCTGCATGCTCCTGTCACCTCAGCCGGAGAACTTTGGCATATCGTCGCGGCAGGTCTGCCATTGGATTTTGCGCCCGCCGCCAAAAACGAAACCGGGCCGGATCTCGCGCGGCGCGCCATCAATGCGGGTGCCTTCGTGGCCATCGCACACCCCTCGTGGTCACGCTACAACATCGAAGACGGTCGCGCCCTGTCATTCGCCCACGCCGTTGAAGTCTATAATCATGGCTGCGCCATCGAAAATGATTTGGGTGAAGGTTTTTATCTGCTTGACCAGATGTTGAACGAAGGACACCGCCTCTCAGCCGTTGCAACCGATGACGCCCATTTCAAAACGCCCGATCACTTCGGCGGCTGGGTGCACGTCAAGGCCGAAAGCCTGGACCATGATGCCCTGCTCACTGCTTTGAAAGCAGGTCACCACTATTCATCCCAAGGCCCGCTGTTCCATGACATTCGCATGAGCGGCAAACACATCGAAATTGAAACGTCGCCCGTCGACACCATAGCGGTGGTGTGCGGCAACTCCCGCAGCTGTGTGAAAAACGGCCGCGCCATCACATCGGCACAGTTTGATTTGACCACACTCGAGCAAGGCTGGCTCCTCGAAAAACCATCCCCCTGGATCCGCATCACCGCCATCGACAACGCCGGCAAAAAAGCCTGGAGCAATCCGGTCTGGCAAAAATAACCTGAATCGGATGAAAGCTACCACTTGCGGTTGCCGTTTGACCTGATATGTTTTCAGGCTGACGGAGAACGACAATGAAAAAAATTCTAAAATTTGTACTTGTGACCACGCTGACTGTAGCTTTTGTCACGCCGCTTGCGGGCGTTGCGTTCGCTAAAAAGCGCGACGCCATGTCTGAAAAAGAGAAAAAAGACATTCGAAAGAGAGCACGAGAATACTGCAACAAAACCTATGCCAAGGGCGGGGCTTTCGTTGAACGCGTCGAAATTCAGTCGACCGGAAAAGTCATCTGTTGGATCCGCGGTTAGTTCAATAATAACCGTCTGACTCGCATCGCAGAGAGTGCCATGCTATTGCAACGCAGCAATTTCAGCGAGATGAGTCATGACGCAATCCACCCGCACTGAAACCGACACCTTTGGTCCTATCGAAGTGGACGCGACGAAGTATTGGGGGGCCCAGGCCCAGCGCTCGTTGCAAAATTTCAAGATCGGTTGGGAACAACAACCAAAGCCCATCGTGCGCGCCCTTGGCATCGTCAAGCGCGCATCAGCCGAAACAAATATGGCATTGGGCAAACTCGACGCCAAACTGGGCGACATCATCGTCAAGGCGTCTCAGGAAGTCATTGAAGGCAAGCTGGACGCTCACTTTCCTTTGGTGGTCTGGCAAACCGGGTCGGGCACCCAGTCCAACATGAATGCCAATGAGGTCATTTCAAACCGCGCTATTGAAATGTTGGGCGGCGAAATGGGATCGAAAAAGCCCATCCACCCCAATGACCACGTGAATATGTCACAGTCGTCAAACGACACCTTTCCAACGGCCATGCACATCGCCTGTGCCGAAGAAATCGTCCACCGCCTGCTTCCGGCCTTAAAGCTGTTGCGAAACGCCCTGAACGACAAAGCCAAGGCTTGGGCCCATATCATTAAAATCGGCCGCACCCACACGCAGGATGCAACCCCGATCACCTTGGGCCAGGAATTCTCAGGCTACACCCAGCAAATAGAGAATGGTATCAAACGGATAGAGATGACTCTTCCCGATGTGATGGAACTTGCCCAAGGTGGCACTGCGGTCGGAACGGGCCTCGCCAGCCCTGTGGGTTTTGCTGAAAAGGTGGCCGAACGCATCGCTGCGATAACGGGGCTCAAGTTCACCTCCGCCCCCAACAAATTCGAAGCCCTCGCCGCCCACGACGCCATGGTAATGACTCACGGCGCCATCACCTCCGTCGCCATGAGCTGTTTCAAAATCGCCAATGACATCCGATTCCTCGGGTCCGGCCCCCGCGCCGGGTTGGGCGAATTGTCATTACCCGAAAATGAACCGGGCTCGTCCATCATGCCGGGTAAGGTAAATCCCACCCAGTCCGAAGCCTTGACCCAGGTCGCCGTACAAATCCATGGCAACAATACCGCCATGAGTTTTGCCGGCTCCCAAGGCCACTTTGAACTCAACGTTTTCAACCCCGTCATGGCCTATAATTTCCTGCAGTCCGTGCGCCTGTTGGCCGATGCCGCCGTCAGCTTCACCGAAAATTGCGTTGTCGGCATGGAGCCGCGCCTTGACAACATTGCCAAGGGCCTTGCCAATTCCCTGATGTTGGTAACGCCTTTGAAAGAAAAATATGGCTATGACCGAGCTGCAAAGATCGCCAAATCAGCCCACAAGAACGGCACGACTTTGCGCGAAGAAGCCATAAGAGACGGAATCCCAGCGGATGATTTTGATGCCATCGTTAAACCGGAAAACATGTTGGCCCCATCATGAATAAGAATACTGTTATCGCGGCCATCGCCGTGATTGTGGCCATGCCCTTCATTTACCTGCTGCTGACCGCCTTGAAAGGCGACCCCTTGCCTCGCTTCAATGGACGTGAAGTCGTGGTGGTTGAACCTGACAGTGGCACCATCAATGTGCCCTCTGCCGAAGATGCGAAAAAAGGCGTGGCCCTCACAGCCACATTCACAAAAGCATTTGTGGAACAAATCACCGGCAAGAAATTGAGCAGAAACAAGAACCTTGACCTGACGCTGAACACCATATCAGACCAAATTCAAGAGTGCGGTATCGACAGCAGCGTTCCCGCAAGAGCAACATTTAGTGTCGCCCAGATGTGCGCGCCTTTTGCATTTGAAAAGAGCAAGGAACCCAAGAAAACGGCTCTCTACGTCGCTCCCGAAGACAGACTCATTGTGTTTGGCAAAAGTGGACAGAACCAGGCGCGTGTTCATCACCATGGCATGATTGCAACTTATGACTCAGCCGACATGACGCAGTCTGACCGGAAGTACGAGGCATGCCTCGTGCGCATCATGATGGACTACATCATCGGCCTGCCACTCGATGAAGCCAAAACCTGCACTGTGAAACCTTAGCCCTATGGCGGACGTCATCAACCTGCGGCAGATGCGCAAAAGCAAACAGCGGGATGAAGAAGCCAAACGTGCGGACGCCAATCGTCTGAAGTTCGGTCAAAGCAAAGCCGACAAGCGCTTGCAAAAAGCCGAAACAAAACGAGCCGATAAAGCCTTCACCGCGCACAAGCGCGAGGAGTGATGACAAAGGACCTGAAGCGTTCCCTTTCGATTGCAGGCCACTGCACGTCTGTTTCACTCGAACCGGAATTTTGGGCACAACTGACCGCCGCTGCCAGCGCTCACAACAAAAGTATCGCCACCATCGTCAGCGAAATTGACCAGCACCGCGGTGAACGCAACCTGTCATCAGCCATCCGCGTCTGGGTCCTCAACAACAAGTCCGTTTAAGGCTGTCCAACGCGGCGCACTTCAAGCCTGCGGGCATGCCGGGCCAAATCCAGCTTCGCGCGAACCGCGCTGAATTTGACCGCCTCATCGACAATTGCACTTAAAGCTTTATCCCGTGCGTCGCGCCCGGCCAAATGAAACCGCCTGACGCGTGCCTGCTGGCGCAGTTCGGCTTTTGTGTTTTGGTAGTCGGTAAAGCGTTGAGCATCCTCAACCCGCTGCGCTTCTTCTTTGGCCAGAAACGCTTGCTGTTCCTGCTGAAGTTTCTCAAGTTCCGCCATTTCTTTCGACAACAGCTCATAGCCCAACTTTGCAGCCAAAGCTGACGAGCCATTGCGCACAGCCATCGCAGCATTGCCGCCGCTATAAGTGACGGTGACGGGAGGAAGATCGTTGCGAACGGGGATGGCAACCGACACAACAATTCTCATGTCTCCAGAGGACGCATCATAAACCGGAGCAACCCTCGCCCTCACATCCGAGGTTGAAAGTTCAACCTCTGAAAACACAAGTTCACCTGACTTCGCTGTCACTATGCCCACGCGCTGGCCGATGGCCGTTCCGGGTGCCTGATCAAGTTTTCGCAACGCTGCACTCAGTGCGTCAGAGGTTTTTGCGCTCAACACATCAGTTGCAAATCCGTCAAGCGTCAAACGCGGAAGTGCGGCATCAGTCAATCCAAAACGTCCCTGTCCATCCAATGTCGCAAGCATCGCCGCCGGGCTCCGGCCAGAAGCGCTGAACGCACCGTCGACCATCATTTGCCCCGTGGCCAAACCCGCACCCTCCGGTGTTTTCAAATGGTCAGCCAAATTTACCTGCCAGCGCGCCTCACCCGACAACACAAAACTTTCGCCTTGGGGTTTCAAAGCCACGTCAGCGTTCAAACCCTGTTGACCGGGTGCAGAAATCGACAGTCGTCGTTCCTCTTTTTCAAAACCCAAACCTACAACCACTTCGTTTTGCGGAGGAGATGTCGCCGTTTCAAACTGCATCGGCCTGATGAAAACATCACCTGTCCATGCGGACACCGAGACATCGACAAAGCTTTCTGATGCATCAGCAACCGGTCCCTCCCACGGCATAAACACCAGTGCCAACGCTTCACGTACATCCAGTCTGTCAGTTTCAATGTCAGCCTGCACGCGCCCTGCTGACGTCATTTCGGCATTGCCCGAAAACCGTCGCCCTGCCCATTGGCCCGCGATGTCGCTGAAGACCAGTGCGCTGTCCTTGGCCGCAACCGATATTTTGAAATCAAGCGGCTGCCCGACCTTCGCGTCCAAAGGAAGTCCAACAGCCTGGAACAAGGCCCGCCCATCAGCGGCAGCTGCCGAAAAACCTCCATTCACACCAAAAAACGCAAGTTGAGGGTCAGCCTTTCCCTCGAGCTTGGCCACCACATCGAGCGCCTTCACAGTCGTCGCAAACGTAAAGCCTTCATCCAGCGATCCCTTGAACTCAAACGTCACATCGCCGCGTCCCGCGACGATGGCCGGGACCACGCCGACAAGCTTTGCCAAAGCCGCGCTGTCAGCACTGTTCAATCCACCGGATGCCGCAACCATTGCACCCCGGCCCTTTTCCAACTCGCTGACATTGGCCACGACTTCCATGTTCAACGCACCACTCGATCCGCGCATGACAACTGAAAACTCGACCCCGCTCTTCTGTGGCCTGGCTGTAACCTTTGTGTCGATCTGCGTTGTCCCCAAAGCATTCGCCCACGTGCTGCCGCCATATTCCAGGCCGGCAAGGCGCAGAAATCCGCGCGGATCCTGCGCGTCAAGTTTAAACGCAATGTCACCTTCCGGGCCATTGCCTTGGTCCACCAAATTGCCCCCGCCTGAAAGTTTGGCACCACCCACATTGCCAATGTCCATCACCTTCAATTGAAAGCCGCGCGGACCCGTGGAAAACCCGACATGGACGAGTTCTGCCGTAACACCATTCAGCAAAATCGACTTGGCACGCAGGTCAACTTGCCGTTCAGAACCATCTGAAGAGTCCCGTTGCGCGGTCAACGCCCCCAGCGTCGGCAAGCCACCATCCCGCAAAATCGACCAGCCATTGGGCACCAGTCCATCCACATCTATGGCGCCCGCGTCCACTTCTACTGTGAACTGTGGTGCTGCACCGAACCGCCGCGACAGCTTTGCTGTGCCTGCAACACCGTCCAATGCATAGGCGATGCCATCCAAACTCAGCTGCTGCGACGACCAATCCAGTGTCGAAGCCGAAACATTCAGTTGCCCCCGGCTGCCAGTCCAATGTTCAGCAAAACTGCTTTTCCACTCCGGCAGAAGCCAACCCATGAAAGACCGCAGGTCCTGACTTTGGAATGTCAGCTTGCCTCCCAGTTGCGCGGACGTTTGCCCCGGAAAAATAATGCCGTTGAACTGACTGGTCGAACGTCCCGGCAATTCAGCCGCAAACTCGTGAATGCGTATGGCTTCGGGTTGCACATTGCCC
This sequence comes from Hyphomicrobiales bacterium, assembly GCA_031421835.1. Taxonomy (GTDB): domain Bacteria; phylum Pseudomonadota; class Alphaproteobacteria; order Rhizobiales; family Aestuariivirgaceae; genus Aestuariivirga. The sequence goes on along the minus strand of JANOPL010000010.1, from coordinate 39,794 downwards.
GTCAGACGCACGTCATTCAACGCCTGCCCGCCAGATGTCAGTGTACTGATGTTTAACTTGAACTCGGCAATCATTTTCGCTGGCATTTTGGACAGCAGCAGGTTTGCCACCTGCAACAACCCACCATCACGCCACTGTTGCAGCACACCCGAACCCACCAGCGTATCGAGATTGATGCGCGGCGATTTCAAATCAATTTGTGCCAAGGCCTGCGCGCCAAACTGCACAACGGCATCACCTTCAATCAGGGTGCCACTGTCTTTGCGGTCTGCTGGCGCAATGCGAATTTTCAAGAGGCTTAATCGCCTGTCTGAGACTTCAACCTTGGCCTGCAGTGAGAGTGGCTTGAAAGTGCTCTCTCCACTGGTTTTTTCGCCGGTGGATGTTTGCGGATCAATGCGCACAGCCCCCTCAAAAACCTCGCCGTTCCAGGTGCCCTCCAGTGCCGCTTGCGGCAAGCCCAAATCCAACGGTGCCAGTTTCAAAGTAAAGCTCATCGGTGTATCGGGTTGTTTGGCACTTGTTGTAACCGTCAACTGCAGCGGCACATCGCTCCAGCGCACATCACCTTTCATGCGCCATGGCCCAAGAATGCTTTGCGCAGACAGCACAGCGTTTAACCCCGTGAACAGTGTGGAATGTCCTGCCTTCAAATCATCATAAGACACAACGCCCGACCGCACATCAATCTGGTCCAGCTTGACGCGTGACAACAGCCCCGCTCCCGTTACTTTTTCTTCTGGCGTAAATATCCAATTCACGTCGCCGGATGCATTGCGTTGCAAATTGACAATCGGCTTTTCCGTTTCAACACTTTCCACATCAATCGAACCATTGAACAATCCACCCAGCGACAGGCGCACCCGCACCACGTCAGCCTGCACAAAAGCTACATTCGCAAATCCACCGGGGTTGCCGATGGTCACCTCGCGCGCTTCCAATTGCGGGTAGGGAAACAGCTTGACGGCGATGTCGCCACCAATGGTCACTTCACGTCCGCTGATTTTCCGCCCATAGGTTTGAAGCTGGTCGCGGTAGTTGTTCCAGTTCACCACGTAAGGCGCAGCCAACGCCGCCGTCACCAGCAGCATCAACAACACACCAAAATAAAATACAGGTGACTTCCAGATACTCATGCAAAATCCGGTCCGGCATTTTTACCAGGGTTCATGATGTTCTGTGGGTCGAGTGCCTTTTTGATGGCAATCATCACGTCAACACCAGCCCCATGTTCCTGTCGCAGATACTTGCGTTTGCCCTGCCCGATGCCATGCTCACCCGTGCAAGTACCACCCATGGCGAGGGCCCGGTCAATCAACCGATCATAGGCCATTTTCAGGGCCTTCACTTCAACAGGATCGTCGGGATTGCAATACATCCCCACATGGAAGTTGCCGTCACCGACATGGCCAATCATGGGGCAAAATATTCCACTCTGTTCCAAATCCATGCGCGTCGCTTCAACACATTCGGCCAAGTGGGATATCGGCACGCACACATCCGTCGAAAGCGCGTCCATGCCGGGCATCATGGACTTTGCCGCCCAGAATGCATCATGCCGCGCCTGCCACAGTTTCAAACGATCTTCTTCCTGGCTGGCCCACTGAAAATCACCGCCCCCATATGAAGCCGCAATGTCTTGGAACAGTTCGGATTGTTCTTTCACGCCTGCGATCGTGCCGTGAAATTCCACAAACAACGTTGGCGCAACTGCAAGGGAAAGTTTTGAATAGGCGTTCAGCGCCTTGATGTGTTCCGCATCCACCAGTTCAATCCGCGCCACGGGAATACCGTTTTGAATGGTTTCAATCGTCGTCAAACAACACGCATCAACCGACGGGAACGTACAGACACCCGCCACCATGGCCTCTGGGATACCTTGCAGCTTTAACCCAACCTCAGTTATAACGCCCAGCGTTCCCTCACTGCCCACCATGAGCCGTGTGAGGTCATATCCGGCTGATGACTTTTTTGCCCTGCCCCCGGTTTTCACAATCGAACCGTCTGCCATCACCACGGTGAGGCCCATTACATTCTCGCGCATCGTGCCATAGCGCACGGCATTGGTGCCGGAAGCCCGCGTCGCGGCCATGCCACCCAAAGAGGCATCGGCCCCAGGGTCAATCGGGAAGAACATGCCCTGGTCTCGCAAGTGTGTATTCAAAGCCTTCCGTGTCACCCCAGCCTCAACCCGGCAATCCAGATCCTCAGAATTCACTTCCAGAATGGTGTTCATGCCATTGAGATCAATCGATATTCCGCCCCACGGTGCTGTAAAATGCCCCTCCAGCGATGTGCCCGTGCCAAACGGAATCACCGGCACCCGCAATTCTGCACACACCCGCACCACATTTTGAACCTCTTCAGTGGATCGCACGAAAGCCACAGCATCCGGCGGCGCCCCAGCGTTCCACGTTAGGTCTTTTCCATGCTGCTCCCGCACCGCAGGGGCCGTGGAAAGCCTGTCACCCAGCAGGTTGTGCAAACGTCGGATAGCGTCTTGAGTGCCTGGGTGTGTTGAACCATGATCCATACTGACAAATCTAACACACTTTAAAGAGTCCGCCATGCCCGAAGCTCAGCCGCATATCTCCACAACCATGACCATCGAAAGCCAGTGGATCGATTACAACGGTCACTTCAACATGGCCTATTACGGCGTATTGTTCGACCGCGCCGCTGACCAAATGTTTGCAGCACTCGGCCTCGGCCCGGATTACGTTAAATCGACCAACAACAGCTTTTTCACGCTCGAAACCCACTGCTCCTATCTCCGCGAAGTTCAGCCCACGGACAAAGTCACAATCTCCAGCCAAATCATCGACCACGACCACAAGCGCGTTCATTACGTCCAACAAATGCGCCTGCCCGACCAAACAACCGTCGCCTGCATCCTCGAAGTCATGGTCAGTCATGTCGATCTGACAACCCACAAAACCTCAAATTTCCCCGATGACGTGAAGGCGCGGATTGACGCAATGGCCGTGGAGCACAGGGCTGTGCACGTGCCGGCTCAAGTCGGGCATAAGATCGGGATACCGCGAAAAACTTGACTTATTGCAGACTTGCATGCAAACTGCATGCATGGGTACACACATTCACATTCGGGATTTTGACAGCGACCTTCACCAAGTATTGGTCGGCCGGGCAAAACGCAAAGGACTTTCTCTTTCCGAATACTTGCGTCAAGAGCTCTCACGTTTGGCTTCAAATCCTTCGATTGATGAAGTAATGGAGCGCCTCATAAATTTGCCACGTCCAAACATACCCCGCGACGTTGTACAAAAGGCAGTACAAGAAGCGCGCTCTGAAAGAGAAGCAGAATTGGACGAGCGCTACGGTTTTTATGAAGCACCTCGTCCTTATCAAAAATGATCGTCCTGGATACTTCAGCGGCATTGGATGGATATTTTGACCCGTCTTGCTGGAACGGCCTTGTGTCCCTGCTAAAATCTCAAACAATTCTCGTGCCGCAACACTTTGAAATCGAATGCATGAGTGGATTGCGACGCATCGATCGTAGGAGAAATCTGACCGCTGCTGAGTTCGCGGCATTCAAACTCTTCGTGGCAGGTATACCATTGATCGTCGTTCCAACGATCACGCTCTATGAGTCGATTTGGGACATGCGCCACAACACGACCTCATACGACGCAAACTATGTTTCAATCGCCATGGCTACAAATTCAATCCTCATTACACATGATGAAAAGTTGACAAAAGCTGCCATAAGTCTTGTCAACATCCAGCGTTTAGACGACTCCGCCCCATAATCGTCACACCCCTGTAAAATTCAGGCCCCATTCAGGTTTGATGATGCATCTCAACGACGCATCAAAAAAAGAAGGAGGCTCCCATGACGAACAACGGTTACCAGCACTTTGCTGAAGCACTGGTTTTTGCCCACGGCCCCCAAGCCATGCGCGAAGCGATTCGCCACGCAGATTTCTGCCTGAAACAGGGCGATACCGATATGGCCGCGCACTGGCACGCCACCATCGAACAGATGCGCAGTCCAAAAAACCCGGTCCCCTGCAAAGCGACTGATTTTCAAGTAGCGGCCTGAACAAATCTCGAACATCTGCTATAGGGGACAGTGAAACGAATCTCTGTCCCCTTTAGCTTTTTGAATGACCCCCATCGACCTTGCTGACTTCGACGACGAACCGCATTTGCCCGCTCCCGGCGGCTTGGCCGCACGCGCCATGGCGGCTCCTGATCCTCAATATCTCAAAGGCCTGAACGCCGAACAGCGCGACGCAGTATTGTCCATCGACGGCCCATTGCTCGTCCTCGCTGGGGCCGGCACCGGCAAAACCCGCGTCCTCACCACAAGGCTCGCCCACGTGCTCACCTTGCGCAAAGCCTGGCCCAATCAAATCCTCGCCGTCACCTTCACCAACAAGGCCGCACGCGAAATGAAAGAGCGGATCGGCATGCTCATTGGCGGCATGGTGGAGGGCATGACATGGCTTGGCACTTTCCATTCCATCGGCGTCAAGATTCTGCGCAACCACGCCGAACTCTGCGGCCTGCGCTCGGGCTTCTCCATTCTCGACGACGACGATCAACTGCGCTTGTTGAAGCAATTGCTCGAAGCCGAAAATATCGACGAGAAGCGATGGCCCGCACGCCAACTCGCCAACATGATCGACGGCTGGAAAAACCGTGGCCTCACGCCTGACAAGGTTCCGCAAGCTGAGGGATACGCATACGGCAACGGCCTCGGTGCCAAACTCTACGCCGACTATCAGGCTCGCATGAAAATCATCAACGCCGCAGACTTTGGCGATCTGCTGCTCGAACCCCTGCGCATGTTCCAGGAAAACCCCGACGTTCTGAAAACCTATCAGGAGCGTTTCAAATACATGTTGGTGGATGAGTATCAAGACACCAACATCGCACAATACTTGTGGCTCCGCCTGCTCGCCCAAGGCCACAAAAACATTTGCTGCGTGGGGGACGACGACCAATCAATTTACGGTTGGCGCGGCGCGGAAGTGGACAACATCCTGCGCTTCGAGAAAGATTTCCCCGGTGCGAAAGTCATCCGCCTCGAACAGAACTATCGTTCCACGCCCGACATTCTGGGCGCCGCCTCCGGACTGATTTCCAAAAACGAAGCCCGCCTCGGAAAGACCTTGCACACCACCAAAAACGAAACCGAAAAAATCAAACTGCGGGGACATTGGGACTCGGAAGAAGAAGCCCGCACCGTCGGAGATGACATCGAAAGTCTCTATGCAAAAGGCGAACGCTACGCCGACATGGCCATCCTTGTCCGCGCATCGTTCCAAATGCGAAGCTTTGAAGACCGCTTCATTACACTGGGCCTGCCCTATCGTGTCGTTGGCGGCCCACGCTTTTATGAACGCGCCGAAATCAAAGACGCCGTCGCCTATCTCGCCGTGGTGCTGTCGCCCGACAATGATTTGAAATTCGAGCGCATCATCAACACCCCCAAGCGCGGCATTGGCGATGCGTCGGTGAAGAAAATGTACGACGTCGCCCGCAGGCAGGGCACCTCACTTTTTGTGGCGGCCACCAGCATGGTCGCGTCAGACAAACTGCCCAACAAGGCCCGCACTTCATTGCGCCTGCTATTGGAAAGCTTCACCCGCTGGCGGCATCAGCGCGACGCCCTGCCCCAGACCGAACTCGCGGAAATCATCTTGGACGAGTCGGGCTACACCGAGATGTGGCAAAACGACAAATCCCCGGAGGCGCAAGGCAAACTCGAAAACCTCAAGGAACTCGTGCGTTCCATGGGCGAGTTTGAAAACCTCGCAGGCTTCATGGAACATATCTCATTGGTCATGGACCGTGACCAGGGTGCCAACACCGACGAGATCAACATCATGACGCTGCACTCCGCCAAGGGCCTGGAATTCGGCACAGTGTTTTTGCCGGGCTGGGAAGAAGGCTTGTTCCCGCACCAGCGCAGCCTCGACGAAAACGGCCGCGCCGGACTGGAAGAGGAACGCCGCCTCGCCTATGTCGGCATCACCAGAGCCAAATCCCGCGCCACCATCAGCTTCGCCCAAAACCGGCAAGTGCGCGGCTTATGGCAATCCGCAATACCATCCCGTTTCCTCGACGAACTCCCCGCCATCCACGTCGATGTGGTCCCCATGACCACAAGCTACGGCGGCTACGGCATCGGCTCCTACGGCGGCTCACGCTTCGACACCGCAGGCAGCTTCAAAAAAGAATCAACCTACGCCACCCCCGGTTGGCAACGCGCCAGCGAAAGACAAAGTCGCGGCGACACCCTCCGCAGTACCCCCACCTTCCGCGAAGCCGCAAGCGACATCGTCGGCGCCGAAGGCCTGGGCTACGAAGTCGGAGACCGAGTCTTCCACCAAAAATTCGGCTACGGAAACGTCACAAGTGTCGATGCCAACAAGCTGACAGTGGATTTTGATAAGGCAGGCGAAAAGCGCGTGATTGATACGTTTGTGGAGCGTGGGTGAGAAAACGCAAGTTCAACAATACTTGCGTTTATCTAACTTGCCGCATCTCGCTCTGCAATGCGAAGCAGTCCCGATTACGGTGACACCTCACTTTGATTACGGTGACACCTCACTTTACTATGTCTTGATTACGGTGACGATTACGGTGACACCTCACTTTACTATGTCTGCGAACTGTCCCGCACTTCCCTCCCTAGAGCCGAAGTCGTGAGGAGTAGCCCCCAGCTTCGCCAAGAGAGAAAGGACCTCCAACTACGCCATTGACGTACATGCGCCATTGGCGTATCTACGCTCATGCTCGTTGCTGTTATTGAAACCGCCGCCTATCTCTCCAAAGCCGAAAAGATCATGTCGGCTTCGGAAAGAGAGAGCGTTGTTTTGATGATTTCGGCAAGCCCCGCAATTGGCGACGTTATACCCGGAACGGGCGGACTACGGAAATTTCGTATTCCCCTGCAAGGTCGGGGCAAGCGCGGCGGTGGGCGGGTGATCTATTGGTATTACAACGAGGGCTACCCAGCCATTTTGATGTGGGCTTTTGCCAAGAATGAAGCATCAGATTTATCGCCGACACAAAAGAAATCACTATCGGCAATGTCAGAAACGTTCACTACGCAGTTCAGGAGCATAAAATGAAAAAAGCAGATTTTGATGGCCTGATGCAAGGCATGAAAGAAGCCGGCGGTTTCCTGCGCACGGGCAAACTTAAAGGTGGAAAAATCCACATTCCCGCTGACATTGACGCCGCCAAAATCCGCGCCAAAACGGGCCTCAGTCAAACCGCCTTTGCGCAACAAATCGGCGTATCGGTCTCGACACTTCGCAATTGGGAACAAGGCCGCCGCGTGCCTGATGGCCCTGCCCGCGTATTGCTGACATTGCTCAGCAAGGACACAGACATCGTTCGTCGCACGTTGAAATCAGCAGCTTGATAATCAAGGGGGTCGGCGTCAATCCCACGCTCAAAACAACCTCTGAGATTCAAAGCTGACGATAACTCTTGGCAATCTTGTCCCCGCCCTCATCCGCTTCTTTCAGCGTCACAACGGCTGCCGCGATGGGCTTCAACACTGGCTTTGACACCGTTACACCCACAGCCACCGCCTCCTGCGGCTTGGCGGCCAGTTCCACGATGTTGGTGGCCGCTGGTGCGGGCTTGGCTGCAACCACATTCAAATCGTAGTTTTCATTCAAGTCCGAGAGCGCATTGCGCGCCTCTGTCAAAAGATCACTTACCGCCGACATGCCGTGCACAATGAACGGATTGCCAGCCACAAAAGCTTCACCCCGCGACTCGTAAAGGTCCATCAGAACGATCAGCAGACTGTTTGCACGGTCCAGCGCCAACGCGACAGCGTCAGCGGGATGAATTGCAGTGTCGTTCTTCAGTTTTTCACTCACGACTTACACCTGCACGGCCCCGCACGTTTCAGCAGAGCCCGTGAAAACTTGAAAATTAGCCTTCAATTGCCGACGAAAAAACAAAAACTTGCAATTTAAGTTAATTTTGAAATTTGTCCGACACAGGTGGGCCCCACGTCAGGCCACGTAATAGACCTCAACCGTGCCTTTGATCTTCACCGTCATCGGGTTGCCATAGCGGTCCTTGGATTTGCCACCGGCGGGCAAGCGCACCCAGCCCTCGGAAATGCAGTATTCCTCCACTGTGGTTTTCTCCACACCATTGAAGCGAATACCGATCTGATGCTGCAACACCGCCTCGTTGAAAAACGGACTGCGCGGGTCAACACTCAGGTGGTCGGGCAATGGCGGCTTGGCGCTGGTTTCGGTCATGCAAAATACTCCTGAATCGGTAACGCCACAGCATCTAGACAAAATTAAAACGCTTGTCTCGCACCTTCAAAGGCCCAGCGCGCGCCGGAACTCCGCTTCAAATTTCCGCGCCGTCACGACTGTATCAAACATCCGCGATTTATGAATCGCACCCGAAGTTGTTGTAATCTCGACATAGTACACATCCGGCCCGTCAGATGAAGTATCGGTGATGGTTTTGAGATTCGCAATTTCAGCAACAGGGTAACTCTTGCGTTTCGTGCGCCGAAACAACGTCTCGCTCACCGTGAATTCACCAAGCCGAAATTCGTAAATCTTTGGCCCCGTCAAAAGCCCTGCAAGGAAAACTGCAAAACCGACGAACCATCCTCCGAAAACAATGAAGGCAAAAAACGGCGAGGTGAGATTCAACGGCCACACACCACGCCACAATTCGTAAGTCACGAGAAAAACGACGATCACCCCGGCGGCACATAAACCAATGCGCAACACTTTCGGAAATGGCACGTCATGCAAAAGCACATCGGGTTCACTCATGAACCCAGTCTAGCGGAAGTCTGTTTCGAAATTCTTGCGCAAATTTTAGTGGAGCGAAAGAACCATTGCACACTTCGAGTTTTTGCTTTGAAAACCCTTCGAGGCCCACGACGTGGGCACCTCAGGGTGAGGTAACCTGCTGATGTCCCTCACCCTGAGGTGCGAGCAACGCGAGCCTCGAAGGGCTCGTGGAACAAGTTCGTAATTATGCAACAGTTCCCATACGGAGGGCGGAAATACTGACTCACCTCCACCCCGCAGACCTGTTTCGCCCTAGGCGGCCGCCGCCGCAAACTTCAGCGCCACACCGTTGATGCAATAGCGCAGTCCCGTGGGTTGCGGGCCATCTTCGAACACATGGCCCTGGTGGCCTCCGCAGCGTGCACAATGCACCTCCACGCGGGTTGCAAACAGCGTGTTATCTTCCTTTGTGCCAATGGCCTTCGGCATGAAATCATAAAAACTGGGCCAGCCGGTACCTGACTCATATTTCGTTTCCGACGCAAACAACGGCAAGTCACAGCCAGCACAATTAAACGTGCCTTTGCGCTTTTCTTCCAACAGGGCGCTGGTAAACGGCCGCTCTGTTGATTCTTCGCGCAAAACAGCAAAAGCTTCCGGTGACAGAATTTTCTTCCAATCCTCCGGTGTTTTGGTGATTTCAAAGACACCTTCAGTTGAGGTGGCCTGGCCGCGCCCGGCAATAAGCGCCCAAGCGGACAAGGTTGTGAGTGCGGAAAGTGAGAGTGCTAATCGACGGTTCATAATGTGGCTCCTGGTTCTTACTTGATATAACGTAGTCCGGGACGGAAATGGTTTCACATCACCACCACTTATACTCAAACAAACGTGAACCAACCTGTCATTTTTGTCATCATGTCTCAGTCGACGGCCCGTCCGGAAATGGACGAACCGGCATTTGCGTCGAGCTTCACGTACGAGAACACCGCCAAAGACGAGACAACCGCAACGACGATCAACGCAAACGAAAAGTCGCCCGCCACCAATTCATCCCGCCCGGCCCACCACAGCCGCGCATCCAGCAAAAATGCCGCCACCGCCACGCCAATGGCCAGAAACAGCTGTTGCAAAACGGTATACAAGGCATTCGCCCGCGCTATATCGGCAGAGTCAATATCGGCATAGGCCAGCGTGTTCAGGGCTGAAAACTGCAAGGATCGCATGAAGCCCGACACCAGCAAAATTCCGAACATCACCAGCACAGGCATGGTGGCCGTGAAACTGGCTTTGGCTGCAAACATGGCGCAACTCAGCACGCTGTTGACGATCAATACATTGCGATAGCCAAACCGCTTGACCAGCGGCGACACCGTAAATTTCATCAGGAATGCCCCCAGTGCCGATCCGAACGTGATCAAACCGCTCTGAAAAGCGGAAAACCCAAAGCCGAGTTGCAGCATCAGGGGGATGAGAAACGGTGTTGCACCAATGGCAATCCGATACAGATTTCCGCCGATGATCGACTGCCGGAAGCTCAGATAGCGCATCAACCGGAAATCCAGAATGGGATGGACAATGCGATTGGAGTGAACCCAGTAGGCCCACAACAACAGCAGACCAGAAACGATCATGACAACAACTTGTGTTCCGCTGAAAAGCCCGCGCCCTGCCACCGTCATCCCCATCACCGCCAGTGTCAGGCCCAAACTCGAAAGTAAAAAGCCTTTGAAATCGAGGGGTGGGGGAACATCCGCCTTGAAATTTGGCAACTTCCACAGGGCAAGGCCCAACGCAAACACACCGAACGGCAGGTTCATCCAGAATATCCACCGCCAGTCATAAACCGTTGTAATATAACCCCCAATGGGAGGCCCAATCACCGGCCCGATAAGTGCGGGAATTGTCAACCAGGCAATGGCATCCAGCAACTGCGACTTTGGCACCGCCCGCAAGATAATGATGCGACCGACCGGCACCATCATTGCGGCCCCTGCCCCCTGCAAGCCCCGGCACACCACCAGCCATTCGAGGTTTTCCGCAAACCCACAGGCCACTGAGGCTGAAGTGAAAACCACAATCGCCAAGCTGAAAACCGTCCGCGCCCCAAACCTGTCAGCCATCCACCCGCTGATTGGCAGCAACACCGTGAGGCCCAACAGATAAGTCGTAAAAGCCAATTTCAAGGAAATCGGACTCGTCCCCAAATCCCTTGCAATATCCGGCAGCGATGTGGCGATAATCGTCGAGTCCATCTGCTCGATGAACAGCGCAGCCGCGACGGTCAGAGGAAGCACTCGTGAAAAAGAAGGGGCCATTTCACCTGCCCCTTTATGTCAATGCAATGCGTTTGTCAGAGCTATTTCACTCAACCCTTCAAAACTGCGTCGATATCACTTGCGTCATGCCGTTCCCGCAGCTGCTCTGTTTCGGGCCCCCACGAGCGATTCACAATCCGCCCGCGTTGAACGGCTGGGCGGTCCAGTATCTCATGCGTCCAGCGCACCACATTTTTATAGGACGGCATGTCCAGAAATTCGGCTGCGCTATAAGCATTCAGCACCAATCCACCGTACCACGGCCAAATCGCCATATCCGCGATTGTGTATGCTTCACCCGCAACAAAACGCGTTGCAGCAAGTGTGCGGTCCAACACATCAAGCTGGCGCTTGGCTTCCATGGCATAGCGGTTGATGGGATATTCCTGCTTTGTCGGCGCATAGGCATAAAAATGACCAAAGCCACCGCCCACAAACGGCGCTGAGCCCATTTGCCAGAACAGCCAGTTCAACACTTCAGTGCGGGCAGCCCCTTCGCGCGGCAGGAAGTGGCCAAACTTTTCAGCCAGATAAACCAGCATCGAACCAGATTCAAAAAGCCGTGTTGGCGGCGTCATGGAATGGTCCATCAAAGCCGGGATTTTCGAATTGGGATTGATGCCCACAAAGCCCGAACCGAACTGGTCGCCTTTTCCAATCTCAATCAGCCAGGCATCATATTCTGCACCCTTCTCCCCAAGCTGCAACAACTCCTCCAGCATGATCGTGACCTTTTGGCCGTTGGGTGTGCCCATGGAATAAAGCTGCAGCGGGTGTTTGCCCACTGGCAAAACCTTGTCATGGGTCGCCCCGGCAATCGGCCGATTCGTGGACGCAAATGTGCCCCCGTTCTCCTTGTCCCAAGTCCAAACTTTCGGTGGAGAATATTCAGTCACTATCGTCATGCTGTTGCCTCAGGTTTCTGTGATTAGTTTAGGTACATTTATCTAGGCAGGCCGAACAGGAATTGCCAGACCCGACCCGATCTTTTTTAAGCACAAGGCAGAGATCCTCTGGGGTGAGACGAAACCATGCCTTTACCCCGTTTTAAGACCATTGCCACCACAATGCCGCATGACCCAAAGCATCCGCAGCGCAGAACTCTTGTCCGCCCTTTCTCACGCCTTGGATCTGACGGAGGGCCAACCTCAAGGTCATTGTATCCGCGCCTGCTGGATCGGCACCCACATTGGCAAGGCCATCAACCTGTCACCGCCCGAATTGTCGGAACTTTATTACACGCTACTGCTGAAAGACTTAGGGTGCTCATCCAATGCCGCCCGCATTTGTCAGCTTTATCTGACTGACGACCTCACCTTCAAATCCGACTTCAAATTGATCGACGGCAGCCTCAGTCAGGCACTGCGTTTCGTTCTTTCCCATACCGGGCTGCAATCCGGCATGGCCGAACGGTTCCGCGCCGTCGTCAACATCATGAAGAACGGTGGCGAGATTTCAAAGGAACTTATCGAAGCCCGCTGCCACCGGGGTGCTGACATTGCCCGCATGATGGGCTTTTCCGACGATGTCGCGACGTCCATTCAAAACCTTGATGAGCATTGGGACGGGCGCGGCAAACCCGAAGGCATCGCCGCCCGAAAAATTCCAACTGCGGCGCAAATCGCCCTGCTCTCGCAAGTGGCGGACGTGTTTCACACAGCCTCAGGCAAGGACGCCGCCATCCGCGAAATCGAAAGCCGTTCCGGCACGTGGTTTGCCCCCGATCTGGTGGAAGTCTTCATAGCTCTCGCCGATTGGGACGGCCTGTGGGAACCCCTGTCATCGCCAGAGCTGCAAAGCCATGTTCTAAGCCTCGAACCAGCTGATCACCAACGCATGGCCACCGAGGATGATTTGGACCGCGTTGCCAAGGGCTTCGCCATGGTCATTGATTCAAAAAGCCCCTTCACCAGCGGTCACTCTGATCGTGTGGCGGTATTCACCGATTTGATTGCCGAGGAACTGGGCCACGCCGAACCCCATCGCCGCTGGTTGCGCCGTGCGGCCCTTCTTCACGATATTGGCAAGCTTGCCATTTCCAACACCATTCTCGATAAACCGGCCAAACTGACCGATGAAGAATATGCCGTGATCAAAACCCACCCCGTTCATTCGCAAAACATCCTGAAGTCCGTCACCGCCTTCGCCGACATGGCCGACATCGCCGCCCACCACCACGAACGCCTGGACGGCAAGGGTTATCCCCACCGCCTGAAAGCCGGCGAAATCACCTTGGGAACCTGCATCGTCACCGTCGCCGATGTGTTTGACGCGTTGACCGCCGACCGCCCCTACCGCAAAGCCATGTCCGCCAGAGAAGCTTTCGTCATCATGGACAAAGACGTAGGCTTGGCGTTCGACCCCACCTGCCTCACCGCCCTCAAATCAGCCCTGAAACGCGCTGAGTTGGCAGAAGCCGCATAATCCGATATACGGAAGGGCTGAGGGCAGACTCAGCGAACCCCACGCGTATTCCCGCCGGTTCAATTTGCAAAATAGAGCGATACATGAACTGGTTCTTCACTTGGGCTGAACGCCGCGTTGACAGCTTCCCGGCGGAGCAACCGACGAAACCTCCGGGCACCACCTGGGGCTTCATCCGTCACTACACCAAACCCTTCTACCCACTTATCATCATTGGGTTTATTCTGTCGATCACGCTGGCCGTCATCGAGGTGCGCCTGTTCGCTTATGTCGGCACCTTGGTGGACACACTTGGCAATGCCAACCGCAGCACCTTCTGGGCCGACAACAAATGGGAGCTGCTATTCTATGCCGCCCTCGCCGTATTGATCCAGCCGACGATCGCTGCCACAGCTGACACCATCGAAAATCAGGGCATGCGCGGCAATTACGCCATGCGCATCCGCTGGCTGGCGCATCGCTATATGCTGCGTCAGTCGATGGACTTCTTCCACAATGAATTCGCAGGTCGCGTCTCAACAAAAGTCATGCAAGCCGCCATGGGTGTGCGCGATGTGATCATGAAACTCACCCAGGTCATAGCCTGGGTCGCCATGTTCTTTATATCCGCCGTGGCCAGTTTCGTCGCCAATGATTGGCGCTTGGCCATTCCCTTGATGGTGTGGCTCACGCTTTATGCAATCACCATGGTCTATTTCGTACCCCGGATGGGCAAGCTTTCGGAAAAGCAGGCGGATATGCGCTCGGTCGTCACAGGCCGCATTGTCGACACTTACACCAACATGCCCACGGTCAAACTTTTCGCCCATGCCTCGCGTGAGGATGACTATGCCAAGGAAAGTATGGGCTGGATGTTATCCGCGGTTTACAAATCCATGCGCATGGCCACGCAAATGAATGTGGTTTTGAACTTCATCAACGCCGGCCTCCTCGCCAGCACCGCCGCCATGGCTGTTTATTTGTGGCAAGCCAATGCGATCACCGTCGGCGCCATCGCCTTCTCCGTCGGCCTTGTTTACCGCATGCTCGGCATGGCCCATTGGATGCTGTGGGAAATCGCGTCCCTGTTCGAAGATTTCGGCGTCGTCAAAGATGGTGTGGACACCATCGCCCGCGACCATTCCGTCAGCGATGTTCCAAACGCAAAAACCCTCAACGTTTCAAGGGGTAAAATAGAGTTTCAGACTCTTCACTTCAACTATGGTAAAGCCGTCGAAGACAATCGCAAAATCATCGCGGGCCTGAATCTCACGATTCAACCCGGCGAAAAAGTGGGCCTCGTCGGAAGATCAGGCGCGGGCAAATCCACCATCGCCAACCTGCTCTTGCGCTTTTACGACGTTGGCTCCGGAGCCATCACAATCGACGGACAAAACATCGCCGAGGTCACACAGGAATCCCTCCGTGCCGCCATCGGCGTGGTGACACAAGACACCTCCCTGCTGCATCGGTCCGTGCGCGACAACGTCCGCTATGGCCGCCCTGATGCGTCAGAAGCCGAGATCATTGAAGCCACCCAAAAAGCCCACGCCGATGAATTCATCGCCCACTTGGTCGACCTCAACGGACGCCAAGGTTTGGAAGCCCATGTCGGCGAACGCGGCGTCAAACTTTCTGGCGGCCAACGCCAACGCGTTGCCATCGCCCGTGTGTTGTTAAAGAACGCCCCGATCCTGATCTTGGACGAAGCCACATCTGCACTCGATTCTGAAGTCGAGGCCGCCATCCAGGAAAACCTCAACACCCTGATGCAAGGCAAAACCGTCATCGCCGTCGCCCATCGCCTCAGCACCATTGCCGCCATGGACCGCTTGGTGGTCATGGACAAAGGTAAAATCATCGAAGAAGGCACCCACGCCCAATTGGTCCGCAAAAGAAACGGCATCTACGCCAGCCTCTGGGCAAGGCAGTCAGGTGGTTTCCTGATCCCGGAAGATATCAAGAAAGCGGAAGCGGCTGAGTAAAGGGACCTCATCAGTCACGCCTGCGGCGCGCCAGCTTCTCCTGAGGCGAAGCAAGATTTTTTCGTTTTTCCCCTTCCCCTTTGGGGAAGGTGGATCGCGCGAAGCGCGAGACGGATGAGGTCACTTTACTCCGCACCCATCCAAAATCTCATTTCCCCAATCCTTGCGCCAGAGGGCGGTTTTCCCTCCCCCCACGACCCACAGCATGGACGTGAGCCTGTGGAGTATTTGGGCGGTCCCACCGCCACCCCACCACCTAATATGAAACGCTGCCTTGAAGAACGGCAAGCCGAATGCATTCGCGAGGAACTGATAAAACTTCAAACCCAGTGGCTCGAAAAGCGCAAACAAAAATGGACGAAAAATCATCAACCGCAAATTAACTCTGCCGATAATTGCCCCACTCTAACCACCCGTTAACCTAAATGTTGCCACAACAGGAAATCAAACGATGGCCCATGAAGGGGAATTCCAAATGTACAAAATAATTCTTAGCGCGACCGCCTCAGCCTTCCTGCTGACAGCCTGCACCACCAATCCATACACCGGTGAACAACAGGTCTCGAAGGGCCTCCTCGGTGCTGGCACCGGTGCTGCCCTCGGCGGCGCTGCCGGTGCCTTGATCGGTGCCACCACATCCGTCAAAACCCGCAAAGCCACGTTGATTGGCGCAGGACTGGGTGCACTCGCTGGTGGTGGCGTTGGCGTTTACATGGACAATCAGGAAGCCAAACTGCGTCAACGCTTGCAAAACTCTGGTGTGTCGGTGACGCGTCGCGGTGACTCGATTGTCCTCAACATGCCATCCAACATCACCTTTGATTCAGATCAGTCGGATGTGAAGCCGCAGTTCTATGACACGCTGGACTCAGTCGCCATCGTGTTCAAGGAATTCGACCAGACCTTGATCGACGTCACCGGCCACACCGATGCTGATGGTTCAGACGATTACAACTACGACCTCTCGCGTCGTCGCGCAGGCTCAGTCGCCCGTTACCTGACGTCGCAACAGCTCGACTCCAACCGCTTCTCGGTCGAAGGCCGCGGCGAACAAGAGCCGATTGCATCCAACGCGTCAGCCCGCGGCAAAAGCCAGAACCGCCGCGTTGAAATCATCATTCAGCCACTGACGTAAGGTGTGATTTCAATTCATTCCAACAAAATTTGTCATTGCCGGACTCGTTCCGGCAATCCATGGTAGACGCAATGACGGTGCTGACGACCTGCGCAAAACGCAGGGTTTACGCTCCACTCTTGCACTGCGATGGATCACCGCAACAAGTGCGGTGATGACAATGAAGGCGAGCTGCATTAATTGGACGCCATGTCCCAAGCCCGCTTCACACTCACCTGCCCTTCGCGCGCCCTCGATGAAGCCCAGGCCCTCGCCGACCTGATCGACGAGCACATCGCCATCATCGCCATGGCCGTCACCGTCAACGAAACCGACGAAGCCAACGCTTTGTGGAACACCGTCGCCTACTTCGAAAATGAAGCAGCGGCCAAAGATGCTATCCGTATACTGAACATATCAGGCGCTGACATCGCTGAGGTCCCCGATGAAGATTGGGTTCGCCGCTCACTGGAGGGCCTAGCCCCCGTCATCGCTGGCCGCTTTTACTTGCACGGCTCCCACGACCGCGACAAGCGCCGCAGCGGCGGCCACTCATTTGAAATCGATGCAGGCACGGCATTTGGAACAGGCCACCACGGCACCACAGCAGGCTGCATGTTGATACTGGACGCCATTCTCAAGCAACAAAGGCCAAAGCGCATCTTTGATTTGGGGTGCGGCACAGGTGTGCTCGCCATCGCTGCCGCCAAGGCTTGTAACGTCAAAGTGCTGGCCACCGACATCGATCCTGAAGCCGTGCGCGTCACCAAACTCAATGCGAAATTTAACGGCTTGGGGCCAAACATCAACGCTCTCACAGCGGCAGGCTTGCACCACCACGCCATCCGCCAGGCAGGCCCCTTCGATTTGATCTTTGCAAACATTCTGGCAAGGCCACTCGTGTCTCTCGCCCACGGTCTGTCAAATCTGCTCCAACCCGGCGGCAGCATAATCTTGTCGGGTCTGACCCGCGATCAACTGCGATGGGTCTCCGCCGCTTACAAAACCCGCGGACTCATACCCACTCACGTCATTAAAATTGAAAATTGGGTGGCCATCGCCTTGAAACGGACAGGAACAAATGAGAAACGCTTGGAACATGGTTCCAAGCGCTCACATAATTATACCAAGGCCTCCAGTGACTGGATGCGTGATATATGAGTCTCTTTTAGCGGCCCCAGACGGACCTGCTGATGTCAGCACGCTTCAAGCCAATATCGGACAGCATCCGGTCATCCAGCTGGCGCAATTGCTTCTCAGCATTGCTGCGGGCAACGTAAGATTTCAATTGGCCCATCAAACCCGGCTGTGCGTTAAAGCCCTTGTTGCGAATGGTTTCGCGGCCCATGGAAATCGTCGTCATTTGTCAGTACTCCAGTCAATTCATCAAATCTTGTGCATTGCAACATCTGAACCTTCATCTAAGGGGCGACTCGTCGGTCAACAAGCGAAAGTTGCGCAAAAGAGGTATGCAAGTAACGCATGCTAATCTTCACACATTCTTCACCATGAACACGTGGGGTAGGCGTTCAAAATACGACGTTATTGTGACATTTTGAAGCCAAAAAGGAAACGGAGCACAAGTCAGGCGCACGTCGATAATGGCTAAGGCGTCGTATTCAGGCCGAGAGGTATGAATTTTTAGGGTTCCAGACCTCCAGTGCAGCGCACCATAAAAGGTCTATTCCGATTTAATCTCGCGTAAAGGTTGTTTCCCGTGATCTCTGCCCAAAATCGGCTCAGGTCGACCCAAGAAATACCCTTGCGCATGATTGCAACCCGCTTCACGCATCGCATTCATGTGTTTAACCGTCTCGATGCCTTCCGCCGTCATGCTGATTCCAAGATCATGCGCCAAATGCACCACAGCATTGACAACAGCGGTACTTTCCTTGCGCTCGCCAAAGCTCTGCACGAAGCTGCGGTCGAGTTTGATCTTGTCGAAATTAAACTGATGCAGGTGCGACAGTGACGAATAGCCCGTTCCGAAATCGTCCAAGGCCAAGCGCACGCCCAAGGATTTCAGATCGGCCAATACACGGGTGGTATGTTCAACATTTTCAATCAGCGCACTTTCAGTCAGTTCCAATTCAAGCCGACCAGGCGCCAGCCGGGACTTGGCGAGAGCTTGCGTCACAACTGACAGAATGCGCATGCTCGTCAGCTGCAAAGGAGAAATATTCACCGCCACACAAAGCGAATTCGGCCATTGGGCAGCGTCCATGCAGGCCTGATAAATCACCCAATCGCCGATTTCACCAATCAATCCGGTCTCTTCGGCAATTGGAATGAAATCATCCGGCGCCACTTTGCCCAGCTCCGGCGTTTCCAATCGCAACAGCGCTTCATAAGCATGGACTTCCCCCGACTGAACATCGACGATTGGCTGGTAGTGCAGTGTAAACTGATCATTGGCCAAAGCCTTGCGCAATCCGATTTCGATGTCTTTGCGTCGCATCTGAATGCTGTCGAGGGCCTCGTCGTAGAACCGCACCATCCCCCGCCCTTGTGCCTTGGCAGCATAAAGCGCCACGTCCGCGCGCCGCATCAACTCGTCACGGTTGTCAATATCTTGCAACACTTGCGCAATGCCAATACTGACACCCACCGCAACATCACTTGTGCCGATGGCGCAAGGCAGTTCGAGGCTGGCAAGAATCTGCCGCGCGTAGCCTTCGATACGCTCTCGTGGACCCGCGCATATCACCGCAAACTCATCTCCGCCGAGGCGCGCCAGCATGCCTTTGGCTGGCAGACAACTTGCGATACGGCCTGCAACACTGCGTAATAGAACATCACCTGCCGCATGACCAAAAGTGTCGTTGACGCTTTTGAAGCCATCAAGATCGAGGTACATGACCCAACTGCTGGCCCTGCTCTGCGACTGAAGTGTCGTCGCCAATCTGTCATAGTAAAATGCGCGGTTTGGAAGTTCAGTTAGGGCATCAAACAAAGCGAGTTTACGGACTTTCATATCGGCAATGCGTTCGTCCGTCACATCTGCAGCAACACCATGCCACCCGGTAAAATCACCATCGCGATTGCGGAAGGGCTTTGCTGAAAGTTTAAGATAGCGTTCCATGCCAATTTCGCCCCAGGCGATGACATGCGAACCAAATGGTTCCTTTAGCTTGAGTTTGGTGCGGAAAATCTCGTTGCCGGGGTCATCGGTGCCATAAAGTTCGCTCAACACAATCAATGTGCGGCCTTGGAAACCCTCCTCTGGTAACTCCATCAACCGTGCAAACCGTTCAGCACCTCGGACTAAATAACCTTGCGAATCTGTTTCCCAAAGCCAATCGCTCGCATTCTCTTCAAAGTCTCGCAACAGCAGACTGATGACGCCATTCTTATCGGCAACCTCGCGTTCAGAAAAAACACTCTTTCGAAAAACTTCGGTGCTCACAAGAATTGTGCGCATCAGCAGCAAGAACAACAACGGCACCGCATAAGGCATCCAAGTCTGGCCAACGCCGGGAACGCCTAGCATGCCCAGAAAGCCGCCGATGCCAGCAAGCGCGGTAAAGGCAAAGGCAGCAGATGGCATTGACCAAGCTGTGAAAGCGCCGCCGCACATCATTCCTGCAACCAGCCAACCTAACATGATTTGCTCGTAACTGTCTGCCGCTGGCATAAGGACAGCAAACCCAACGCCCCAAACCAGCCCACGAAAGCCATTCGCAATCGTCAACACCCATGATCCAGTCAATAACCCAGCCGAAGAATTGAAGTGCCGATTGACGAAATTAAGGGATACAAAACTGCACAAAACAATGCTGATGCACCAGCAACTCCACAGCAATGCAACTTGACCCTGCCCCGATGAATGAACAACAATCGCGACAAGGATTGCCATGGCCGCGTTTACAACAAGGGCGCTGCCGCCGGCCTGCAGTACAGGCTGCAACTGCTCCAGCAAAGCATTTTTCGGATGGAATAAAGCTGCCTTTGCTTTCATTCGCCGCTTAAAGCCAGAGTTGTGCGTCAATACGTAGGCCATAGAATTCCCCTGTCGGCAACCTGCCAAGAATTCATTGACCTCTGGTTAAGTTGCGGAATTGAATGCCAATTCACCACAAGGTTGTTCACTTGGAATCAAATTCGTGACACAGTTGGCCGATCGAAATTTTTCAGAAAAAGCAGCAAGTCATCATGTCAATCGACGCCCAAAAGCAAAAATTAACCCAACTTCGTAAAGCACTGCAGAAATTGGGCTGCGCAGGCATGATCGTGCCGCGCACAGACGAATTTCAGGGAGAATATGTTCCAGCGTCAGCCGAGCGCTTAAAGTGGTTGACGGGCTTCAGCGGCTCCTGGGGCTCCGCGATTATCGGTAAAACCTCGAATGCCCT
Source organism: Hyphomicrobiales bacterium (assembly GCA_031421835.1). GTDB lineage: Bacteria > Pseudomonadota > Alphaproteobacteria > Rhizobiales > Aestuariivirgaceae > Aestuariivirga. The sequence continues at coordinate 18,860 of JANOPL010000010.1, read as the reverse complement.
CATTGTGGACGGCCGCTATACCATTCAAGCGGCCCGCGAAACCGCAGGTCTAAAATTTGAACTGCTGGGACCAGACGCTCAAAGCTTCGCAAACCATTTGAAAAAAACCTTCACGCCCAAGGACAAGATTGCATTTGATCCGTGGTTGGCAACAATTACTGAAGCCAGACGACTTACTCTAGCGGCAAGTGAAATAGGTCTGACATTGGTTCCTCTCAGTTCTAACCCGATTGACGAGATATGGCCCGACCGCCCTCCTCCACCTCAGAAACCAGTAAGCTTGCACCCGCAAAAATTTGCGGGCGAAACTGCAACCTCAAAAACAAGAATGGTAGCTGCAAACATACGCGCTTCAAAAGCCGACGCGGTTATTTTGTCTGATCCTCTCGCCGTTGCATGGGCCTTCAATATCCGTGGTTCGGACATTCCCCACACGCCTGCCGCTTTGATCCGCGCCATCGTCACCGACAAAGGCAAAGCGATACTCTTTGTTGAAGCTGATCGCTTGGAAAGCTCACTTCGTCCAGCGCTTGGCAACACCACATCTCTTAAGCCGCCATCCGCCTTGCAGGCGGAACTGGAAGCGCTGGGAAAGCAGAAAAAGCGTGTGGCGCTTGACCCTTCCAACTGTCCTGATGCCATTCGGGCCATGTTGGAAATGGCGGGCGCACACATTATTGAAATGAATGATCCCTGCTCACGACCGCGCGCGCGCAAGAATAAAACTGAACAAAAGGGAGCCCGTGCTGCCCATCTGCGGGATGGTGCCGCAATGTGCAATTTCCTGCATTGGCTACACAATCAAAAACCTGTTAGAACGTTGACTGAGAAGTCAGCGCAAAACCATTTGCTACATTGCCGCCAAGCCACAGGAAAACTAGTCGACTTATCGTTCGGTAGCATTTCCGCATCAGGGCCAAATGCAGCCCAACCCCACTACCATGTCCAGAAAGGCCAAGGCCGCAAACTAAGCTCAGGTGAAATATATCTCATCGACTCAGGTGGCCAGTATCGTGATGGCACTACAGACATTACCCGCACCCTCATCATTGGTGAGCCTACTGCCAACATGCGCAAGCATTTTACATTGGTGTTGAAGGGTATGATTGCCGTATCCGTCGCGCATTTTCCGGCAGGTACAGCGGGCGTGCAGATTGATACTTTGGCACGCGCGGCCCTGTGGCAACATGGATATGATTTTGATCACGGCACAGGCCACGGTGTTGGTAGTTTTCTATCCGTGCATGAAGGCCCTGCGCGTATTAGCAAAGCGGGCAACGTTGCCTTGGAACCAGGTATGATTTTATCAAACGAGCCGGGATATTACCTCAAAGGAAAATATGGTATTCGTATTGAAAACCTTTTGTTGGTCAAACCGCCACGGAAGCCAAAACGAGGCGACCGCGCCATGCTGTCGTTCGAAACACTCAGCTTTGCCCCCATCGACAAAAATCTGATTGATACGAACCTTCTCACCCGCAGCGAACTGCAATGGCTCGATGCTTACCATGCCGACGTATTGCGAAAACTGGGCAAGCGAGTTACTCCACAGACATTGAAATGGCTGCAACACGCCTGTAAAGCGCTCACATAATCTGTCGCAGTGCTGCAACGCTTGCTACACCCACAGCAATCGTCACAAGCAAGGGCATGCGCAGCAAAGCCGTTACCAAGGTTGCAGCACCCGCCAGCATTGACGCAGGCCCTTCCATCAAAACGGTAGGAGCAATGACGGCAGTGAGAATCGCTGGCGGCACTGCTTCAAGCGCTGCCAGATATCGTCCCCTGATGGTGCGTCCCTGCAAAAGCCAATATCCCGCCAGTCGCGTGGAATAGGTTGCGATCGCCATGCCAAAAATCGCAAGGTACAAGTGCAAGTCACCGTTCGACATGGTCAACTTCACGATAACCGATAATCGCAGTGAGCATTCCGGCAATGCCGCCTAATATAATGTACCAAGCACCTGGTAAATAAAATTTTGCCAGAGTTGCAACGGTGGCGCTTGCCACCAACACCAGCGCTGTGCGTGTTCCTTTCCAGAACCCCGCAAGCACGGCGATGAACATCGCTGCAAATGCAAAATCTAAACCAAACCGGCTGGTATCGCCCAGACTATTTCCAAGCCACGCCCCCAAGGCACAGAATGAAAACCACGTCGGCCACAGTGGCACAGCCACTCCAACAAAATACGCCGCCGAAATCGGGCGTTCCAACGCCCGTCGTTCAATTAATGCCCAGGCTTCATCTGTCAGCCAGAACAGCAGCAAGCTGGCCCGGGCGCGTGGAATGGATGCAATATGCCGCGATACAGAAGCCGACATCAAGACATGCCGCAAACTCACTGTCGCAATGGTCAAGACCAGGAGCAGCACAGGCATCCCCGTTTCAATGAGGTCCATGCTCACAAACTGTGCCGCACCAGAGTAAACGCCGGCACTCATCAACCACGCTTGAAAGGGTGACAGACCCTGCCCTGCTGCAATGGTACCCCACAACAACGCTATGGGTGCGTAAGCAATCATCATTGGAGAAATATCACGTAAGCCTTGGGCCAAGTCTTTATTCATGATGGCTCGATCAGACTAAGCCATTCATCTTCTGACACGACCTTTACACCATGCTTTTCCGCATCCTTGAGTTTTGATCCCGCACCAGGACCAGCAATGAGTAGGTCAGTCTTCTTGGAAACTGAGCCTGCAACTTTTGCTCCCAAGCGTTCGGCTGTCGCTTTTGCCTCTTCACGGGTAAAGCGTTCCAATGCACCGGTAAACACAACGGTTTTTCCAGCGACAACAGTATTCAGTTGCACAGTCTCCATGGGCTGTGGCGTGACCTCTTCAAGAAGTCTGTCAACCACTTCCAGATTATGCGGTTCACCAAAGAAATTCACGATTGACTCAGCGACCGCTACGCCAATGCCGTCGTGTGATACAAGTTCGATCCTTGCCTCATTCGTTTCATCAGCGCCAGCGGCAATCATCTGCTCGCGAAATATTTGGGCACTGCCATAAGCACGGGCCAAAACCCGCGCCGTCGTTTCTCCGACGTGGCGAATGCCAAGTGAGAATATGAAACGGTCGAGCGAAATAGTCCGACGCTCTTCTATTGCTGCAAATAAGTTGTCAACACTCGCTGCTCCCCAACCTTCTTGCATGCGTAACGGCCGAGAAGAACTGGTGTCGCGGACGGCCAGTGTGAAGATATCTTGCGGCTTTTGCACCAAACCACTGGCGTGAAACTCTTCAATGATCTTGTCACCCAAGCCTTCAATGTCAAAGGCATTGCGGGATGCAAAATGCTTCAAGCGTTCAATCTGCTGGGCTGAACACACCAAACCTCCCGTGCAACGCCGAACAGCATCTGTCTTGCCCGAAGCCTTAGCCTCCCGAACCGCATGACTGCCGCAGACAGGGCAAAGTTCTGGAAACACATAAGGCGAAGTCCCGCTTGGTCGTTTACTCAGAATAGCCGACACCACTTGCGGAATAACATCGCCCGCTCTTTGAACGACAACCGTGTCTCCGACGCGCAAATCTTTGCGGGCAATTTCATCTTCATTATGTAACGTCGCATTTGAAACAACAACGCCGCCGACATTGACAGGCCGCAAACGTGCAACAGGGGTCAGCGCCCCTGTGCGCCCCACTTGAATATCTACGGCCTCCAAGACGGTTGTCGCTTGCTCGGCCGAAAACTTGTGTGCAACCGCCCAACGTGGACTGCGCGAAACAAAGCCCAACCGATGCTGCAAACCGAGATCATTTACTTTGTAAACAACGCCATCAATATCGTATCCAAGATTGCTCCTTTGGGCTTCAATATTGCGGTATTGGGCGAGCAAGTCATCAACCGTTGTGCAAAGGGTCATCAAGGAATTGGTTGGTAGTCCCCAGGCCTTGAAAGCCCTCACCACATCAAACTGATTATCAGCAGGAAGTCCCGCAACGTCACCCCACGCGTATGCATAAAACCGAAGCGGCCTTGCGCGCGTGATTGACGCATCCAACTGCCGCAAGGATCCTGCCGCGGCATTGCGGGGGTTTGCAAAAGTCGGCTCACCCGTCTTTTCTTGCGCAGTGTTCAGCGCCAAGAAGTCCTGTTGCGACATGTAGATTTCGCCCCTGACTTCAAAGTAAGGAAATGGACAATCATTCAATTGCTTCGGCACATCCGTAATCTGCTTGACGTTTGCTGTGACGTTTTCTCCTTCTGCTCCGTCGCCACGTGTTGCAGCCTGAACCAAACTTCCGCGCTCGTATCGAAGTGAAATCGAAAGCCCATCAATTTTGGGCTCAGCCGTAAAGTCCAGTGGTGTGTTCTCTCCCACATTCAGGAAGCGTCGAACCCGTTGCACAAACTCAAGCACGTCCTGATCACCAAAAGCATTGGCCAATGAGAGCATGGGTACAACATGTCTAACTTTTGAAAACTTCGCCGAAACTTCAGCACCGACGCTCCTTGAGGGCGAAGACTGTGACTCAAGTCCCGGATACTGTGCTTCTAACAACAGCAACTGTTTGCGCAACGCGTCATATTCAGCGTCACTGATTGTTGGATTATCGTTCTGATGATAGGCAATATCGTGTTTCGCAATGATCTTGACCAACTCAGAATGGCGCTTCACAAATTCACCGGGAATTTTCGCCGCCACAGTCAGGCACTCCGCGCCAACAACTGAAACGCCTGCGCCCGCGCGGCTTCCGTAACCGTATCGCCCGACAGCATACGCGCCAATTCTTCCTGCCGCGCGGCATCCGGCAACGGCACTACACTCGTTGCCATGCGCTTGTCTTTGCCACTTTCCTTTTTGGCAATCAGCAAATGTTGGTGCGCCTGCGCTGCCACTTGCGGCGAATGCGTAACAGCAATAATCTGCAAGCTCTCAGCCAGCACACGCAGCCGCTTGCCAATCGCATCCGCCACTGCACCGCCAACGCCTGTGTCAATTTCGTCGAAAATCAAAACCGGCGCAGACCCTTTGGCTGCCAAAACAACCTTTAACGCCAACATGAAGCGCGCCAACTCTCCACCCGATGCAATTTTAATCAGTGGCTGTAACTCAGAACCGGGGTTCGTGGAGATTTTGAACTCAACACGATCAACGCCGTGTGCACCAGGCTTTGACGCATCGGACTCAATCGATGTCTCAAATTTTGCTTTGTCAAGTTTGAGAGAGGGCAATTCCACAGCCACGGATCTGTCCAATTGCTTTGCCACTTTGCGCCGCTTCGCACTCAAGGCATCCGCTGACTCTTCGTATGTTTTGCATGCTTTTTGTTCAGCATCTTTGAGGCGCGCGAGGATGCCGCTGCCATCTTCAAGTCGCTGCAAATCATCTGTGAACTTCGTTTGGACACCTGCGAGGTCGTCGACTTTACACCGATATTTCCTCGCGGCAGCGCGCAGCGCAAACAATCGCTCTTCTGATTTTTCCAGATCCCTTGGATCAAATGCAAATTGCTTGCGTGCATCCTCAATTGCTCCACCCGATTCCGAGAATGCGTGAAGCAATCGGTCAAGTGCGGCACAAACCTCATCCAGTCGGTGACCTGCACCTTCCTTACGCCGTTCCAATCGACGGAGTGCTGCATTCAAACGGGATTCCATCGCCGTCTCACCACTCAATACAGCTTCTGCTTCATCCAACGCAGAGACGTATTGTTCCGATTGCATCATCAACTGCCGCCTTTCGGCCAACACCAATTCCTCATTCGCTTCCGGTGCCAGTGCATTCAATTCTTTGACGGCGTGTTCGAGATAATCGCGCTCTACTTCTGCTCGCGACAAAGCATCTTCATGCTGTTGCAAAGCTTCGCGCGCTGCACTCCAACTCGACCATGTCGAGGCAACATCTTCCAACAAGACGTCAAGCCCGCCATAGGCATCGAGCAAGTTTCGATGGCTGTTAACATTCACAAGGGCACGGTCGGCATGTTGACCGTGTAACTCCACAAGCAACGCCGCAAATTGCCTTAAGACCGCAAGGCTCACGGGTTGATCGTTGATGGTGGCACGACTGGCGCCTTCTGCCATCTGCACGCGCTTTACGACGACGTCACCCTCATATTCAATGTCGTGAGCTTTGAGGAAATTGATTGCGTCATGATCGGCAGGAAGATCATAACTCGCTGTGACGCTGCCTTTCTCTTGGCCGCTCCGCACCAAGCTGGAATCGCCACGCCCCCCCAAAGCCAAACCGAGAGCATCCAAAAGGATGGACTTCCCCGCACCTGTTTCACCCGTGAGAATGGTCAGACCCCGCCCCAGTTGCAGGTCTAGTTTTTCAATGAGGACAATGTCGCGAATGGAAAGTGCAGTCAGCATGACCGGAATATAGACTGCCGTTGCGGGAATTAAAAACCTAAGTTTAAAGCACTAACCCGAAAACCGCTCAAAAGCTCGCGATATCCACGACGAATTGTTGGCAACAGGAGCTTTTCCATCACTTGAAACGAGCGAATAAGCATCTTTATACCATTCGCTTCCGGGAAAATTGTGACCAAGAACCGCAGCAGCCGTCTGAGCCTCAGAAACCACTCCCAAAGCCATGTAACCCTCAGCCAAGCGGTAAAGCGCTTCGGGCGTATGGCTCGACGTTTGGTAAGACGTCACAACTTTCTTGAAACGGTTGATGCCGGCGAGGTAAGATCCTTTTTTGAGATAATACCGACCAACTTCCATTTCTTTACCCGCCAAATGGTCTTTTCCGATAATCGCCTTTTTGGCAGCGTCCGCTGCATAGGGTGAATCAGGATAGCGCGTAGCAACCTCTTCGAGCGCGGCAACAGCTTGCTCGGTTCTGCGTTGATCACGACGTACATCGGCAATCTGTTCGTATTCAGAAATAGCAACGAGGTAGTAGGCATAGGGAGTGTCTTTATGGCTGGGATGCAAAGACACAAATCGTTTGCCGGAATTGATTGCGTCGTCGTAAGCGTTAGCCTGATACGACGCAAATGCCTGCATCAAGATCGCCTTTGTCGCCCATTTTGAATAAGGGTGCTGTCGCTCAACTTCAGCAAATTTTTTGTTCGCACTTTTGTAGCTCCCACCCTTCAAGTCTGCCAAACCTTCGTTGTAAAGTTTAGAAACGGTTCCCTCACCTGCCCCGCCTAAATCTGGCGAGAGAGCACCGCCCGAGCTTGCAGCAGCCGTCGAACTGTCATCACCGCCCAACATGCCGTTAAGCAGGCTGCCTGAACTGCAGCCCGTTAATGCCAAGGTTGCCAGCAAAAGCATTGGCAGGTGGCGTCGTTGCGGTAACGATTTAAGTTTAAGTTCGGTCATGGCCAATTTCTAGGCCGAAGCCTCTGAAAAATCTACGTGCAACCGTGCTTTGAAACAAAAAACTCGGCGGAACTGTGGCCACCGAGTTTTCAAGAATTTGTCGTTGCAAAAGAGTGTTTTAGCCGTTGGCCTGACGGCGCAGGAACGCGGGGATCGCCAGTTGGTCATCTTCATAGGTCGGTTCTTCTTGTGCAACGGGAGCGGGTGCTGCGGGAGGAGCAAATCGCTGTGGCTGTGCACGTTGCGCCATCGCTGGCTCTGCCCGTGCCGGAACATCTTCACGGCGACCCATGCCGACTGTGGCAAGACGCTCAAAAATACCCATCTTTTTCTTCGTCGATTGTTCGGCAATGTTGGAGACGCGGCTCTGCTGGGCGGCAATTTGGCGTTGCGCTATCGCAGGAAACTCATCAACCGATGGCATGCGCGGCGCTGGCCGAGCTGTATTTTGCGCGGCGATGTGATCGGCTTCGATTGAAGGCTCTTCATACTGCACTTCAACAGCAGGTGCTGCCCGTGGAGCAAGCGGTGCTGTCTTCAACACTTTTACAGGCTCCGGCTGTTTGCCAGTATAGCCATAGACTGTGCGATCTTCCTCATGCTGCTCGGACTCTTCCAAACCTGCAGTCATTTCCATTGCCAATCCTGTCGCAACAACGGAAACGCGCATGGTGCCTTCAAGCGAATCGTCGAATGTGGCGCCCAGAATAATATTCGCTTCCGGATCAACTTCTTCACGAATGCGCGTTGCCGCTTCATCGACTTCGTACAACGTCAAGTCTGGTCCCCCGCTGATTGAAATCAACAAGCCACGCGCACCGCGCATCGACACATCATCCAGCAATGGGTTGGAAATAGCAGCCTCAGCAGCTTCAATGGCACGTCGCTCACCGGAAGCTTCACCTGTGCCCATCATAGCTTTACCCATTTCGCTCATGATGGCGCGGACGTCTGCAAAGTCCAGGTTGATCAAACCTTCTTTGGTCATCAGTTCGGTAATTGATGCCACACCTGAATACAACACCTGATCAGCCATCGCAAAAGCAGCAGCAAATGTCGTTTTCTCATTGGCAACACGGAACAGATTCTGGTTTGGAATCACAATGAGGGTATCAACATATCGGGCAAGCTCTTCAATGCCGCGTTCTGCCGTGGCCATACGGCGCACGCCCTCAAAATGAAATGGCTTGGTCACAACACCAACCGTGAGAATACCCTGCTCTTTCGCAGCCCGCGCAATGATTGGGGCAGCACCAGTCCCCGTACCTCCACCCATCCCTGCTGTGATAAACGCCATATGCGCCCCGGCAAGATGATCTAGAATTTCCGGGAGTGCTTCCTCAGCAGCGGCAGCACCAATTTGCGGCTGCGAACCTGCACCCAAGCCTTGCGTCAACGCAGTACCCATTTGCACCCGCTTTGTCGCTGCATTTTGCACCAACGCCTGAGCGTCCGTGTTTGCAACGACAAACTCCACCCCTTCCAACCTGCTCTCAATCATGTTGTTGACGGCGTTGCCGCCAGCCCCCCCGACACCGAAAACCGTGATACGAGGCTTCAATTCGGAAAGATTGGGAACGGTGATTTTGATTGACATGATGAAATCCGGTGCTGATTTTAGTTACCGGACTTTGTGTCCCAAACCCTAAAAATTGGTTAACAACTAGTCACCAACCGAGGTTGAAATTGAATGAATTTTAATTTGGCCGTGGTTTTGACTCAAAAGGCCTCTGCCAACCACTTGCCCACACGTTTCGCGTAGGTCATCTGTCGCCGATCAATCGCCAGTTTCGCTTCGTGTGGAATGTCGAAAGCATGGTTTGGCTCACTGGCACACACCAAAAGCCCCGCCACCGCTGCAAATCCGCCACTGCGCGCCAATTCCGGCAATCCACTAAAGCCCGTTGGTAATCCGATGCGAACAGGCACTCCAAGCCGCGCTGTCGCAAACTCACGCATGCCGTGCAACTGGCTTGCACCACCCGTAATGACAACGCGGTTGGCCTGGAAATGTGCCATGTCGCCTGCCGACAATAGGACCCGAACATGTTCGAAAATTTCATCGAGACGCGGCACAACGATTGAGGTTAAAACATGCTTTGGAACTTTTTGCACGGTGTCAACGCCACGTTCGCCCAGTAATGGAACAGCCAGAAGTTCTCGCTCGTCATGTCCGTTGGCCAAGACAGTACCAAACAGTGTTTTCAAGCGCTCGGCATGAACAACAGTCGTTGAAAGGCCGTGGGCAATGTCATTGGTCACATGTTGCCCCCCAATGGGCACAACGGCTGACGCAACCAGTCGCCCCCGCCGAAAAATGGCGACACTTGTTGTTGAACCTCCCGCATCAATCAACACCGTGCCAAGATCCAATTCATCTTGCGCCAATATCGCGCGTGCTGATGCGTAAGGTGTCAGCGCCATACCACTCATTTGCAAGTGACTGCGTTCGACTGCCATGCGCAAATTGCTCAACGGCGCCAGCTCCATTGTGACAACTGCCACATCCACGGCCAGCACGTCGCCATGCATACCGATTGGAGCTTGCATACTTTCAACGCCATCGAGCACATGCGCAACTGGCAGCAAGTGCAACACCTGGCGTTTGCCAATGTCGGCATGCGCCACGGCCGACGATACAACAGCGTCAACATCGCCTTGACTGACCACCCCGGTTTCAGTGCGGGTCGCAGCTGAAGCCATTGTCGTCAAGGGTTTACCCCCTGAGATATTCACATAGACTGACTTGATCGTGGTTTTTGCCATGCGCTCAGCCGCGTCCACAGCGATACGGATAGACCGCTCTGCTTCGGCGACATCCGAGATCGAACCTGCCCTCACACCTCTCGACACAGTCTGTCCAAAACCCAGCACCTTCAAGCCGTTGCGCGTATCAATATCGACGGACTTTTTGCCAGGCGACCATTCTGCAATCAGACACGCGGTTTTCGAAGACCCTACATCAACAGCAGCCACAATTTGTGGGCCCAAATTCGGCAAGAACCGACCTTGGCCGCGCACGAGTGAAGGAATGGCTTTCATGGGGTACGCCTGCACAAATCTATTGAATACTGGAGGTCACACGCGGATCCGCCGCTGGCAACGCAACATCGATTGCCGCGTGGTACGCGACTTCTCCGGCCACCCGCATATCGAGCATTTTCACTTTTCCGCTTTGAGAGGCAGCAGCAAAATAATGCATTTGGGCGGCCTGAAGCGCCGATCCAACCTCAAGCTGTGGCAATGCAATGGTCAGATTGTTCTTCATGAGCAGGTTCCACCTGCGGCCACCAACATAGGTTGCCGCCTTGATCTCCCGGAATAACGCGGGAGTGGCTTCCATTTGGTTAATCAAATTTTGCGCAGCCTCATTTGCACCTTCACCAACCACTTGCAGCAACACATGTATTGCTTGTGGCGAAAAGCTGCCCATGGGAGCGCCATTCTTATCCACAACGAGAAGTGCTCCATCGTTCTGCCAAATCACAAACGGTTCCCGCTCAACAATCTCAATATGCAATTGATTTGGAAAGCTGCGCGTTACCGCCGCTGAGTCAATCCAGGACAGTGTTTCCAGTGTTTCGCGGGCGCGCTTGGCGTCAAATCCGAACAGGGGCGCACCAGGACGCACGTTGATCGCAGCCAAAACATCTTCCGCTTCGTGGTTCTGCAAACCGGTCATTTTAATGTCGAGTGCCGCAACCCCGAACAATCCGGCAAGTTGCCCCGGCAATTTCAGCCACGGGCTCCCCGCATAATTCAAATGTCCGCCACCTACAACACCACCGATGAGTGCTGTCGCCAAAAACAGCACACTGAAACTGCGCGCGGCAATACGATACTGACGAGCGCAATCAGGTCTGAAATGAGGATTTTTTGTCATCGGTTAAGTCCTGCATCCTGCACCATCCACGTCACCAACTCCTCAAATGAATGGCCCGCATGTTCGGCCAATTCAGGCACAAGCGAAGTTCCGGTCATGCCGGGCTGTGTGTTGACTTCGAGCAATATCAATTCCGGTTCACGACCCGTGATGCCGTCATCAAGTCGGAAGTCAGAACGTGAGACGCCGCGGCATCCCAATGCGTTGTGAGCCATGAGAGAATACTTTTGAATTCTACGATAAATCTCTCGGGGAATTTCCGCTGGTAGAACGTGGTTCGAACCACCTGCTGCATACTTTGACCGATAGTCGTACCAAGTTGCAGCATTTGAGACGATTTCAGTTACCCCTAACGCAATATCACCCATCACGGCACAGGTCAGTTCTCGCCCGGGAATGAACCGTTCAGCCATCACATGAGTGCCAAAAAGCTCCCGTTCATCAAGGATACTGGACGCAGGCCCATTGTTGCGGTCGTCGACGATATGCACGCCAACGCTGGAACCTTCGTCAACGGGTTTGATCACGTAAGGCAAAGGCATGGGATGGCTTGCTGCAGCAATTTCTATGGGAACCAGTTTGCTTTCGGCAACAGGGATACCGGCACTCTTGAAAATGATCTTGGCCATTTCTTTATTGAGCGCCACGGAAGACGCCAATATGCCCGAATGCGTGTAGGGTATTCTGAGAGTTTCCAGCATGGCAGATGCCCCACCACCCTCGCCCCATTTGCCATGTAGAGCATTGAATGCCACATCCGGCTTCATATCCATGAGAACCGAGTGAATGGTTTCCCGTTTCACATCGACCATGATGGCGTTAAATCCTGCCCGTTTCAGCGCGCCAAAGCAGGCCTCACCTGAGGATAACGAAACGTCACGCTCAGCCGACCAACCGCCCATCAACACCGCAACTGTTGTCGTGTGAGGAATGCGCGATCCGGTAATCATGCTGTCCCCCGCACACCAATGCGCTTGATTTCCCACTCGAGGTCGACGCCGGAATTGTTTTTGACACGCGCCCGCACAGTCTCGCCCAAATCTTCAATTTGTGCAGCCGTTGCGCCACCTTCATTGATCAGGAAATTGCAGTGCAATTCCGAAACTTTAGCAGGACCAATCGCAAAACCGCGCATGCCCGCAGCATCAATCAACTGCCAAGACTTCAATCCTGGTGGATTTTTGAAAGTTGATCCACCTGTTCTGCTTTTGATGGGTTGAGTCGTTTCACGGCTGGATGTGATCTTGTCCATGGCCGCCATGATATCTGCGGTGTTGCCAGACCGACCTTCGAACAGAGCCTCCGTGAAAATCAAGTCCTCAGAAGCGCCGCAATGCCGGTAAGTGTATTTCATGTCACCGTTGCTGAGCACTTTGATATTTCCTTTGCGATCAACAGCCCGCGCTTCAATCAAAACGTCTTTGGTTTCACCACCATAGGCCCCGCCATTCATGCGAAGCGCTCCGCCAATGCTGCCCGGTATACCTCTCAAAAAGGTTAACGCATCGATACCATTATCCGCAGCAAACCGGGAGACACGCACATCAAGCGCTGCTGTACCCGCTGCCACGCGATTGGTCCCAGCCAATGCAACATTTGCAAAACCGCGGCCCAAGCGAATGACAACCCCTGGCACTCCGCCATCTCGCACCAGCAAATTGGAACCAACGCCGACTACGTAATAAGGCACGTCCTCCGGCAATCCAGCCATGAACACCGCCAGATCAGCTTCGTCGGCTGGCGTAAACAACACTTCGGCGGGCCCTCCCACGCGAAACCATGTAAGATCAGCCAGTGGGTAATTGGGTTCCAGCCTGCCCCGAACTTCGGGAAATCGGGATTTTAAGGCTTCTCCGTCCATCACCAAAGCCCTTAACCTAACGCCGCCAAATCAGCGGGAAGAGCATAAGCCCACTGCGAAATCGTACCGGCTCCAAGGCACACTACGATATCGCCTGGCTGAACCAATTTGTTCACAACCGACGCTAACTGTTTGGGATCATTGATCTTGTGAACTGAACGATGTCCGCGATCATGAAGCCCTTCAGCCAAACTGTCATGCGAAGCGCCCTCAATCGGGGCTTCGCCTGCAGCGTAAACTGGTGTCAAAACAACTGAGTCTGCATCATTGAAACAGCTGCAAAATTCGCTGAACAAACTCGACAAACGCGAATATCGATGGGGCTGCATCACCGCGATAACCTTACCCTGCGTGACTTTGCGCGCTGCCGACAAAACGGCTGCAATCTCCACGGGGTGATGCCCGTAATCGTCGAACACCGTCACACCATTGTATTCACCCGTGCGCGTAAAGCGCCTTTTCACGCCTTCAAAAGCCGCAAGACCTTTGCGCAAGCCGTCATCTGACATGCCAAGCTCGCGCGCCACAGCGATAGACGCCGCTGAGTTCAAGGCGTTGTGGTCTCCCGGCATGCGAAGTGCAAGATCGGTAATGTCCTGTGACTTGCCTGATACACGGTCCGTGACGCGAATAGAAAAGCGGGTGGCACCATCAGCGTAATGCACGTTCTGTAACCGATAATCCGCCTGCGGACTATATCCATAGGTAATCACGCGGCGGTCTTTGATTTGACCAATCAACTCCTGCACGACAGGATGATCAATGCACATCACAGCAAAACCATAGAATGGAATATTTTCGACAAACGACAAGAACGCCGCCTTTGCTTTTTCAAACGTGCCGTAATGGTCAAGATGTTCCGGGTCGATGTTGGTGACGATGACCACGTCAGCAGGAAGCTTTACAAAGGTGCCATCGGACTCATCCGATTCGACAACCATCCAGTCACCTTTGCCCAAACGTGCGTTGGTGCCATACGCGTTGATGATGCCGCCATTGATGACCGTGGGGTCCAGGCCACCGGAATCCAGTAGCGACGCCACAATAGAAGTCGTTGTGGTTTTGCCATGCGTACCACCGACAGCGATGCAGGACTTGAAGCGCATCAACTCCGCCAACATTTCTGCGCGCCGAACCACCGGCAAATAACGCGCTCGTGCTTCAACCAGCTCCGGATTGTCCGGCTTCACGGCTGACGAAATGACGACAACCTGCGCTTCACCCAAATTGCTGCCGGCATGACCGATGTTCACATCAATTCCATGCTTGCGTAGACGGGCCACGTTGTAGTTGTCGCTGATGTCTGATCCCTGAACCTTGTAATTCAGTGTTGCCATCACTTCCGCGATACCGCTCATGCCGATGCCGCCAATACCGATAAAGTGAATGGGGCCGACGTCGCGAGGCAGTTTCATAAAATCATTTCTCCAATAGCGCCGTCCTGCGCTGCATATGCAGCTCAACCAGGTCAGCAAGTTTTTGTGCGGCGTCAGGTTTACCGTGAAGCAACGCGGACTTCGCGGCCTCTTTAAGCTGAGTGGGATGCAACAGCAACTGTTCCAGCAAGGCGGCCAAGGCCTGGGGCGTCAGTCCGTTTTGAGGGCGGATATATCCTGCACCTGCGGCTTCAAAACTCTCGGCATTCTTCTGTTGATCATTATCAATCGCATGAGGCAACGGAACCAAAACGGCGGGTCGACCTATCACACCGAGCTCAGCAATCGATGAGGCACCGGAACGGCAAACAACCAAGTGTGACATTGCTATTTCTTCCGGCATGTTTGCAAAAAAGTTCGACAGTTTCGCCGTCACACCCATGTTGGCATAAGCCTTCGTCACGCGCTCTATGTCCTCCTCGCGGCATTGCTGCACGACCGACAAGCGTACACGCAAGCCTTGCGGCAAAAGCGCAATTGCTGGCGGTACGGCGTCAGAGAAAAAGCGCGCTCCCTGGCTCCCGCCAAATACCACTAGGCGCAATGGCGACGTAATACTGACTGCAGGATATGCCGAACCAGCAAACCCCAAAGCCAACCGGCGCACCGGATTGCCAGTCTGAATAATTTTTGAAGCGACTGTGGCCACGACATTTTTCACATCGGGGAAGGAAGTAGCAATTGAGTTGACACGAGGTGCCAACATGCGATTGGCGCGCCCCAAGACGGCATTTTGCTCGTGCACGACCGAAGGGATTTTCAACATCGTCGCGGCCCACAACGGCGGCAAGGACGGATAGCCACCAAACCCCACAACAACTGAAGGTGTCGTGGAACGAAACAACCTCCGCGCCATCATCAATCCCGTAAACAGGCGCTTCACTTGCCCCGGCATTTCCATGGGCTTTGAAAGTGTCAAGCTCGCAGAAGGAATGACATGCGTTGCTTCTGCCGGAAAGGCCTTGCCGTAATCATGCACCCGTGCATCTGTCACCAGATGAATGCGGTGTCCACGCGCAATTAACACTTCCGCCAATGCTTGTGCCGGAAACAAATGTCCCCCTGTACCACCCGCCGCGAGTGACACCAGTTGATGCTGGCTGTTGGTCATACAAGCTGCGCCTCTAACTCATATCCATCCTGTACCGTTGCCGCGTGTGGCGATTGTCGACCAAGCGCCAATACGAATCCAATCACCATTGCCGTCCCCAGCAGCGAAGAACCACCATAGGAGATAAACGGCAAGGTCATGCCTTTCGCGGGCAGCAGGGCCACATTGACCCCCATGTTAATAGAAGCCTGAATCGCAAACATCGACATGACTCCAGCCGAGGCAAGTGCTGCAAAAGGATCTTTCTCCAGCTTTGCACGCCGCAGCACGCGAATGATGATGAAAAGAAACAACGCCATGATGCCGAGACAAGCTATCAAACCGAACTCCTCACCGATGACAGAAAACGTGTAGTCCGTGTGAGCATCGGGTAAGACCAGTTTTGCCGTGCCGCCACCGGGTCCTGCCCCTAAGACGCCACCATTGTGGAAAGCCTGCATCGACGTATCAACTTGAAACGTGTCGCCCTTGTCGGGATTGAGAAATCGATCAATGCGTGATGCCACGTGCGGCACCAGTGCATAAGACACTGCTACAGCAGATGCAGCAACGCCAGCCAAACCAAAGACAACGATCCATGGCGTGCCATAGATCAAAAGCATCGCGCCGATCGTCGTAATAACAAGCGCCGCTTGACCAAAGTCCGGTTGCACAACCAACAACACCAAAAATAAAGCTGCACACCCATAGGCCAAGAAATGTGCAGGCATGTCGTGGCGCTTCACCCGTTCGGCAAGCAGCCATGCAAACACCACGGCGAAGCAAGGCTTCGCCAACTCAGAAGGCTGCAACCCAATTGGTCCCACATTGATCCAACGGTGTGCGCCCTTGATTTCCGGTCCAAAAAAAAGCGCCAAAACCATCAGTGTTAATGCACCTGCAAAGCCAACAAGCGCGCTTCGCCTGACCCAAAGCCGATCAAAGAATGAAATCGCGACCATGACGACAACAGCAAGACACAGATAAAACAATTGACTGCGCACAAAGTGATAGGGATCAAGTCCAATGCGCGTGGCCACTGGCGGGCTCGCCGCCATGCTGACCAACACGCCAACCGCCATCAACAATAAAGCTGCCGACAGCAATGGACGATCGACTGTAAACCACCAGCGAGCCAAAGCTCCGCGATCACTACGCGAAATCAAATTCATAGTGCAGCACTCCCCGCCATCACAACATTTGGCAAACGCGCAACCAACTCCACGAAGGCATCACCGCGCACTTCGAAATTCTTGAACTGATCAAACGAAGCACAAGCCGGTGAAAGTAAAACAACAGGTTGTTTGGCCCCGCTGTCAGCTGCATCTTGTGCAGCCAGCAACACCGCATGCGCCATCGTGTCAGCAATCATATAAGGTAATTTTCCATCAAGTTGCTGCGCCAGCTCAGGCGCAGCCATGCCAATCAAGTATGCTTTCCTCACGTTACCCGAATAGGGAAACAACGCCGCGATGCCGCCATCCTTCGCGAGCCCGCCCGCAATCCAGTAAATATCCTTGAAGGACATCAGAGCCTTCTCAGCCGCATCAGCATTGGTCGCCTTCGAGTCGTTGACAAAAATCGTGTAGCCCTGTTGTCCAACCTGTTGCATGCGGTGCGCAAGGCCGGGGAAACTTGCCATCGCCTCGGCAACAACAACAGCTTCAATGCCAAGTGCAGTGGCTGCTCCGTAAGCCATACAGGCATTCTGCCAATTGTGCCGCCCCCGCAAAGCCGAAAACCCATTGAGATTGATCTCGACAAAAGTTGCTCCGTGGCGCTTGTCACGCAACACACCATCGGGTGCTGAAATGCCATCAGCTTGATCATGCGAGACAGACACCCGTCGCACATCCGCCCCTGTTGCAAGGGACGCGGCAATGCCAGCGCCCCACTCATCGTCAACACCAACCAAAGCTGTTTGCCCATCACGCTGCTTTGCAAACATCCGCGCTTTGACAGATGCATAGTGCGTCAAGTCTCCATGACGGTCCAAATGATCAGGCGTTATGTTGGTGAGGATACCAACATCGGGCGACAAGCCCGGCATCAGATCAATCTGGAAAGAAGACAGCTCCAAAACATAGTGCCGTCCCCGTTCAGGCGAACGCAGGTTGAAAACGGCTTGCCCGATGTTGCCGCCCACATCCACATCTAGTCCAGCATGCTTCAACACATGGCCGATCAGAGCAGTCGTCGTGGATTTTCCGTTGGTACCTGTAATAGCAACGATCCTGCAACCCGTATCCTGCACTTCGCGTGCAAACACTTCCGTGTCTCCAATGATTTCAATGCCAGCCGCTTTGGCCTTTAAAACCGTCCAATGGGGTGTCGGATGTGTGAGTGGAACGCCTGGACTTAACACAAGAGAGTGTAGTGTTTTGAAATCCACGGTATGCAGATTGGTGACAGTCACACCATCGGCGCGCGCTTTGTCTTGCGCAGGTTCCGAGTCATCCCAAGCATAAACAGTCGCACCACCTTCTTGCAAAGCCAGTGCGCAGGAAATACCTGAGCGCGCCAGGCCAAACATGGCGATACGCTTATCTTTGAATGTTCCCGCTGCAAACACTGTAATACTCCTAACGCAGCTTCAACGTCGACAAACCAATCAACGCCAACACGAAGGCAATGATCCAGAACCGGATGACGATTGTAGGCTCCTTCCAACCCTTCTGTTCGAAGTGATGATGCAAGGGTGCCATGGCAAACACACGCTTGCCTGTCATTTTAAAACTCGCCACTTGCACGATGACCGACACTGTTTCCAAAACGAACAGTCCACCAATCACCGCCAGAACAATTTCATGTTTTACTGCAACAGCAATGGCGCCAAGGGCACCCCCCAATGACAAAGATCCGGTGTCGCCCATGAAAATCATCGCAGGCGGTGCATTGAACCAAAGGAATCCAAGCCCCGCCCCAATTAATGCAGCACAGAACACGGCCAGCTCACCCGTACCTTTGACAAAGTGAATCTGCAGATACTCCGAAAACACAAAATTCCCGACCAGATAAGCAATCAATGCGTAACTTCCCGCAGCAATCATCACAGGTACAATCGCAAGCCCGTCAAGACCATCAGTGATGTTCACAGCATTGCCTGCCCCAACAATTACCAACATTCCCACAAGCATAAAGAACGGACCAAAATAAATCAGTGTGTCTTTGAGAAACGGCAGGGCCAAGGAACTTGATAGCGGCTTTTCTCCGATCCACATGAAAATGAAAACCGCAATTGCCGCAATTGCGAATTCAGAAATCAAGCGCAACTTGGATGAAAAACCTTTGACCGAAGCACG
>JANOPL010000009.1:0-5374 GCA_031421835.1 Hyphomicrobiales bacterium | reverse complement strand
GCCGCATGGGCACGGCATCCATCAACTGGGTGCGGCCGACTTTGATGACGTCGTGAAACTCTTCGGCCTTGGCCAACAGGGCTGCCTTCAGCAACTCCTGTTCAGCGATCAATGCCGGGCAACAGCGGATCATGGTCAGACGAACAGCTGTTGGATAAACGTCATTGGTAGACTGCGAGAGGTTGACATGGTCATTGGGGTGAATGGTTTTGTATTCCCCTGCTGGGCGCTGCAATTCGCGCAATGCAAGATTGGCCACCACTTCATTGGCGTTCATGTTGGTTGAAGTGCCTGCACCACCCTGGATCATATCAACGATAAAGCTCGCATGGCCTTCGCCCGCAATGATGCCATCACACGCGCGCGTGATGGCGCTGCCGATGCGTTTGTCGAGGGTGCCTAAATCCATGTTGGCCATGGCGGCGGCCTTCTTGGTCATGGCGAGGGATTGGATCAGCTCCGGAAAGTGTCTGACTTGAACGCCGGTAATGGGGAAATTCTCCGCCGCCCGCACCGTGTGCACGCCATAGTAGGCGTTTTCGGGAAGCGTAACACTGCCGATGGAGTCGGTTTCGACGCGGGTTTTGGCCATTCCCTATTCCGCCGCTTGCATGTAATTTTCAATCGGCGGGCAGGAGCAGACGAGATTGCGGTCGCCAAAGACATTGTCCACCCGGGCAACCGGGGGCCAGTATTTGTCGTTGGGGTATTGGCCAGCAAGCGGGAAGTAGGCCTGTTCTTTTGAATAGCTGTGGGTCCATTCACCAAAGAGCAGCTTGTGCGTATGGGGAGCGTTTTTGAGTGGGTTATCCACTTTGTCCATGCGGCCCTCTTCCACAGCTTTGATTTCACCTGCAATGGAAATCATCGCATCGCAGAAGCGGTCCATTTCGCGTTGACCCTCGGACTCAGTCGGTTCGATCATCAGCGTATCGGCAACGGGAAAAGACATCGTAGGCGCGTGGAAGCCGTAATCGGCCAGGCGCTTGGCCACGTCTTCCACACTGATTCCTGCACGTTCTTTCAGGTCGCGAAGGTCAATGATGCATTCATGCGCGACAAAGCCGCCCGGCCCTGTGTAGAGCACGGGGAAATGGGGCTTCAGTCGTTGTGCCATGTAGTTGGCATTCAAAATCGCGATGCCTGTGGCTTTGCGCAAACCGGGTCCACCCATCATGGCGATGTACATCCAGGAGATCGGCAAGATGGATGCTGAGCCCCAAGGTGCGGCTGAGACGGCCCCTTGGTCGCCATTGCGGCCTGCGGCGGGGTTCACGCCCTTTACAACAGCATGGCCCGGCAGGAAGGGTGCAAGATGGGCGCGCACGCCAATCGGGCCCATGCCCGGCCCGCCGCCGCCATGGGGAATGCAGAAGGTTTTATGGAGGTTCATGTGGCACACGTCGGCGCCCAGTTCAGCGGGGCGCATGATGCCCACTTGCGCATTGAGATTTGCACCATCGAGATAAACCTGCCCACCATTGTCGTGGATGGCTTTGCAGATGTCGATGACCGCCTCTTCAAATACACCGTGGGTAGACGGATAGGTGATCATGAGCGCTGCAAGGTTTGCAGCGTGTTGCGTGGCTTTGGCTTTCAGGTCGTTCACATCAACGTTGCCATTGGCATCGCAACCGACGATGACGATTTGCATGCCTGACATGGCCGCTGATGCGGGGTTAGTGCCGTGGGCTGACGTTGGAATCAGGCAGATGTTGCGGTGATGGTCACCGCGTGACTCGTGATAGCGCTTGATGGCGAGGAGACCGGCGTACTCACCTTGGGAACCCGCATTGGGTTGCAGCGATACGGCGTCAAAGCCAGTGAGCTCCGCCAGCATTTCCTCAAGTTCTTCGAACAGCTGTTGATAGCCCTGGGTTTGCTCCAAGGGTGCGAAGGGGTGAATGAGCGAGAAATGCCGCCATGTGATGGGGATCATTTCTGACGTGGCATTAAGTTTCATGGTGCAGGAGCCCAGCGGAATCATGGCCTGGTCCAGCGCCAAATCCTTGGCTTGCAAGTGGCGCATGTAGCGCAGCATCTCAGTTTCCGAGTGATAGCGCGAGAAGACAGGATGCGTCAGGAAGCTGGACGTGCGCTCCAGAGATTTGGGAAGTGCGGGTTTGACAGTTGCATCCACGACATCAAGGTCAGTATGCATCGCATCGGATTTGAAAACCGAAAGTAGCGTGTTCACTTCCTTGCGGCGTGTGGTTTGGTCAAAGGACATGCCGATGTGATCAGCATCGACAAAGCGCAGGTTGATTTTCTTTTCCTTGGCCTTGGCCCACAGCATGTGGGCACGGCCCGGCACATGCAGCGTTACAGTGTCGAAGAAATGTTTGGTTTGCACCGTGAAGCCGAGCTTTGAAACAGCAGCAGCGAAGATTTGCGTAAAGCGTTGCGTACGCTCAGCGGTTTTGCGTATGCCTTCGGGGCCGTTGTAAACTGCGAACATCGATGCAGTGATGGCCAGCAGCACTTGGGCGGTACAGATGTTGCTTGTCGCTTTTTCGCGGCGGATGTGTTGTTCGCGCGTTTGCAATGCCATGCGAAGCGCACGGTTGCCCTGCGCATCAACAGACACACCAATGAGGCGGCCCGGCATGACACGCTTGTGCTCGTCTTTTGTGGCAAAGAATGCAGCGTGCGGGCCGCCATAGCCCATGGGTACACCAAAGCGCTGGGCGGAACCGACGGCCACGTCAGCACCCAATTCGCCGGGCGGCGTGAGCAAGGCCAAGGCCAGCAAATCCGTGGCCATGATTGACAACGCGCCTGTGGATTTCAGGTTGGCGATGACGCCACGGAAATCACGCACTTCACCAGATGAGCCGGGGTAGGACAAAAGGGCGGCGAATACTTTTGTGGCGTCCAAATCTTTGAGTGGATCGCCGATCATCACGTCAATGCCAAATCCCTTGGCGCGGGTTTCGATAACACTAATGGTTTGAGGATGGGTGTCAGCATCAACAAAAAAGGCGTTCGCTTGGGATTTGGACACGCGCCGCGCCATGCCCATGGCTTCGGCTGCGGCAGTGGCTTCGTCGAGCAGCGAACCATTGGCGATGTCGAGTCCGGTCAGGTCCATGACCATTTGCTGATAATTGAGCAAGGCTTCGAGGCGGCCTTGGCTGACTTCGGCCTGGTAGGGCGTGTAGGCCGTGTACCAGCCCGGGTTTTCGAGGATGTTGCGGAGGATCACTTTTGGTGTAACGGTGCCGTAGTAGCCCATGCCGATCATGGAGGTGAAGACGTCGTTGCGTTCAGCGGCTTTGCGCAAATAAGACAGCGCCGTGCGCTCCGCCATCGCGGGTTTCAAATCCAGCAGTCGTTTCGAGCGGATTTTTTCCGGCACCACATTGGCGATGAAATCTTCCAGCGACGATGCGCCAAGGGCGCGCAACATGTGTTTGGTTTCGATCTCATTGGGGCCGATGTGACGGTTGATGAAATTGGCACCGGGTTCGAGGTCTGCGAGGCTCTGCCGTGTCATGCTGTTAGCCCACCAACTTGTCGTAAGCGGCCTTGTCCATCATGCTTTCGAGTTGGGACGGATCGGCGATCTTGATTTTCATGAACCAGGCCGCACCTTCTGCGTCTTCGTTGACCATGGCGGGGTTGTCAGTGAGTTTGGTGTTCACTTCCACAATCTCGCCAGTGATGGGCGCATAGACATCGCTTGCGGCTTTCACACTTTCAACGACGGCGGCGTCTTTGCCCTGCTCCACTTTTTTGCCGACCGTTGGCAAGTCAACAAACACCACATCGCCCAACTGTTGTTGCGCATGTTCGGTAATGCCCACTGTGGCGATGTCGCCTGTGACGGAGAGCCATTCGTGTTCAGTCGTGTATTTTTTCATTTTAGATTCCTCTGAATTAAACAATCAATTTGTCATCGCCGGACTTGTTCCGGCAATCCATTTTTCAACAGGAGTGGAGCGTAAGCCGTGCGCGCTGCGCACGGAGATGCAATCCGCTTGCATTGCGATGGATTGCCGGAACAAGTCCGGCAATGACAAAGCATGTGAAGTAACAAACCTCATCGCTTAAACCTATTCGGTACAAACGGCAGTTTGACCACGCTCGCGGGCAATGCCTTATCGCGCACTAGCAGCAGAAGTGGCGTGCCTACAACGGCATATTCGGTTTCAACGTAGCCCATGGCGACAGGGCCATTCACTATGGGGCCGAAGCCACCGGAGGTGATTTTGCCAATCTCGCGGCCGGCCGCGTTCTGGATGACAGTGCCTTCGCGCGCCGGTGCACGACCATCAGGTTTGATGCCGACACGCTGACGTTTTGTGCCGTTCTTGATTTCGGATTGCACACGGGTGGCACCGATGAAACCGCCTTCTTCGCGGCGGCGTTTGGCAATGGACCACATCAGGCCCGCTTCGTTGGGCGATGTGGTTTCATCAAGTTCGTGGCCATAGAGACATAAGCCGCTTTCGAGGCGCAATGAGTCGCGGGCACCGAGACCGATGGGTTTCACAGCATCGTTTGCCAGCATTAGCTCCCAGACTTTGACAACGTCTTTTGACGGGACTGAAATTTCAAATCCATCTTCACCGGTATAGCCCGAGCGGGACACGTGGGCTTCGATGCCGCCCAATGAAAGTTGAGCCGAATGCATGAAGGCGATATCAGCAGCTTTGGCATCGAGACCTGACAATACCGCTTCGGCTTTCGGCCCTTGCAGCGCCAGCAAGGACAAATGATCCCAAATTTTCAACTCCACAACATCCGGCAAGTTGGCCATGAAATGTGCATAGTCGCCGAGTTTGCGCCCTGCATTCACCACCACGTAAAAGCCAGCGTATTTCGAAGCCGAGCGCGTGATCATCAAGTCATCAAGAATGCCGCCAGCTTCATTCAGCAATTGCGAATAGCGCTGCTGGCCGGGAACAAGACTGCGGAGATCGGCGGGAACGATTTTTTCCAACGCGGCGCAGGCAATGTCAAAATCAGGTGCGATGACGGAACATTGCCCCATGTGCGAGACGTCAAACAGACCGGCGTGTTCGCGCGCCCAGTTGTGTTCGGTCAGAACTCCGGTGGGGTATTGCACGGGCATGTCGTAGCCTGCAAATGGCACCATCTTGGCGCCCAAGGCAACATGCTGGTCGTGTAACGCTGTACGATGTAGGGTTTCGCTCAATTCACACTCCTGACAACAAGGTTCAAGCCCGCGATTGCCCGCAAACTTGCCCCCTCTGTCAGAAACCTGAGAGTTTTCACCACTGAGTCACTCCGACACCCAGCAGCTTTCTCCTTCGGTGAGCTAGCTTTCGCTATCTGCTCTCCAGAGTGTACTCATCACCCACGCGGTCCTTTTTGCCTGAGAGTTTCCGGGGCGGTTGCTCCTTCGGCG
>JANOPL010000008.1:0-3944 GCA_031421835.1 Hyphomicrobiales bacterium | reverse complement strand
ATTTTATTGAACTTTTTAGCGCTGGCTCTCTTGGCGCCTTGGGATTCTATTTTCTGTCGTTTCTCGCGGCGTTGCTGGTCATCATCTTCGTCCATGAGTTCGGTCATTTTATCGTTGCCAGGCTGTGCGGCGTGAAAGTTGACGCATTCTCCATTGGATTTGGCCGCGAGTTATTCGGGTTCAATGATCGCCACGGCACGCGTTGGAAGATTTGTCTTTGGCCCATCGGCGGTTACGTCAAATTTGAAGGCGACGCCAACGCCGCGAGCGTTACCGGCACGGATGATGCCGCGCGAAGTTCCCCCGGCAGCTTACATGCCCAGCCTGTGCCGCAGCGCATGGCCATTGTTGCCGCCGGTCCGATTGCCAATTTTCTTCTTGCAATTGCCATTTTTGCTGCAACTTTTACACTCGTTGGCATGCCGTACATGCGGCCAATCGTCAGTGAAGTGATTGCAGGCTCTGCTGCTGAAACTGCAGGCCTCAAACCGGGAGACCTCGTAAAGTCCGTCGCCGGTGAAAGAGTCACAGCTTTCGGCCAGATTCAAGAGAAAGTCTTTCTGCGTCCGGGTGAAGAACTCACCGTGGTGATTGAACGCGGCGGCAGTGATTTGAGTTTGCAAATTACGCCACAGGCAAAAGAGGTCAAAGACAACTTCGGTGGGTCCATGAAAGTGGGCCAGCTTGGCGTCCGCCATCAACCAGCCGCTGACGAACCACTTTATCAGAAATACCCTCCACACACGGCCTTGGTTATTGGTGCGGAGCGAACATGGCATGTCATCGAGCTTACCTTCAAGTTTCTTGGCAAGATTATTATTGGCGAACAGAGCATCAAACAGATTGGCGGGGCAGTGAGCATCGGCAAAGGTGCGGGCGATGCGGCGTCGGGTGGTTTCGCAAACTTCATGTTTTTTATTGCGTTTTTAAGCGTATCAATTGGTATTGTTAACCTCTTCCCAATCCCAATGTTGGATGGTGGTCACCTGGTATTCTACGCACTTGAAGCCATCCGCGGCAAACCACTGGGGCCTACAGCCCAGGAATGGGGCTTCCGGATCGGATTTTCGTGCGTGGTCATGCTGATGCTGTTGGGATTGTTCAACGACGCTGGACGGCTGTCAAATGTGTTTGGTTCCTGATAAAAAATCACGAAAAAGCCCAGATGTTTCATTTGCATGTGGGTTCAAACTGGCTAAAAGACGCTGGTCTGGCGTGATTTGCCAGGAGGGGCGGCATTCGGGGAATTGAGAGTAGCGGATTGATGCGTAGTCGAATTTTAGTATTGAGTTGGGTTATGTTATGCATGCTCACGCTTGGCGACTTGGTCATGCCCGGCACTTTTGTGCGTCCAGCCATGGCTGCAACCGTAACTGACATCCAAATCAACGGCAATCAACGCGTTGAGAACGAAACAGTCTTGTCTTACACCAGCATTACGGTGGGTTCCAACGCAAGCGCTGCTAGCATTGATGAAACCATTAAAGCCCTGTTCCAGTCTGGCCTGTTCCGTGACGTTTCAGTGGCCCAGCGCGGAGGTACGGTGGTTATTACCGTGTCTGAAAACCCCTTGATAAATATTGTAAACTTCGAAGGCAACGAGGAAGTCGACGACGAAACGCTTCTCAAGGAAGTCGAAGTCCGCGAACGCATGATTTATACAAAAGCGCGTGTTGCCAGCGATACGCAGCGCATTCTTTCTGTTTATGAAAAACAGGGCTTTTACAATGTTCGTGTTGCACCAAAACTTATTCGTTTGCCGGAAAATCGCGTAAACCTCGTTTTTGAAGTGACTGAGGGCGGTAAAACCCACGTCACGGCGATCAATTTCTCAGGCAACAATGCTTTTGATGACGGCGACTTGCAGGACGTCATCGCGACAAAGATCAGGTCCAAACTTTTTTTCTTCCTGCGCAACACAACGTATGATTCCGACCGTTTGGAATTGGATAAAGAATTGCTGCGGCGCTACTATTTGAAAAATGGTTTCGCCGATATCGAAGTGGTGTCCGCTGACGGTCGTTTGACCGATGATGGCGAGAGTTTCATTATCGATTTTGTCGTGAACGAAGGTCCACGCTATTCAATCGCTGACGTCGCTATCAATGTTGGTGAAAACAACCTCGACCCTGAACAGTTGAAGCGCAAAGTCACAACCGGCGTTGGCGATACATACAACGCGTCAAAAGTTGACAAGACCGTAGAACGTCTCACCCTCGAAGCATCGAACCAAGGTTTCGTTTTTGCGAAAGTTGAACCGAAAGTTGATCGCAACCCTGACCAAGCCACCATCAGTCTGGTTTACGACATCACCGAGGGGCCCCGCACTTACGTTGAGCGCATCGACATTGTGGGTAACACCCGCACACTTGATGAAGTCATTCGGAGGGAACTGCGTATTTTCGAAGGCGACGCCTTTAACCGCACGTTGATTGAGCGCGCGCGCCGCAGACTGACAGCACTTGATTTCTTTACCGCAGTGGATTTCCGCGAAGAAGAAGGCTCGGCTGCCGACAAAGTGATATTGGTGGTTGAAGTGGCCGAAAAAGCGACGGGATCGCTGACATTCTCAGTTGGTTACTCATCCACTGAAACGGTCGTCGGCCAGGTCGGCGTGCAGGAGCGTAACCTGTTTGGCCGTGGCTACGATGTCAAACTGAATACGGCTTTGAGTTTCAAAAAGCAGCAGGTGGATTTCAGCTTCACCGAACCATATTTCATGGGCATGCCGATTTCGGCGGGTATAGACTTGTTTGCCTTGCGTGTAGACAACCAGTCCAGTTCATCTTTCAGTTCAGAACAGATTGGTGGCGCATTGCGCACAGGGTTCAGTCTGGATGAATTTTCATCGCTGAATTTCAAATATTTGATAGCCCGTCGCAAGACAGGTGATGTGGACATTGCGTCTTCATCGCCGGCGATCATTTCGCAAGCTGGTGTCGATTGGAAATCGGCGATTTCTGCAACTTACACCTATGACGACCTCGACAACCCGTCACGCCCGACAAATGGCTTGCGGGCTCAGCTTGAAACCGAAGTGGCAGGACTGGGTGGCACGACGCAGTATGGTTCCGTCGAAGCCCGCGCATGGTACTTCGTACCGATGCTTGACGAAAAACTCGTCCTCAAAATTGAGGGCAATGCAGGCCATCAAGAGGGCTTCGGCAGCAGGGACATTCCCTTGCAGGATCGTTTTTTCAAAGGCGCTGACAGTTTCCGTGGTTTTGCCCAAGCGGGTGTAGGACCCAAGCAAGTTGGCAACAGTGGTGGTCGGGATTCGATTGGTGCACAAAGCTATGCCATCGGTACCCTCGAGGTGAGCTTTCCATTGGGCCTGCCTGAAGCTTGGGGCATTGAAGGGGCCGCGTTCACAGATTTCGGAACCGTGTTTGGAACTGACGAGTTGTCGGTTCCGAACGGTGGTGCCAATTGCGCTGGTTCAGCAGGCTACACAGGCCCTTGCACAGTCCTCGACAAAATGGGCCTTCGCGCCTCTATCGGTGCGGGTGTCGTGTGGCAATCTCCTTTCGGACCATTGCGCTTTGAAGCGGCCTATCCACTCCTGAAACAGGACTTCGACGAAAAAGAGATTTTCCGCTTCTCGGTCGGCACACGCTTCTAGAAATTTCCAAACAATCAGCTACAAGGGGCGGGACTTTCCCGCCTTTTTCTTTGAAAGCACATCATGACGGATCAAGCATCGCCGCAACTGAAAACCCTCGATATCAATCGGATCATGAAACTGCTGCCGCATCGCTATCCGTTTCTGTTGATCGACAGACTGATCAATGTTGACGGGGAAGGCAGTGGAACAGCTATCAAAAACGTCACCATCAACGAGCCGTTTTTCCAAGGTCACTTTCCGGGCAAACCCGTGTTTCCGGGTGTTCTGCTGGTCGAAGCCATGGCCCAAACAGCCGGTGCCATTGTGCTGGAAAACTTAG
>JANOPL010000007.1:0-6484 GCA_031421835.1 Hyphomicrobiales bacterium | reverse complement strand
ACGGAGTTTTGACTTTTCTTGGAAAAGTCAAAATCGCTTCAGGTTTACATTTTCGATCAACTTTCCAGACTTTTGACGATTTTGTCAAAAGTCTGGTTGATCTAGGGGAGTTGGCATTGGCGGCTGTGATTGATGCCAAGGATTTGAGCTTGACCTTCAGCACGGCTGACGGGCCTGTTTATGCGCTTTCCGGTGTAAACCTCAAGGTTGAAGATGGGGATTTCGTATCCTTTATCGGCCCCTCAGGCTGTGGCAAAACAACGTTGCTGCGGGTGATCGCTGATTTGGAACAAGCCACATCTGGCTCGATTGTGGTCAATGCCATGACACCGGAGCAGGCCAGACTGTCACGCGCCTATGGCTACGTGTTCCAGGCACCGGGATTATTTCCCTGGCGCACGGTGGAACGCAACGTGGCTCTGCCTTTAGAGATCATAGCAATTGGCGATGCTGCTGCACACGTTCGGCGCAATATTGAATTGGTGAACTTGGGTGGCTTCGAAAAGAAATTTCCATGGCAGCTCTCTGGCGGCATGCAGCAGCGCGTGTCGATCGCGCGCGCGCTTGCTTTTAATCCCAAGCTATTGCTGATGGACGAGCCGTTTGGTGCACTGGATGAAATCGTGCGTGATAAATTGAACCAACAATTGCTGGAACTGTGGGATCGCACAAAGAAGACCGTCGTGTTTGTCACCCACTCGATTCCTGAGGCAGTGTTTCTCTCCACCAGGATCGTGGTGATGAGCCCGCGCCCCGGCCGCATTATCGATGTGATCGAAACCAACTTTCCGCGCAATCGGACTTTGGACATTCGTGAGACGCCGGAATTTCTGAAGGTGGCCCAACGCGTAAGGGAAGGCTTAAGAGCAGGACACAGTTATGAAGACTGAGCCTGGCAGCAAACGAAATACAATTCCCGTTTTGACGGTGTGCATCGTGTTGCTTGTGGTTTGGTATCTCGCCTGCATTCCCTTGAATGCTGTTATTGCCGAAGCAAAAATCAACGCAGCAGGCGGTGGTGTTGCAGCAACTCTACAAGAATCTTGGAACCACACACGCCCCGTCATTCCAGCGCCGCACCAAATTGTGGCGGAACTCTGGAACACGGTGTTCATGATCGCGCCGTGGAAAGTGAAGTCCCTGCTCTATCACTGCTGGATCACGCTGTCTTCAACGCTGCTCGGTTTTGCCTTGGGCGTGTTGCTGGGCATCGTGCTTGCGGTTCTGATTGTGCATTCGAAAATTCTATCAAAGGCTTTAATGCCGTGGATCATTGCCTCACAGACCATTCCGATTCTGGCGATTGCCCCGATGATCATTGTGGTGCTGGGGTCCATGGGCCTCACCGGGCTTCTGCCGAAATCGCTGATTTCGATGTATCTCTGTTTCTTTCCCGTCACCATCGGCATGGTCAAGGGCCTAACCTCACCTGACGTGATCCACCGCGACCTCATGCGCACCTACAATGCCTCTCAATCTGAAATTCTGTGGAAGCTGCGTTTGCCCGCGTCCGTGCCCTATCTCTTCACGTCATTGAAGGTGGCCATCGCCATCGCGCTGACCGGAGCTATCGTTGGTGAACTTCCAACAGGAGCGGTCGCAGGCATCGGTGCGCGCTTGTTGGTAGGATCTTACAACGGTCTCACGCTGATGATCTGGGGAGCACTCGTTGCAGCCTCCGTCATGGCAGCTTTACTCGTTTGGCTCGTTGGTTTTGCTGAACGCAAAACCTTGATGCGCATGGGAGCAAAGCCCGCATGAAGAATTTGCGCGATCTCTTTGCTCCCGCCATTCTGGGTTTGGCAATTCTCAGTCTGTGGGAACTGGCGTGTCGCACCATTCCGATCTCTCCCATTCTTCTGCCCGCACCCTCAGTCATATGGCAACGCCTTATCAGTGAAGTGCCCACCCTTCGTCTCGACTTTTTCATGACGGTGATACAGGCTGTTGTTCCCGGCTGGTTGATCGGGTGTGGTGCAGGGCTTCTCGTCGCTTTGTTGTGTGACCGCTTTGATTTCCTGAAACGCGGACTCCTTCCTGTTGGAAATTTCTTCTCGGTGTTGCCGCTGGTGGGTGTGGCCCCCATCATGGTGATGTGGTTTGGCGTGGGTGTTGCCCCAAATATCGCTGTCGTTGTGATCATGACCTTCTTTCCGATGCTGATCAACGCACTCGCAGGCCTTGAAGCCTCGTCTCATTTGGAGCGGGATTTGATGCGCAGCTATGGCGCGTCCTGGGGCCAGTCGCTGACATCCCTGCGCCTGCCCGCTGCCATGCCTTTCATTTTCAATGCCCTGAAGATCAATTCGACACTGGCCATGATCGGTGCCATCGTCGCTGAGTTTTTTGGGACGCGGATCGCTGGCATGGGCTTTCGCATTCAAACCGGCTCCGGCAGCCAAAGCCTGGACTTGGTCTGGGCGGAAATAGCAATGGCGGCGGTCACGGGCTCAGTGTTCTATGGACTCTTGGTTCTGGCTGAGCGCAAAATCACATTCTGGCATCCGTCTTACCGAACGTGAGACGTGTAATTGTAAACTTGAAAACAGGGAGACTACGCATGAAAAAATATCTACTGGCCGCAGCCGCTGCTTTGCTCGCCACATCCGGCGCTGCAATGGCAGAAAAAGTAACACTGCAGTTGAAGTGGGTCACGCAAGCCCAATTCGCGGGCTACATGGTGGCGCAAGCCAAAGGCTTCTACAAAGAAGCGGGCCTTGAAGTCGAAATCAAACCCGGTGGCCCGGACATCAACCCACAGCAAGTGCTTGCCGGTGGTGGCGCTGATGTGGTGGTGGACTGGATGCCATCGGCCCTTGCCACCCGTGAAAAAGGCCAGGCCGTTGTCAACATCGCGCAACCTTTCAAAAAGTCCGGCATGATGCTGACCTGCAGGGCCGAAACCGGCATCAAGGCACCCACCGATTTCAAAGACAAAACACTTGGTGTCTGGTTCTTCGGCAATGAATATCCCTTCATGTCCTGGATGTCGAAGCTCGGCTACAAGACCGATGGTTCAGCCGGTGGCGTGAAAGTGATCAAGCAAGGCTTCAACGTTGACCCTCTCATTCAAAAGCAGGCCGACTGCGTGTCCACCATGACCTACAATGAGTATTGGCAGGTGATTGATGCCGGCATTCCAGCTGACCAACTCGTGACCTTCAAATATGAAGATCAGGGCGTGGCCACATTGGAAGACGGTCTCTATGTCATGGAAGACAAGTTGAAGGATCCGGCATTCGTCAAAACCATGGCAACCTTCGTGAAGGCGTCGATGAAGGGCTGGGACTATGCCCGCGCCAACAACGACGAAGCCGCGCAAATTGTTGTCGATGCTGACGCAACGGGTGCAGCCGCGATTGATCACCAGAAGCGCATGATGGGCGAAATCTCAAAGCTTACCGAAGGTTCCGATGGTTCATTGGATGTGGCCGCTGCTGATCGCACGGTCGCAACACTGCTGGCCTCAGGCGGCGAAGCCCCGGTGATCACCAAAGCCCCAGAAGGAGCATGGTCATCAGCTGTAACGGACATGGCCAAGGGTATGTAACACGTCTGACCCCCTCCCGAAACGACGGAGGGGGTTGTCCATTTCTTGACTTTTCACGCCCTGAGATATAAGTAGGTAATTCACTACTTTTGGAGTTTCGCCATGCGAATGATCACAGCCACCGAAGCCAACCGCGACTTTTCAAAATTGCTGGAACAGGTGGAAAATGGCGATTCAGTCAATATCACCAAGCATGGTAAAATAGTCGCCTCAATTATTCCCGCGAAAAGAACGCTGGAAGATATGAAGCGAGCCAAACAAGAACATCTCGCTCTTCTGAGATCGACCAAGCCAATTCCCGGCCTGAAGCGTGGCACGCGCGAAGAAATTTACGACGATCTATTCCCATGAAAGTTGCGCTCGACAGCAACATCATGATTTATTCTGAAGGTCTCACGGAAGATCGTCGGAATACCATTGCCCAAGATATTCTCACTGAAATTGAACCAGATCAGTTGGTGGTTCCGGTTCAATCCGTTTCTGAAACTTTATACTGGCTGATCAATCGTGCAAAAATGTCGCGAGCGGATGCTGGTGAGCGAGCGCATTTTTGGCTTTCGAATTATGTGTCACAAGCAGTCACGGTGACAGTAATGACCGCCGCCATCGAAGTGATTTCGACGCATGGTTTGCAGGTTTTTGATGCAATCATTCTCGCCTGCGCCGAGGAATCTGGAGCGCAAGTGCTGCTCTCTGAAGACATGCAACATGGTTTTCGCTGGCGCGGTGTCACCGTCATCAATCCGTTTCTTGCAGAACCTCACCCTCTGATTAAATCTCTCGTTGCCAAATAGGAGTAACCCCATGACCACCACTCTCATCCGCGGCGGAACTGTTGTGAATGCTGATGTGTCAGAACGCGCCGATGTGTTGATCAAAGACGGAAAGATCATTGCCGTGGGATCAGGCCTCACGGGCGATACAGTGATTGATGCAGGTGGCTGCTATGTCATGCCGGGCGGCATTGACCCCCACACCCATATGGACATGCCCTTCATGAGCACCACCACGGCCGATGATTTTGAATCAGGCACCATGGCGGCCCTTGCTGGCGGCACCACCATGACGGTGGATTTCTGTTTACCGGCCCCCGGCGAATCCATGTTGAAGGCCTATCAGGCTTGGCGACATAAAAGTGAGAAGGCTGTCGCTGATTACTCTTTCCATATGGCGGTCACCCAATGGTCGCCGATGATCCATGATGAAATGGAAACCGTTGTCAAAACCTACGGCATCAACAGCTTCAAACATTTCATGGCCTATAAGGGCGCGCTGATGGTCAATGATGATGAGCTTTACAACTCCTTCAAGCGCTGCGCCCAGTTGGGTGCGTTGCCACTGGTGCATGCCGAAAACGGCGATGTCGTTGCTCGGATGCAGGCCGACTTGCTGGCGCGTGGCGTCACAGGGCCCGAGGGACATTCATACTCCCGCCCTCCCGAAGTCGAAGGCGAGGCGGCAAACCGCGCCATCATGATTGCCAATATGGCGGGCACACCGCTCTACATCGTGCATGTGTCTTGCGAGGAAACCCACGACGCCATTCGCCGTGCCAAGCAGGCGGGGCAGCGGGTCTATGGTGAGCCGCTAATCCAGTTTCTTGTGCTGGATGATTCAGAATATCAAAACAAGGATTGGGACTATGCCGCAGGCCGCGTCATGAGCCCACCCTTTCGCAACAAGAAACATCAAGACTCACTCTGGGCAGGCTTGCAGTCCGGCACGCTCTCCGTTGTTGCAACTGACCACGCCACCTTTACAAAAAAGCAAAAGCGCATGGGAGCCAAAAACTTCACCCAAATTCCAAACGGCACCGGCGGCCTTGAAGACCGTATGCCCGTGTTGTGGACGGCCGGCGTCAACACCGGGCGCTTGACCAAGGAAGAATTCGTAGCAGCCACGTCGACAAACATTGCGCGCATTCTCAACATGTATCCGCAAAAAGGTGTGATCCGCACAGGTGCCGATGCCGACATTGTGATCTGGGACCCGAACGGCACCAAGACCATCAAGGCCGCCAAGCAACAAAGCCGATCGGGCTACAGCGTGTTTGAAGGCTACCACTGCACAGGCATTCCCCGCACGGTCATCTCCCGTGGCAAAGTGGCCTGGGAGCAAGGCGACATGCGGGCCAAAGCAGGTGATGGTGATTTCGTGGCCCGAAAACCCAATGCACCCGTGCACGTAGCGAACGCGATCTGGAAGGGCGTGAGCGCACCGAAAGGTGTGGAGCGGATTGAGGTGACGCCGTGATGAAAAAATCAATCAATAACGAATTAGACGATCTTGCCCGATTACATGCCTATGAACATATTCTAGGTTCAATCGCCATGATATGGTCAGTGAATCACGCGCAAGCAAATGGTGGATTGCCTAGTGAAGCTGTCAATCTTCTAAAAGATGCGTTGAAGGGTTCAATGCTCGACTCAAGAGAGCGGCCAGCAGAATTTGGCGTACTCATGGGGGAACATTTGGATCGGATCATGAATAACGTAGCTGCCATGGCAAGGAATGCAGATAGGGGCTTCAAGAAATGATCCGCCACGTCGTTCTCGTCCGCTTCAAACCTGATGCAGACACATCGAAAATCTTCTCGGCTCTCAAAGCCCTGCAGGATAAAATCCCCGGCATCATCGCTATCACTGCTTGTGCTGATACAAGCCCGGAAGGTTTGCAGCGGGGGAACACCCATGGTTTCACTGTTGATTTTCGCGATGCCGCGTCGCGTGATGCCTATCTGCCCCATCCGGAGCACCGACACGTTGGCGCGATGATTGTGGCTGCCGCTGTGGGTGGTGTTGATGGCATTACGGTTGTTGATTGGGAGGTTTAATCAGCGTTCTAAGTCCCCACCCCCGGCCCCTCCCCGCAGAGCGGGTAGGGGTGAAGTGATGATCTCACCCCTCCCTGAGCTTGCTCGGGGAGGGGCCGGGG
>JANOPL010000006.1:0-3531 GCA_031421835.1 Hyphomicrobiales bacterium | reverse complement strand
AATTGGCCGTGGGCGAAGCTGGTTTTGACTTGATCTGCCATGGTATAAATTCCTTAATGTGATTTTGGCTTGGCCGTTTCGGCGGCAAATTTCTGCTGTTGGCCGGGCGATGCCTCAACCTGGTATTTGGCTTTCCATTCGACTAAAGGCATGCCGTAGACGTAAAAGCAGAAATTTATTTTCAAGAAAAAACGCCACAACCTTGCAGTTGCAGCGTTGATATTTGTTGTTTTCAGCACGAATTTCTCCAGAAAACGTCCCGTAACGTCAACACGGGCCCCCGTCGCTAGAGGTGCTTTTTACTTGAGGGTGTCAATATCCAAGTTCGGCAAGCTATCAACCGATAGGGCGCTCCACTCAGCATCACAAGTCTTGAGTGAAACAAGACCCTTGTCAGCGAGATATCCATCTTCGCCAATCGCGCGTTGTGACGTGAACTCGGTAAGATATTCGAGCATACCTGGGACGACGCCGAGGTGAGCCTTCTTTGCATAGATGTAAAGGAGTCGACCGCCCTTGTAGTTGCCGTTGGCAATCTGGTCATATTCTGGCTTGTCGCCGTCAATGGCCGCACCCTTGATCTTGCCTTCGTTGGAAGAGAGGAAAGAATAGCCAAAAATACCAAAGGCTTTCGAATTGGCAGTGAGCTTCTGAATTATCAGATTGTCGTTTTCACCAGCTTCAACATAAGCGCCATCGGTGCGGAGTGTTTTCCAAACGAGGTCGAAGGCAGCAACATCCGTGCCTTCAAGTGCTGCTAATGTTTCGAATTCCCGCGCCCCTCCTCTCAGCATCAGTTCTGCAAAGCTGTCGCGCGTGCCGGAGGTTGGCGGGGGACCGAGAACTTCAATCTTTTCAGCGGGAAGTGCAGGATCAATTTCGTTCCACATTTTGTACGGATTATCGACCAACTTTCCGTCCTTGTCCGGGACCTGCTTTGCAAGCGCCAAAAACAGTTGCTTGCGCGTGAAGTTCACATCCGGGGCGCCCACTGCGCTGGCAACGACCAAACCATCAAAGCCTAGCTTGAACTCAACAACTTCAGTGACCCCATTCTTGACGCATATTTCCATTTCCGCACGCTTCATTTTGCGCGAAGCATTGACAAAGTCAGGCTTGTCTTCGCCAACGCCTTCGCAGAACAGTTTAATGCCGCCGCCGGTGCCGGTTGACTCAATCACCGGAGTTTTTAATCCGGTTGACTTAGCAAATGATTCCGCAACGGCAGTTGCGAATGGATAAACCGTGGACGAGCCTACGATGCGAATCTCTTCGCGGGCAAAACTTGGCGAAGCCGCCAAGGCAAACAGTGATGCAACGAGCAACAGGCGTTTCATTGAATGAGTCTCCGTGTGTGAATGACAAAGGTTTTTGTTTGATTTTGATGGTGGATACGCGAAGCCTGCGGCAAAACTGCAAGCTTCGCGATTAAGTACTCGTGCTGAATTTAGAAACTGAACCGTGTAACGACGGCACCCGTAAGGCCATCATTCGTGGTGGCGGAAGGCCTGCCATCATCCAGCCAATCACCTTCCAGACCGATGATCAATTGCGACATCGGCGTGTAGTATATCCCACCATTGATGACTTTTTCTGTACGATTATCTGCAAGGGTTGGAGAGCTTTTAACTTTCTTCATACCCGCGCCGAAACCTGCGGAGATATTGTCAGTTAAAGCAAAACCAAATGATGCAGAGACATTCATTTGCTCAGCGCCGTTGTGAAGCTCCCCCAACTGGCCGCCGATGCTAACGGGAAGTCCAGGAATAAAATTGAGTTCAGTTCCCACACCTGCCAACCACTTAACGCCGGTTTGACTTGTCCTTGCCAGATTCTTGGCATTACTTTGGCCCCAATAGCCGCCAACAGCTTCAAAATTGATCATATCAGATGAAAACGTTGCCCTGGAGCTTGCACCCATCGCATCGTCATCGGAACCCAGCGCACCAGTTACGCCACGTGTTGCATCATGTAAGCGCATGTTAAATGTGAGTGGCCCGCTGGCGTAAGCGAGACCCAGAAAACCGTTATAAGCGTCTCTGTCAAAGAAACCATTACCAGCGTTTTCAGCACGCACGCGGCGATCGGCAATCGTCCAGATGCGTCTCGTGTTTTTCAGAATACCGTTTTCAAGACGTCCGGCATTTCCACGGCCCATCTCAAATTTCATGGTATCGGCAAACTGCCAGAACCCGACGATGCCATCGTCTCTCAGCGCGATTGAAGCAAAATTCGTGGTACTTTCAGCGATGTCCCATTTGGACTGAACAGTCACGCCAATTTCGCCCGCTGGGGATTGGACGGAGGCTTTCACGGTCAGTCCCGCTTCGACGTCAATGTCGCTGCTATTGTCCGCTGGTGAGCCATCTTTGATTTCGCTGTAAATATAACCAGTTTTAATGAAGCCCGATGTTTTCACTTCCACGAATGGTTCTTCCACGGCTTCTTCTGCTGATGCATCTGCGGCAGGATAAATCTTGAATCCAGTTGGAATACCCAACGACGTTTGCGTCACCACGTCGCGCTTTGAAAGTGATTCAATAATCGTCTTCAAGTCCACCAGCGATTCAGCGTGGGCGTTGTATGACACCGCCACAAACGCCGCAGAAGCAAGAATTACTGTTTTGATCGTCGTCTTCATTTTGTTTTTTCTCCCAAAACAAACGTTGAGTTTGAGAGCCCCCGTCCCCTTCGAGTGAATAGGTGGCACTACGCAGTCTGTCGCGCGCCACTTCAATTGCCGTCGACTTTAACGATTTGTTAACAACCGTGTGACGGCTCAACTCTTTCGCACGACTTAAAAACAAAACTGTGGGAAAATAAACTTCGGCGTTATGCCGTCATGAATACGTCACCTGACCGTTACAGTTCGCTGCGAAACGCTCACACCGCTAGACCAGATGGGGTTCTGGCTGGATCAATTGAACGGAGAGAATCAAATGAACATTCGTAAAATTACACTTGCCGCAGCATGCTTCATGGCCATGTCAGTTGCAGCACAGGCTGCTTGCGTTGTGACTGTCACGCGTACGGCCTGCCCCGGTAAAGAGAAAGAATCCTATTCGAAGTGCAACGGCACAAAAACCTGCAACAAAGAAGAATCGGCTGCAGCCTCAATGAAGGCTTGCGAACAAGCTGCCGCTTCGAACTGCCCAAACACCCGCTTGACAATCACCAAGTCTAAGGTCGTCACTGCAAAATTCAACGGCGCAGCCGTTCGTGGCGGTGCAAATTTCTGTGCGTCTAATCGCGCAGATTTTAACAAGTGTTCGAAATAAGCGACTGCTGTATACTATCGTTGGCTCTGCAAATACTGGAGATTGGACGATACCTGTCCAATCTCCTTATTTTCTATTTGGTGGCGAAACTTTCTGGGGAGATTACTCCGCTGCCTCAGCCGTCACCGCCATGCCCAGTGCGGCCAAATACACATCAATCATCGACTCTTCTTCTTGCCGCTCATTTGCATCTTTCTTGCGCAATGAAATCACCTTGCGCAAAATCTTGATGTCAAAACCGTTGCCTTTGGCT
>JANOPL010000005.1:0-43701 GCA_031421835.1 Hyphomicrobiales bacterium | reverse complement strand
CGTATGGACTGGTTGAAAATGGCCCATGCGCGGTCGCGTTATCTGGGGCTTGAAACTGAACTGCTCACGTTGTCGGAGGCCAAGAAACTCAACCCGCTGTTTGAGGAAAAGTATTTTTACGGAGCGATGCTGGATGCTGCTGATGGCAATCTTGATCCGGAAGGCACCACCCATGCCTATGCCAAATCAGCCCGCATCGGGGGTGCTGAAATATACCAGGGCACACGCGTTCAGGAACTTAATCAACGCAAGGATCAATCGTGGGATGTGATTACCGACAAGGGCAACATTCACGCAGAGCATGTGGTGAATTGCGGTGGGTTGTGGGCACGCGAAGTGGGCCGCATGGTGGGCATTGAGTTGCCGGTGCTGGCGATGGAGCACATGTATCTGGTGACCGACGATGTGCCCGAAGTGATTGCTTACAACAAGGAACACGGCAAGGAAGTTTCGCACATTATCGATTTCCGTTCCGAGATTTACATGCGGCAGGAACGCAACGGGTTGGTGCTGGGGACGTATGAGCAGGACTGCCGACCTTGGCAGCCGAAACAAACGCCGTGGGAGTTTGGCCGCGAACTCTTGCAACCCGATCTGGATCGGATCGAGCCAAATTTGGAACTTGGTTACAAGCATTTTCCAGCCATGGGTCGTGCCGGCATCAAGAAGGTTATCAACGGGCCGTTCACCTTTACGCCGGATGGCAACCCACTGGTTGGGCCAGTGCAGGGTGTTCGAAATTTCTGGTGTGCTTGTGGGGTCATGGCAGGCTTCAGCCAGGGCGGTGGCGTGGGCCTCGCACTGTCGCAATGGATGGTGAATGGCGACCCGGGTTTTGATGTATGGGCCATGGACGTGGCGCGCTTTGGCGAATGGGCCACACGGGCCTACACCAACGAAAAAGTACGGGAGAATTATTCGAAGCGTTTCTCCATCCGCTTTCCGAATGAAGAATTGCCAGCAGCCCGCCCGCAGCAAACAACGGCGCTTTATGACACACTCATGGCGAAGGGCGCTGTCATGGGTGACTCGTGGGCGATGGAAACGCCGTTGTGGTACGCGCCGAGGGGTGTGGAAGCTAAAGACGTTGTGTCATGGCGGCGCTCAAATGACTTCCCCCATGTGAAGGCTGAAGTGTTAGGCACGCGCAATGGTGTTGGTGTAACCGAGATTGCCAACTTCGCGAAGTATCGCTTCACGGGTTCGGGCGCCGAGGCCTTCCTGTCGCGCATGATGACAAACAAAATGCCAAAGACGGGCCGCATCATTTTGACGCCAATGTTGAATCCTGCGGGCAAGTTGATTGGGGATTTCACAATCGCCAAGTCCGGTGACGAGAGTTTTTATATGTGGGGGTCCTCGCAGGCACAAAAATATCATATGCGCTGGTTTGAAACGCATCAGCCTGCGGATGGTTCTGTTAAAATCGACCGCTTGGACATGGGGCTGGTGGGCCTTTCAATTGCGGGGCCGAAGTCGCGTGACGTGTTGCAGGCCATGACGGATGATGATGTGTCAAATGCCGCCTT
The DNA here is from genome assembly GCA_031421835.1 of Hyphomicrobiales bacterium. Taxonomy (GTDB): domain Bacteria; phylum Pseudomonadota; class Alphaproteobacteria; order Rhizobiales; family Aestuariivirgaceae; genus Aestuariivirga. The sequence continues at coordinate 42,172 of JANOPL010000005.1, read as the reverse complement.
CAAATTCATGGATCACCGCGCTATGGACGTGGGCAATGTCCGGGCTCTCGTCAACCGTGTCACTTACACCGGCGACTTGGGTTATGAAATTTGGGTGGCGCCGGAATATCAACGACGCCTCTATGTGGCGATCATGAAAGCGGGTGAGCCGCACGGCATTGTACATTTCGGTATGCGCGCTTTGCTGGCGATGCGCCTCGAGAAAAACTTCCCCACATGGTATCGCGAGTTGCGCCCAATTTACGGACCGTTCGAAGCGGGCATGGACCGTTTCATTGATCTGACCAAGAACGACTTCATCGGCCGGGATGCTGCAATGGAAGAAAACCGCACAGGTGGCAAATTGCGCCGGGTATCAATGACGGTCGATGCCACGGATGCTGATGTGCTGGGCGATGAACCGATCTGGCACAAGGGCAAAGTGGTGGGCTGGGTCACGTCCGGCGGCTATGCCCACTATGTCGATAAGTCGATGGCGCAGGGCTATGTGCCGAAGGAGTTAGTTGGTGAGACCGGTTTCGAGATTGAAATCATTGGCGAGATGCGGAAAGCAACGATTATCAATGAGCCACCGTTTGATCCAGAGGGTAAGCGGATGCGGAGCTAACTCGTCCGCCCATAGAAACCTATCTGCTCTTCCCGTGTGAACATGACTCCGGGTTTGTCGTAGTATGTGAATACCGAGATGATGCGTTCTTTCGGGCCCTTCACGGTATTCACTTTGTGGGCGGTGTTGCGGCCCTTGAAAACGTTGAGGGTTCCAGGGGACACGTTCATGGTCTTCACGTCCGGATCTTGGCCGCGCAGCAACTTTGCGACACCGTCGTAGTTCGGGTCATCGGCGGTGCGCAGGTCAGAGCGATACACAAACTCGCCGCCTTGGTCGGGTGCTTGCAACAATAATGTCGTGGTGAATTCGCTGCGGTCGAAATGCCAGTTCAGGGCTTCCCCATCGCGATAGGCCATGACGTTGGCGCGGGCCAGCCAGTCGCGCATGGGATAAAGCGCTGACTTTTCCATGGTCGCCGCGATGAACACAATGAGCGGTGCCCATTCGTAGATATACATGACGACGCTGTGGGGAATCTGGTCGGCGCAGACGGTATGATTGATGGTCTTGGTTCTGGTCAATGCGGGATGATCTTCGGGCAAGCCCGGAATAGACTTCAAGAAATAAATATTGTGCTCACGGGTATGGGTGAACGACAATGTATTGATGATGGGTTTTACTTCATCGAGGCACTGGGTGAGTGCTTCAGGGCGCATCAGCTCTTCAAGATTAAACATACCGTCGCGGGCCAAATCAGCTTTGCAGCGATCCACCAGCGCCATCCATTGCGGCGAACCGATTTTATCCATTGGGTAACGTTCGAGGTCGAGAATATCGCGCATGTTTAATCTCCCAATCCTTCTGCCACATCGCAAAGCCACTCCCACACATTTAGAGCAAAGGTACGGAGTACGAAAATGTGAAAGCTGTCATTCTCAATACAATGAATCAGAACAGGTGTGTGGTGAATTCCAGTCAACACAAAATGCCCGGGCTTGAATTGCGAGGCCTCAAAATCGATGACGGCGCAGCTGGCAAGAATGGCACGTGCACGAACGCCTACAAGTGCGATACGGGTGCGACCGGATGAAAGTGGTGTGACGTAAACGCCTTCGCTCGCTTCAATTGTATCGCCTACAAACCAAAACTGTTTTGGGCCAATGCGGAAAATATTGCGGTTATCGTTTGCCAGTGCTGCGCCCACTTTTGCCGGCAGTTTACCAAAGGCTTTTTTCATCACCTTCTCATCGCCTGCGACTTGTGTGAGGATGAAGTGCGGAGCTTCTGTCAACGTCACACCTTCGCGTTCGAACCGTGCATCGGCACCCAAAGGTGAGAGAGCGTCAAGCATTGAGTCGCGCTCCTTCCTTGTCGATGAAATGAGGTGAGACGATTTTCAATCGCACTTGCTCATTCCTGATCGGGAAAGCTGCGATGATGACTTCGCCCTCATGTTTCAAGCCACCGCTGAAAAGCCCCAAAGCGATGAACTTGTTCAACTCAACGGACCACGTCACCGATGTGATGTAACCTCGACCATGGCCTTTGATTTCGTCGTTGGCAGCAAACAAAATTGCGCCACCGCGGATTTTTTTATCGGGTTCCATAAGTTCCAAACCAACAAGGCACCAGCGATCTGGTGCTTGCAGGTTTTCCCGTTGTCGCAGCGCGCGACCAATGTAATCTTTTTGCGTCGAAGCCATTTTGCCCAAGCCCAGATCATCCAGCGTGTTGCGATGATCAAGTTCGAGACCTGCCACATGGCCCTTTTCGATGCGCAGGCTGGCGAGTGCTTCAAGCCCGTAGGGTTTGATATCCAGTGAAGCAGCCGCTTTCATGATGTGTTCCCACAGACTGATGGTGTAATTCGCAGGACAATGGACTTCGTAGGCCAGTTCGCCGGAGAACGACAGCCTCAACAGTCGCACGGTGGAACCGCCGAACGTGATGTCTTTCACACCCATGTAAGGCAAGGCTTCGTTCGACATATCCTCATCAGGGAAAGCCAGCGCCAAGGCCTCACGGGAGTTTGGACCCGAAACAGCCATGCCACCCCATTCATCTGTCAATGATGCCACATGCACGTCGAGGTCCGTCCAATGACATTGCAGCAGATATTCCAACCACGACATGACCTCTCCCGCTTGGGCGGTTGTGGTGGTCAAGTAGTATTGCGTTTCCGAAATGCGCGAAGTGGTGCCGTCGTCCAGCACGATGCCATCATCATTCAACATCACGCCATAGCGGGCTTTGCCGATGGGCAGCTTTGCAAAACCATTTACATAGACCCTGTTCAGGAACTCTGCCGCATCGGGCCCCTGCACGTCGATTTTTCCGAGGGTTGAAACATCGGCGATGCCGACATTGCTGCGCACAACCTGCATCTCTTTGATGTAAGCACTTTCAGGTGTTGAGCCTGCCCAGTTGTAGTACCAGGCACGCTGCCAAAGGCCCGCTTCGATAAAGGTTGCGCCATTATTTTCATGCCATGCGTGCAATGGCGACCTTCGCGTGGGGCGGAAGTGTTTGCCGACACTCCGACCTGCGATGGCCCCAATCGATAGCGGCGCGAAGGGTGGACGGAAGGTGGTGGTGCCGGTGTCCTGAATGGCCATGCCGCGCAAGCCGGCCATGATGGCCAGCGCGTTCATGTTTGAGGTCTTGCCCTGGTCGGTGCCCATGCCCATTGTGGTGTAGCGTTTCAAATGCTCTACCGACAGATAACCTTCCTGATGTGCCTGCTTGACATCACTCAACGTCACATCATTCTGGAAATCGATGAACGCTTTTTTATCGGTCGCGTTCAGCACCCATTTTGGCTCGATGGCATATGGATGCTCTTCACTCACGGACGGCTCTTCAACCTTGCGCGTGGTGGGTTTCAAGCCGAGTTTTGCAAGGGCCTGTTCCGCAGCGGAATTGCCATCACGCACGGCTTCCAAAATGCCGAAGTTCCCCAACATAGCGCCAGCACCAAATTGCCCCTCTGCGAACAAGCCGGGTATGAAGGAGGTAATGCGTTCGTCATAAACGGGCTTAATGCCACCGTGACTGGTCAAATGCACAGCAGGGTTCCAGCCACCGCTCATGCCGAGGACGTCACACTCAATTGTCACCGCATGGCGACCGCTGAGTTTGACGGCCTGCAAGTGTTTGTCTCCCAGCACATCAGCGATGCCACTGTTGGGGAATACGGCGATTCCCAATTGTGCGGCGCGGGACAACATTTCGCCTGAAGGCTGGGCCCGTATTTCAGCAATGGTGACTGCAACATCAGCCTTCGCAAGATCAAATGCTACGGTGTAGGCACTGTCGTTGTTGGTGACGATGACGGCGCGGCGTTTGGGAGCCAGTGCATAACGGTTGAGATAGGTTCGCAAAGCGCCGGCCAGCATGACGCCCGGCTTGTCGTTGTTTTGAAATACGAGTGGTCGCTCAAATGCACCGGCGGCGTGGATGATGGTTTTTGCCTGCACCACTTCAAGAATGTTGAGGCCGACGGAAATAACCGCCTGATTGTGATCATACAGACCCTGCACCGTGGAATTTGTCAGTATACGGACGTTTCTGAGCGACAGTAACTCATCGTTCACAGTTCTGCGCCAGTTTTCTTCAGATTCTAACTGCGTGGACAACAGGTTGCCACCAAGTTCACAGTCTTGTTCAGCCAGAATTACACGTGCCCCGGCCCGGCCCGCATTCAAGGCTGCGGCAAGACCAGCAGGCCCGGAGCCTATGACCAACACATCACAGAAAGCGTTGCGTGTGTCGTAGCGCTCGTGGCCCTTGTCGGATGTCGCTTTGCCCAAACCCGCCGCGCGGCGAATGGAGGGTTCGAAGAACATCCACGCGCCCTTGGTAGGGCCCATGAAGGTTTTATAATAGAACCCAGCAGTGAAGAGAGGCGAGGCCAAGCTATTGATTGCCATTAAATCGAAAGTTGGAGAGGGCCAGGCGTTTTGGCTTTTCACTTTCATGCCGGGTTTGAGCATGGTGGTGGTGCCGATCGTATTTGGAATTGTCTCTGCGCCCTCGCCGAGCGTGAACAGTCCATTTGGTTCTTCCAGACCTGCAGATAAAAACCCGCGCGGGCGATGATATTTGAAGCTGCGGCCAATGATGGTGTGGTTGTTGGCCAGCAAGGCCGAGGCGATGCTGTCGCCCTCAAAGCCCGTTGCGGATTTGCCGTTGTATTGGAAGGCAATAGGTATGGACCGATCAATGCGGCCACCGGAGGGGGTGCGGCGAAAAGCAGTCATGGCTCAACCTTGGCATTCGTCGCGGTGTTGCGCGTCAGCTTAAACCACTGCCTGCACCCCAACACATGTTGCCAATATTCCGTATGCGGACCTTTTGGGTTTTCGTACAGGAAGTAATAGTCATGCCATGTTTCCAAATCGCCTGTTCCGTGCTTGGGGCGCTGCTTGGTGGCGTCGCCGCCATAGCGGAATTCGCTGTGGTCGCGTTCACCGCAATGTGGACACGGTATTCTCATTGTTTGTAGGTCCAGTTGCCAATGCCGTATTCATCAAGCTCGCCACCGCGTTTGAAACGATCCAATGCAAAGTCTTTCACCAACGGATGTTCCTGATCGTTGGCAAGCGTATGCGCAAAGGTGTAACCCGATGCTGGTGTGGCTTTGAAGCCCTGGTAACACCAGCCGCCATTCAGGTATAAATTTTGTACAGGTGTCTTGCAGATGAAGGGTGAGCCGTCGGGCGTCATATCCACGATGCCCCCCCAGTGACGCAAAAGCTTGAGGCGCTGCGTGAAGGGAGCAAGCGATGCGATACATTCCATGACGGTTTGAATGCGGGCGAATTGGCCGCGTTGGGTGTAAGTGTTGAAGCCATCGATGTGGCCGCCAAATACCAGCCCGCCTTTATCAGACTGGGACATGTAAAACAGTTCCGCCCCCCACGATACCACGTGATGAACGATGGGCTTGATCGGTTCGGACACAAAGGCTTGCAAGATGTGGCTTTCGACGGGCAACTTCAAACCCGCCATCGCGGCGACATGGGAGGAATGGCCAGCAACGGCAATGCCGACTTTATCGGCCAGAATTTTGCCGCGCGTAGTTTCAACGCCAGTGACTTTGTCGCCGTCCTTCAGGATGGAGGTGACTTCGCAGTTTTCGATAATGTGAACACCCAGTGCCGACGCTGCGCGCGCATAGCCCCATGCCACAGCATCATGCCGCACGGTGCCCGCACGAGGCTGGTGGATGGCACCATAAATGGGCCAGCGGGCATCTTTCGAATAATCAAGGTACGGCAATTCTTTTTCAACTTCACTGCGATCCAGCAACTCCGCATCGATGCCGTGGAGGCGCATGATGTTGCCTCGCCGCGCGAATACATCCATCTGTGTCGGCGAAACCGCCAACACCATTTGCCCGCGTTGAGACACCATGGCATTGAAATTCAGATCGTGGGACAGGCCCTCCCACAGCTTCATCGAAAATTCGAAGAACTCGGTGTTGCCACCAATATGGTAATTCGAGCGGATCAAGGTTGTGTTGCGACCGACGTTGCCCGAGCCGATGTAGGACTTTTCCAACACCGCAATGTTTTTCATGCCGTGGTTTTTGGCAAGATAGTAGGCTGTGGCCAATCCATGTCCGCCGCCGCCGATGATGATGACGTCATAGCTGGATTTGGGCTCTGACTTGGCCCAGGCTTCAGGCCAGGGTTCGCCCGGGCGCAGCGCGTGCTTGAGCAGCGAAAATATGGAATACCTCTTGGCCATTCCGCATCAATAACCGAGGCTTCGCAATCCTCAAAGGGTGGATTTTTTCACCGGTCGATTTGCCTCAGCCCAACGGATCATGGCCAAGGCAAGTGCCGCGTAAACCACGAAGGCGACGGCGATCGGCGTCATAGACCCATCGTAAAGACGGGCTGCAGCACCACCGAAAATAATGGCCATGAGGGAGGACATCGCCCCTGAGACGGCCGCGGCCATGCCTGCAATGTGGCCCATGGGTTCAAGTGCCATTGCTTGATAATTGCCAAAGGTCATGCCGCTGCAGAAAAACGAAATGAAGAAAAAGACCATTAAAACGGGAAACGGCGGGTTGCCTTGCGTGAACCAGCACACTGCGAGCACGGTGATCCAATTGATCAGGAAGGCGACGGTGGCCCAACTGGAAATGCGCTGCAAGCCAATTTGGCGGACATACCGGCCATTCAAAATCATGGCGATGGCAATGCCGCCCGCGAGGCACGCGAACCAGATGGGGAACAGCGTGCCTTGAGCATATTGTTCGCCGATCACCTGTTGAGAAGTTGCGAGAAAAATGTTGAAGCCTGCAAAAATAAAGCCGTTGGCCACGGTGTATCCCAATGAAACCGGATTACTGACAACTTCCCTGGCACTGTCCCACAACACCGATGCATGGAACGCTGTGCGCTTTTCAACGGGCAGCGTTTCGCCTTGGCGAAAGTGCAACCAAAGTGTGACCAGAGCGCCCATCACGATGAAGCCCAGAAAAATCATCCGCCAATCGCCATACAGTAAAACCAATTGGCCGATTGATGGGGCCACGATGGGGACCAGCATGAACACCGACATGACGTACGACATGATGCGCGCCATATCTGCACCTTTGGCACCATCGCGTACCATGGCCATTGAGACGACACGCGGACTGGCGGCGCCGAAGCCCTGTATGACGCGGCCCACAATCAACATGGTGAAGTTGGTGGCGGAAAAACACAGCAAGGCGCCCACCAGATAAAACAGCATGCCGATATAAATTGATGCCTTACGCCCAATCGAGTCGGAAACTGCGCCAAACACCAGCGTACCGATTGATAGTCCACCAAAAAACAGCAAGATGATGAGGTGACGATCATTAGGGTGGGATGCACCCAACTCCGTTGCGATGATGCCGAGGGCGGGAAGCATGGCATCGATTGACATGGCCACCATGGCAGTAAGAGCCGCAACAAGAGCGATGAATTCGGCGGGCCGTGTACTTTGCATTTGCGGGAGACTCGTGAGATGTGTTGAGGCGGAGACATAAGCGCAAATGCACATCAACACCACCACCCGTTCCGTCAACCTAGACCCGCGTGACGCGCAGTTCGTACAAAACCCGTATGCTGCCTATCACGAAATCCGAACGGCCTTGCCGGCCTTCAAATGGGAGCAGTATGGGCACTGGTGTTTTGCAACACATCAAGACGTAAATGCACTGCTGCGCGACCGACGTTTCGGGCGGCAGATCTTGCATGTGGCGACGCGTGAAGAGTTGGGCTGGGAGCCGGTGCCAGAACATATCAAGGTTTTTGCAGAGCATGAGACGCATTCGCTGTTGGAGTTGGAACCACCTGTGCACACGCGGTTGCGGGGCTTGGTGAACCGCGCGTTTCTATCTCGGCAGGTTGAACGGCTTCGGTCTCGATTAATCAGTCTTTGCAACACGTTAATTGACGAATTTGAAGCAAAAGGCGAGGTCGATTTATTGCCTGCTTATGCGACACCCATTCCCATTGTCGTGATCTGTGAGTTGCTGGGTGCGCCCGTTGAAATGGCAGATCAATTCCTCGCCTGGTCTCATGATCATGTGGCAATGTACATGGCCAAACGGGATCGTGCCATTGAAGACAAAGCAGTTGCTGCAGTTTTGGCGTTCTCAAGTTACATGCGTGCGTTGGTGCGCGAACGACACAAAAATCTGGGCGATGATTTGCTGTCGGAGTTGATCAGGGCCAGTGATGGCGCAGGTAAACTCTCTGAAGATGAGTTGGTCACGACGGCAATTTTGATTTTGAACGCAGGGCACGAAGCCACGGTGCATTCCCTCGGCAATGCCATCAAGGCGCTGCTTGAAAACAACATACGTGGTGGCATCAGCGCAGCGCATGTGGAGGAGGCCCTGCGTTTTGATGCGCCGCTGCATATGTTCACGCGCTATGCCCTGGAGGACTTGGAGTACAATGGCATCGACTTTAAAAAAGGTGAGTTGGTGGGATTGATGCTGGGGGCTGCCAATCGCGACCCGGCCCGTTACAGCAATCCCGATGTCTTCGACCCGTCGCGCGAATTTAATGCCCATGCCAGCTTTGGCGCAGGCATTCACTTTTGTGTCGGCGCGCCATTGGCACGGTTGGAAATGGAGGTCGGGTTGCAAGTGTTGTTCGAGCGTCTTCCGGATATGCAATTTGCAAGGCCGCCGCAGTACCGGGATGCCTATCATTTTCACGGGCTGGAAGAGTTGAAAATTGTAACGCGATTGTAATGTCCACCGGCGACCGTCTTGGTGTAGATTATAGGGATGAAACGTCGATTGTTACTTTTGCTGCCGCTTCTGGCGGTTGTGCCATTTGTTGCTTCGGGAGCGACCCCGGATGGGCTGCTGCCGATTGCCAAAGGGTTGGACCACCCTTGGGGCATGGCGTTTTTGCCAGATGGGTCACTGCTGGTGACGGAACGTCCCGGTCGCTTGCGGCGCGTGACCCTGAATGACAATGCTTTGAGTGCGCCGATTTCCGGTTTGCCTGACGTTGATGCCGACGGGCAAGGCGGATTGCTGGGGATTGCCATAGCCCCTGACTTCGCAACATCCCGCGACGTGTTTTTGTCATTCGCTGAACAGCGTGAAGGTGGAAATGCAACAGCTGTGTTTCGGGCCAAGCTCAGCGCCGACTACGCCAAACTTGAAAATGGCACGGTGATTTTCCGTCAGTCGCGAGCGGTTGAGAGCACGCGGCACTTTGGTTCCCGGCTGGTGTTTGATGGTGAAGGCTATTTGTTTGTGACCACAGGTGACCGAGGTGATTTGCCAGACGAAGCGCAGAACCCGGCTTCTCATCTTGGCAAAGTGTTGCGTATCACGCGTGACGGTGCACCAGCGCCGGGCAATCCGAATATAGCGGGGTGGGCTCCAGAAGTTTGGTCGATTGGTCATCGCAATATTCAAGGTGCTGCACTGAACCCCACAACCAGACAGCTCTGGACGGCGGAACATGGGGCAAAAGGCGGCGATGAAGTGAACGCGCCACAAGCCGGGCGTAACTATGGTTGGCCAGTCATAACTTATGGGCGGGATTATTCGGGGTCCAAGATTGGTGTGGGCACAAGCAGGGACGGCTTGGAACAACCCTTGCACTATTGGGATCCGTCGATTGCACCGTCCGGCATGGCATTTTTGACCAGTGACGTTTACCCCGGATGGAAAGGCTCACTGTTTGTCGGTGCGTTGGTTGGCGAGCATTTGCACAGATTGACAATCGAAGGCAGCAAAATCGTTGCGTCAGAAAAACTGTTCGAAGGCTTCGGACGCGTCCGCGATGTCCTTCAAGGGCCATCTGGGCATATTTTTATTCTGACTGATGAAGCCAAGCCGACCGGTGCGATTTACCAACTCGCTGGCCCTGGCGATGCGACAGCGACCACTGGCAACTGAGCCTTCAACCACAGTCGTTTACTGACCATCCTTTGACGCTTGTTGCCGCCTGTTGCGTTGATATCTGGCCTAAACCAAGGGCTGGTGAAACTTTCTCAACAGGCTGCTTGCAAAATGACCGATGCTGACACAATTGCCGCTCCCACAGGCCGCCGTGCACGGGGTGGGGCAGACGCCCGCCGCGCCATGCGCACCAACACAGCGGTCAAGCATGCAGGATACATTCGCCGCCAGACCAAACTCTACGAGCCATTTTCCGATGAGCAATTGGAGCTGATCGAAAACAATGCCGAGATCGTTCTGCAGGAAACCGGCATTGATTTTTACGAAGACGAAGAAGCCGTTAAAATGTGGAGGGATGCGGGGGCAGATGTCAAACCTTCGCCGCATGATCCGCGACGCTTCCGGGTGAGGTTTCCAAAGGGTCTCGTCCGTTCACTGATCAAAACGGCACCACGCGAATACGTTCAACATGCCCGCAACCCCGCCAACACCGTTGTGATTGGCGGCAACAACATGGTGTTTGCGCCGGTCTATGGCCCTCCCTTCATTCGCAACCTAGATGAAGGCCGCCGCTATGCAACCATCGAAGACTTCCGCAACATCGTGAAACTGGTTTACATGTTGCCGAGCCTGCACCACTCTGGCGGAACCGTGTGCGAGCCTGTCGACATTCCAGTGGCCAAGCGGCACTTGGACATGATCTATTCCCACGTCAAATATTCCGACAAACCATTCATGGCTTCCGTGACGGCAGGTGAACGCTCGGCCGACTCAGTGGCCATGGCGGAACTGGTGTTTGGCAAAGAGTTCGTTGACCAAAATTGTGTGATGACGTCGCTGATCAACGCCAACTCACCGATGGTGTGGGACGGCGTCATGTTGGGAGCTTTGAAGGTTTTGGCGCGCGCCAATCAGGCTTGTGTGATTTCGCCGTTTATTGTGGCCGGTGCGATGTCGCCTACAACCACAGTTGGAACGCTGACTCAAATTTTGGCCGAAGCTTCCGTGGGCATTGCATTCACGCAGTTGTGCCGCCCGGGCGCGCCCGTGGTGTTCGGCACGTTTGCTGCCTCAATGTCGATGCAGTCGGGTGCACCGACATTCGGCACGCCTGAACCCGCTCACGTTACCTTCGGGGCGGCACAATTAGCCCGCCGTCTGGGTGTTCCTTTCCGTTCTGGCGGAGGGCTTTGCGGATCCAAAATTCCAGACGCACAAGCGGCTTATGAAAGTTCCAATACGTTGTGGTCCACCATGTTGTCGGGCGTGAACTTCTGTCTTCACTCCGCAGGATGGCTGGAAGGCGGGTTGTCGTCTGGTTATGAAAAACTGATCATGGATGCAGATCAATTGACGATGTTCCAAAAGTTTGCCGAAGGTGTTGATTTTTCTGAGAATGGCCAAGCCATGGACGCCATCCGCGAAGTGGGGCCGGGTTCGCACTATCTGGGTTCAGCCCACACCCAAGCGAATTTTGAATCAGCATTTTGGCGCTCAGGCCTCGCTGACAATAACTCGTTTGAACAGTGGCAGGTGGAAGGCGAAAAAGACATTGTGGTTCGCGCCAACACCCAGTGGAAAAAGCTACTACGGGAATACGAAGCCCCTGCCCTTGACCCCGGTATTGACGAAGCGCTGCAAAGCTTCATGGCCAAACGCAAGGAAGTTTTGCCGGACAGTGTAAGTTGAGGCTTGATTTCCACTCATTAATGTAGTAACGTTTAATCATGCTACTAACGTGGGACGAGAATAAGAGACGCAAAACTCTCGTTGAACGGGGTCTAGACATGGCAGATGTTTCGAAGATTTTCGACGGCCAGTTTGTAACGGATCCCGACTTACGTTTTGAATATGGTGAGAAACGCTTTGTAACATATGGCTATCTTGATGGTCGACTTTGTGCGGTGGTTTGGACTCCCAGACACAAAAGCCTGCACATTATTTCATTGAGGAAAACAAATGAACGAGAACAAATTACGTTTAAAAAAAGAATGGGTGGACCCGGATGACGCACCGGAACTCACGGATGAAGTTATGGATCGAGCGGATTGGTACAACGGCGAAACACTTATACGTCGCGGACGTCCAAAGCTCGAAACACCAAAAGTTTCAACCACGCTCCGCCTGGATGCGGATGTAATTGCGGGCTTCAAAGCAAAGGGGCCGAAGTGGCAAACGCGCATTAACGATGCATTGCGCGAGTGGTTGAAAAAGGCAGGTTAGATTTCTTCAATTATAGCAACAGACTTTTGCCGCATGTCGGCGAAGGTGTAATAGCCAACGCCAAGTAAAACGAGGCTCGAACCGATTGCATCGGCCAGTGTGAAGGGCTCCTCCAAAATCACGACCGCCAGGATGATGGTGACCAACGGCGAAATCGTCGAAATCATTGCGACGGTTTGGGCTGACGTTCGCGCCAGTCCGGCATTGATGCAAAAAATCGGTAGGACAGTTGCGAATATTGCGCACCCAAAGGCCATCCAGAGAAAATAACTTGATGCTGCAAAATCTCCGTCACTGAGCGTATGAATCAAGACGGCGGCAATGCCGCCGGCAATCATCGAAATCGTGGTGTAGAAAATTGTGCCAAGCACGTTGATCAATCCTTTTGCGTAAAGTTGGTTGAATGCAAAAGTGATTGCACACCCTAAAACCAACGATGTCCCGATTATCGTGTTCATGCCGCCTGATGGGATGTCCAGTCCAACCACCACAGTGAGTCCGACGTAACTGACCACGCAAGCCAATATGCCGTGTCGGGTTATCTTTTGACCGAAAAAGAGTGCGCCAAGAAACATAACGAAAATGGGATAAGTGAAGAGTACCAGTCGCTCCAACTGGGCCGAAATGAATTCCAATCCCTTGAAATCGAGGTAGGCGGAGATGCCATAGCCCAAAGCACCAACCGCAGCAGCGCCAGCGATATTGTGCGATGTCGGCAAAGCATCGCCGCGATGACGCTGATGCTGCCAAGCCAGCAAACCTATGGCTATGAAAATTGGCGTCGAAAATATCATACGCCACGCCACCAGCAGCGTGGCGTTTACTTCGTCACGATAGGCGAGTTTGATGAATATGGCTTTGGTGGAAAATAGTGCTGCTCCCGCGAAAGTAAGTGCATAGCCAATCCATTTGGCGTTCTGAAGTTGTGAGATCATCTTTTCGGCTTACACCGCAGGTTTCAGTTTGTCGCGGGATGGCTTGCATGTGTCCGTGACATAGCTAGTCTAGGGTCATGAGCAATGTCATTTTCAAATCAGCACTCGAACAGGGCCGCATGCTGCGGGCGCGGAAGATATCAGCATCTGAGCTCTTGAATGAATGTCTGTCGCAATACCAGATGCACAATCCGGCAATCAATGCGGTCATACACACTGAAATTCGACGAGCAAAAGCTGCGGCAAAAGCCGCTGACAGGCGCCTTTCCAACGGTGCGCCGTTATCAGCTTTTGACGGCGTGCCGATGACGGTCAAAGAAACGTTTGATTGGAAGGGCACGCCTTCAACCTGGGGCGACCCGGTGTTTGCCAACAACATTGCCGCAGCCGATGCGGTGGTTTTGCAGCGGATGATTTCCGCCGGTGCTGTGCTCTATGGCAAGACAAATGTACCCCTGCATTTGGCTGATTGGCAGACTTTCAACGCCATTCACGGTACAACCAACAATCCTTGGGATGTCACGCGGACGCCCGGCGGCTCTTCCGGCGGTGCTGCTGCGGCGTTGGCCACAGGCATGAGCGCGCTTGAAATTGGATCAGATATCGGGTCTTCCATTCGCAACCCTGCTCATTATTGCGGCGTGTTCGGGCACAAACCAACTTATGGCGTGGTGCCTTATCGGGGGCATTTAATGCCGGGCAGTGTGGCTTACAGTGATATTACAGTTGCGGGCCCAATGGCGCGCTCGGCCAAAGACCTGACGGCGATGATGAAAATTCTGGTTGGGAGTGAAGGTGTTGATCGGCGTGGTGTTGCCTACAGCTTGCCGAAATCCGCGAAAACCAAACTAAAAGAGTTTCGCGTGGCCATCAAACTGTCAAGTGGTGTTGGTGAGGTTGACCAGACCTACCAAGACCAGTTGATCGCACTGGCACAGTTTCTCAAGAAAAACAGCAAGATGTTGAGTTTTGATGCGCGACCAACGTTCAGCGATGAAGAGGCGTATGAAAATTTCATTCTGCTGTTGCGGGCCACATCCACAAAACGGATGAGCGATGGCGACATTGAAAAAGCGGCAGAGAAATCCAGAATGTTGGATGCGGATGACACTTCGTATGTGGCGTTGATGACGCGGGCTTTTGGTCTCTCCCACGGGGCATGGCTGCGGGCGAACGAGCGCCGCTATCAGATGCGCTTGATGTGGGATGCGTTTTTTGATGATTGGGACGTAATGTTGTGCCCCTGCGCGGCCTCCGCCGCATGGCCCCACGACCACGTGGGCGAACGGCACGAACGGCTGATTCCCGTCAATGGAAAAATGGTGTCGACAATCGATCAGCGCTTTTGGGCGGGGTATTCTGGTAACTTCTATCTGCCCTCAACAGTTGCCCCCTTGGGCTTAACTGCGGAAGGTTTGCCACTTGGCGTGCAGATCATCACGCGTGAATATGGTGACTATACAAGTTTGCGTTTTGCAGAGTTGTTGGAACAGGAATGGCGAAATTTCACTCCTCCACCAGGATTTTGAATGCTCACGTAACGCCCGGCCCCGCAATCTCCCTGACCAGCTTTCGCAACATTGCAGCACCGAAGTCATCGTAGGATTGGGCTTCCTCCACAAAACTCAGGTTGCCGCCGATGACCTGCTTTTCAAGGTAGCCTGCAAGGTGTTTCCATTCGTTGCTGACCGCAAGTCCATTGATAGTGATGCCCTGTCCCACAACGAAATCTCTGGCTTCGTGGGCAGGGCGACCGATATTGTTACGGCCGTCGGTGGCAAGATCTACGACTTTGCGATCCGACGACGGAGCTGCATTAAACAGTGTTGAGCCAAATACCAGTGAAGCAGAAATTGCGGTGCCGCCTTCCGACGCGTCGCGACGGCCAGACGCCAGTTCGTTTCCGAGTGCTTTCACGTCTTCTTCCGTTGCCAGAATGCGCCATGGCACCAGAATGATTTGGTTGAACTCATCCGACCACTGATAAACGGTGACGGCGATGCGCTGGTGTTTGCCTTTGCGGATGGCATCCAACACTTCAACACTTTGCAGGGCGGTGCCAAAGCCCTGCATTTGCAGCCGGTGTTCGGTGCTGTCGACGCTGTAAGACACGTCAATGGCGATTGCCAAAGCGAGGTCGACCCTGCCTTCATCAGGAACAGAGGTCGTCGCAGCTGAGGCCCAGAAACCCAATGCAGCAACGAATCCCAAGCGTTTGCGGCTCCACAACATGCTTCATGTCTTAGCAAGCCATGCGCCGATATAAAGCCAGCAACCTTGACCTTTCCATGGGAAAGGCACACATTGGTGGGATGTCCACGACCACCCAGTTGATCGATCCTTTTGGCCGCCACGTCAGCTATTTGCGGGTGTCAGTCACAGATCGCTGTGACTTCCGCTGCACCTATTGCATGGCGGAGGATATGACGTTTCTGCCGAAGAAGGATTTGCTGTCCTTAGAGGAGCTTGACAGGTTGTGCACGGCCTTCATCGAACAGGGCGTGAAGAAGATCAGGCTGACGGGCGGTGAGCCCTTGGTGCGCAAAGGCATCATGTCGCTAGTGCAGTCGCTGTCGCGACATTTGAAGTCCGGAGCCATGGAAGAATTGACGCTGACGACCAATGGCAGCCAATTGGCAAAATATGCCGGGGAGTTGGCTGGTCATGGGGTGAAGCGCATCAATGTATCTGTTGATACTCTTGATCATGACAAATTCCGTGCCATCACCCGGTGGGGCGATCTGGCTAAAGTGAAGGAAGGTTTGGCTGCGGCGAAAGCTGCCGGGCTTTCGATCAAGCTCAATGCAGTGGCACTAAAGGGTGTGAACGAACACGAAATTCCTGAAATGATCCGCTGGGCCCATAGCGAGGGCATGGATTTGACTTTGATTGAAACCATGCCTCTGGGTGATATTGATGGAGACAGGACGGACCAATATTTACCGCTGTCACAGGTCCGGGCAATGTTGATGGAACAATTCACGCTGGTTGATAGCCCCTACAAAACCGGTGGTCCAGCCCGCTATGTGACGGTGAAGGAAACGGGCGGACGTCTTGGTTTCATCACGCCGCTTACGCATAATTTCTGTGAAAGCTGCAACCGCGTGCGGCTGACCTGCACCGGAACTTTGTACATGTGTCTGGGCCAGGACGACGCTGCAGATTTGCGCACGCCATTGCGGGCTTCAGAAGGCAATGAACTTTTGACGCAAAAGATCCTGGAAGCCATCAGCCGCAAGCCCAAGGGCCATGATTTCATTATTGATCGCGACCACAACAAGCCCGCTGTTTCGCGGCATATGAGTGTGACAGGCGGCTGACGCTATTCAGCGTGAACGTGGCCGGTGACAGCGTCGCCAACAATGGCTTCAACTTCCATCGTGCCAGCTTTGGCAAAAACCAATTTGAACATGAGCTTGTCACCCTTCTTGAGGGGCGATGGCAAACCCGTGAGCATGACGTGCTTGCCGCCCTGTTCTAACTTGACAAGGGCGCCGGGTGGAACATCAACAGTTTCCAAGTCCCGCATTTTGGAAATATCGCCGTCTTGATAACTTTCATGCAGCGTAGCTGACGCCGCAGCAGGCGTTGAAACCGAAATCAGATCATCATCTACAGGGCCGTGATTCATGATTGTGAAATAGATGATGCCTGATTTTGATAGTGGCGTGAGCGACGCCGGGACGGCCACATCAATGATCATCAGATCGTGAGCGTTCCCGCCCTTGGCAGGCCATATCAGTAATGCCAAGATGATCGGAATGAGAACAATACGTTTCATCCTTTCCTTTTACCCTACGGGCCGCGGGTTGTGGCGCGGCATTGTGGCGCTGATTGGTTTTGCCGTTTTGCAGGCCCCGGCGAAGGCGGAAACGCCTGTTGCCATAGAGCTCGTTTTAGCTCTTGATGCCTCGGCCAGCATGAGCCGTGAAGAGTTTGATTTGCAGATCAGCGGACTTGCAGCTGCATTCAAAGATCCAGCGGTTTTGCAAGCCCTCCAGGACCTTGCACCGTTGGGTGTGGCTATTTCCGTGACACAATGGGGTGGACCCGGCGAGAGCCGCACGGTTTTACCTTTCACGCACATTACCACGCCGACAGAGGCCAGGGCATTTGGCTTTCTCGTCAGTCTGCATTCACAGACCTTTCGCGCGGCCGCTACATCAATTGCAACCGCTATAGAGGAAGGCGTGACTTTGCTTGCAGCCAATGGCTTTGACGGGCGGCGGCGCGTCATTGATATTTCAGGCGACGGACGCGATAATGGCGGACTGGACTTGGACGCTGCGCGCAACCTGGCTTTGGCAAGTGGCGTCACAATCAATGGCCTCGCCATTGAGTCAGAGCAGCGGGAATTGTTTGAGTACTACGAAAAGCACGTCATCATCGGGGCTGACAGCTTTGCCATTCGCGCTGTTGACTTTGCAGACTTTCCACGGGCCATGCGCGAGAAACTGCTCAGGGAATTGCGGCCGCTCGGTTCATAGAACGGCAATGAGTTTTTTTGCCGAATTGATCAAATCTTTTTCGGAAAAGCCCGCAAAACTCAACACCAAACCGCGCTGCTTCCTGCCGCCGGCATAAAAGGTGGAGAGGGCCTGCACTTCGATGCCATCACGGGCCAGTTTTTGTGTGATTGCTTCATCGTCAACAGTGTCATCAAACAGCAAATTGATGGACAGTCCCGACGGGGGGGCATCGACTTTGAAGTCTTTGCCGTCGCAAGGTGCAAACACATTCAACACTGCCTGCCTGCGCGTGGCATATAGCCTGCGCATCCGGCGGATGTGAACGGCGAATTGCCCCTGTTCCATGAATTGTGCGAGTGCAGGCTGCACCAAAATGGAAGGGGGATGGCCGTAAGTGCCGCGTTCCCGGTGGAATGTTTCAACCAGCTGCACCGGCACAACGATAAAACCCAAACGGATGACGGGTGAAAACACTTTTGAAAACGTGCCGGAATAAATCACCCGCGCCGTGCGGTCCAAACTCATCATGGCAGGCAAAGGCCTGCCGACGTAACGATATTCACTGTCGTAATCGTCTTCGATGATGATTGCGTTTGCCTCCTTCGCCCATTCCAGAAGTTCCAGACGCCGTGACAATTGCATTGTTACGCCCGTCGGGTATTGACGCGCTGGGGTGACGAATGCGAGCTTGGCGTTAGGGGCCAATTTGCGTGCTGCCGATACACGCAAGCCTTCTTCATCCACCGGCACCGGCACTACATCGAGGCCTCCTACGGAAAACACGCGCCTTGCGGTGGCATAACCCGGCTCTTCCATCCACATCTGATCGCCGGTTTCTGCAACCGCGCGTCGGATCAAGTCAAACGCATCGCTGCCGCCGGCGGTAATGATGACTTGCGTTGCATCACACTCAATGCCGCGCCATTCAAACAAATGGGCCGCAATGGCATTACGCAACGGCAGCCAGCCGAAGGGGTCGTTGTGTTCCAGCAAGGCCATGGGCGGATTGCGCCAATAGCGCCCCAAGATGCGGCCCCATTCGTCGTGCGGGAAATTTTCCCAATCCACGAGGCCAGAACGAAAAGGTTTTGCCGCTTCCCGCTTGTTGCGGTTCTGCGGAGGTGATGCTTTCGCAGGCTTCCGGCCCGTGGCCAACAGGCTTTCAGGGAGCTCAGCCGCCACTGTGGTGCCGCTGCCCATGCGGGTTTCCAAATAGCCTTCGCCCAATAATTGCTCAAAAGCCTCGACGACGGTTGCGCGCGCCACGTTCAACTGTTCGGCCAGCCCGCGCGTGGATGGCAGCTTGGCTTTGGGTTTCAACCTGCCTCCCAACACCAGTTCACGAATCTGCCGCGCGATTTGTTGTTGAATAGGTTCCGGGTCGTGCCTGTCGATGCCAAGATCGAGGATTGAGGTGGTGTTAAGTGGTCTGCTGGATGAGGGCATTATTGGCGCTTTCGCCTATACCATAGCCAAGGCATTGATGCGGCACAACTGGAACACACGAAATGTCGCTATCGCCTACTGATCTCACCCGCCTGCGCCGCATGAACAAGCGGGCGCATTATGATGAGGCAACGGTTCACACCATATTGGATGCGCAGCCGTTATGCACGGTGGGTTATGTGTTCAATGGCCAACCCGTTGTTACGCCGACTTTGCAGTGGCGCGAAGGCAACCATGTGTATTGGCACGGCTCATCGGCCAGTCGCATGTTGGAAACATCGGAGGGTACGAAAGTATGCCTCAATGTTACGATTTTTGATGGCATGGTGATGGCGCGGTCGGCGTTCAACCACTCCTGCAACTACCGCAGCGTCATGGCGTTCGGCACGGCGCACAAGGTACCGCTGGCAGAAGACAAAGAAGCGCGTCTGAAGGCCATGGTGGACCATTACTTCCCCGGACGTTGGGACATCCTGCGACCGGTGACGGCAAAGGAACTCAAAGCCACTACCGTGTTGGGCATGGAGCTTTCTGAAGTGTCAGCCAAAGT
Organism: Hyphomicrobiales bacterium; assembly: GCA_031421835.1. Classification (GTDB taxonomy): domain Bacteria; phylum Pseudomonadota; class Alphaproteobacteria; order Rhizobiales; family Aestuariivirgaceae; genus Aestuariivirga. The sequence continues at coordinate 22,581 of JANOPL010000005.1, read as the reverse complement.
GCGCAGCGGTCCGCCGGGTGATGACGAGGAAGATTACGCACTGCCGATCTGGGCAGGTGTGATTCCGCTTCGCATGCAGGTTGACGCACCGACACCTTGCCCTCGCATACTGCCGCATGTTGTCGTGCCGGACCACGTCAAGAATTATCGCTATTAGGCTCAAGCCTGTCGTGGCATCAAGTCGTAGGGGTGTTTCCAGCCTTTGATGTCACGCAATCGATCAAGCCAGTTCTGAACATGTGCAAACTGATTGAGGTCGAAGGGCAACTCGTCGCCATAATACAAATAACCACAGAGAGAAAAATCAGCGATGGTGGCGCGTTTGCCGATGACATAGGGCTGGTGCTGCAGGTGATTGTCCAAAACCTTGAGTGCGCCGAGTGCACGGCTTCGTAACCACTCAGTCACAGGCGTTTCACCCGTTTTGGTGAAGTTGATCATGAAACGAAGGGAGGCAACTGGAGAAGTCAGTTTGTGATTGTCGAACAGCATCCAACGCAGAATTTCGCGCCGTTCATCATCGCTTTTCGGTCCATATTTGCGCGACGCTTCAGCAAGATAATCGAGGATGACGCCTGATTGCGTGAGCTTCCGGTTTCCATGAATCAAAACAGGCACTTCGCCCATCAGGTTCATGCTTTGCTTGAAGGTGTCAGTGCGGGTCTCACCGTTGAAAAAATCAACCCACTGGGGCTTCCAACTGAGCTCTGCGGCTTGCAACATAAACGCAACCTTGAAGGCGTTGCCAGACTCCCCCATGCACAACAATGTATATTCCGCCATCACTTTCCCCGGTCAAGCGTTGAACTACCTTACATCTAGCACACTCGTACGTGCGTGACGAACGACTTCCGAGGCGAGCGAGCCTTTGAGCAATCGTTGCAACCGAGTTCGCCCTTCATCTGTGACGGCAATAAGGCGATAGAGACTGCCGCGTTCTACAATTTCCTGAAGTGGATCACCCACCGCTGTTTTGGTTTCAAGCACCGGAATTTTCATGGCTTGCAATAGCGCACGGGCGTTGGCTACAGCTTCCTCTGCAGCGGGTCTGGCAATTTCTGTCGGTGCGACTGAAAAAAGCGTGATGGGTTCACCAGACATATGGGCAAGCACAGCGGACCGGCGCACGGCCTGCATGGAACGAGATGAGCCATCCGTGCAGATGAACATGCCGCCGCGGTCCAGGCTATTGCGCGCGACGAGCACTGAACAGGCGGCCAAGGTCACGACGTTTTGCACAATACCGGTGCCGAAGAACGATCTGAACTCGCTGCGCCAGCGTGAAGGTTCGCCGATGATCATCAAGTTATAGGGGCCAAGTTCGTACTGATCGAGAATACCGCTGACAACATCAGGGGCGGTCTTGAGTTTCAGAACAACATGACGGCCGTTCGGCGCCTTGTACTCCACTTTTGTGTCGCCAGCGGCATCACCCCATGCGTTTTCGTGGGCACCGCTTGCACTCCAATTTTCGGCATCGATGCCTTCTTGCTTCAGAACCTCGACTGAACGCTTGAGATGCTTAACCCCTGGCAGTTCGAAACCTGCCTCCATCATATTCTGCCTTGCCAATCGCACCTGCAAGCCGCCCGAATGCAAACCCTGGTCAATCGGACGCACAAACAGGTTGATGATGTCGCAATATTCAGTCACGGCAAAGCGGGCAGCAAAACGCACACACACATCAGATGCGTCGCTGCCATCAACGCAACTGAGAATTCGAAATCGGTTGCGGCGCTGGCTGCGCAGATTCGTCAGGGTTTTGGCGACGGCGGCTTCTTGCCGGTCTGAGAGTTGTGTGCGCTGGAAAAAGTTGAACAGGCCCATGGACGTAATCCTATTGCAACAGTGGCCAATAGAACAGCGACATCAGCATGATCAAAATCAGAGACACGATTGTCATGCGCCAACCCGACCTTATGAAATCAGTGGTTTTAAGATAGCCTGAGGCATAGATGATTGTAAAAGCCGGGTGGGCAGCAGCCGTGATGTAAGCGAAAGCAGAGGAAATTGCCGTAACAAACCCGATGTTCAGCGGGTCAGCGCCGGATACGCTGGCGGCTTTCAGGACGACGGGGCCCAGCACCGCGACCGCGGCTCCCGCTGTCATTGTATTGGTCACGAAGGTGGTGAGAAGCGCCACTGCTAGTGCCAACCCTGCTCCCTCGCCTAAGCCAAGTGGCGTTAAAGCAGAAATGAAAGATCGGGCCAGCCATTCCGCGGCCCCGGTTTCTTTCATTTCCAAACCGAGCGAAATGGCCGCGGCGTAAAGCAACACCACGCCCCAGTTAACGCCGCTGTTGATATCTTCCCAACGCACAAGGCCAGCAACCAGAAAGGCAATGGCCCCACCAATGGCGACGATGCCGAGGCCGAGTTGTTCGGAAAAGGCGATCCAACCGACAATCGTCGCGATGAAAAGTGCAATGGACGACCACCCTTGCGCATTCAAAGGTCCGTCCATTTCCACCTGCGTGCGCAACCTTGCGACGGCGCGGGACAGGTCTTTTTGTTCTGGTTTAAACGTCCAGAACAGCAAGGCCGTGACGATGGGCAGTTGCAGCAGGAACATGGGATAGGCGTATTTCATCCACGTCAGATAATCCATCAGGTATCGACGGGTTTCGGGATTGGTGGGGTCGAAGAAAAAGTCTTTCCAATAGCCGATCATGATGGCGTTGCGCGCGCCGCCTGATGGTGTGCCGATGCCTGCGATGGCGCAGCCGTAAGAGATTGACAGCAGCAAGACAGCGGCCAAGTTCTTGACCTTGGCACCGTCTTGAGAGGTCAAGCTGATCAGGGTGACGCCGACGGGCAACATCATGGCGGCCACCGTGTGTTCGCCAATGAAGGAGGCCAACACACCACACACGGTGGTGATGCCCATGCTGATCCAGAACACGCTGGTGCCTGTCACGCGGACAATGGCCAGCGCGATGCGTTTGTCGAGCCTTTGCTTGACCACGGCCACTGCCAGCATCAAAGATCCCATGATAAACAGAACAGAATCCGTCATCAGGCTGGCTGCAACTTTGTTGGAGTCGAGACCCAGCAACACCACTTGCCCTACTACAATCATGAGGGCCACAGACGGCAACGGCACGGGTTCCGTGATGAACATGATCGTGGCCATAAAGGACATGATCAATACAATCTGGCCATCGTAGGTGAGCCCAGCAGGCGTTGGCAACGTCATCAGGCTGAAACCCAACATGAGCGTGATGATAAACCAACGCCGCTTCCACAGCAGTGCGAGGTCAAAACCATCGAGCAGGCGCCGCACCCGCTGGTAGCCGCGCCGCCTGAAACGTTGGAGACGCGAGCGTGGCTCATGGGCCAGTAAACTGTCCCGTGCCAGATTAAACTGCGGATGCGCTTCAGCCATTATGCGCTTTGCCCAAATACATGAAGTTGTACTAGGATTTGACCCAACAGCAAGGATTCGCAAGCGTGGCTTTCGACATATTTCCCGTTTTGACCGTCATAGATGCAGATATTGAGAACAGCTTGACGCGGTTGAACGCTTTTCTGCGTTTTGCCTCGATTGGCACTGACCCGGCGCACAATATTGAATGCCAGAAAGCCGCTGATTGGCTGACCGATTATTTTCGCGCCATGGGCTTTAAAGCACGACAATACCCCACCACTGGCCAACCCGTGGTGATGGCGGAATACACGCCGCCTGGTGTTGGAACATCGTCGTCGCAACATATTCCCCACATCCTGTTTTACGGTCATTACGATGTTCAACCTGTGGACCCATTAGACTTGTGGCACAGCCCGCCGTTTGAGCCACGCCGTGGAAAAACTGCCGATGGCAGGGATGCCATATTTGCCAGAGGAGCTGCTGACGACAAGGGCCAACTGCTGACCTTTACCGAAGCCAGCCGTCACTGGTTGTCGGTACATGGTGAATTGCCGTTTCGATTGACGGTGCTCATCGAAGGTGACGAGGAAGGTGATGCCGTGCATATCGACCGATTTGTTGCGCAAAACAAAGAGCTGTTGAAGGCCGATGTTGTGCTCATCTGTGATACGGGTCTGTGGAACGACACTGAGCCTTGCATTGTCACGTCTCTGCGAGGTTGTGTTTCCGACGAAATTACCCTGACAGGACCGAAGCTGGATTTGCATTCCGGCTATTTTGGCGGTGCGGCTCTCAATCCGTTGCGGGTGCTGTCTGGCATGTTGGGTCGCATGTTTGATGATGATGGTCACATCGCGATTCCCGGTTTTTACGCAGGTGTGAAACCCCTGTCGAAAAAGCAAAGGGAACAGCTGGCGCGCGCTCCGTTCAATCCTAAAAAATTCCTTGGTCAAGCGGGTTTGAAGTTCGCAGCTGGAGAGAAACAATTCTCTGTTTTGGAGCAGCGATCGTTGCGCCCTACTGCCGAAATCAATGGCATTTGGGGTGGTTATATGGGGCCGGGCGGCAAAACCGTCATTCCGTCAAAAGCCCACGCCAAGCTCACGTTCCGCATTGTTCATGGACAGCGACCTGCTGCGATCAAGAAAGCGTTCCGTGCTTACATCCGCAGCCAGCTTCCTGAAGGCTTCAAGGTGTCTTTTGCAGAAAAAACAGACGCTTCAATAGCAGTTTCCGTGCGCGAGAACAGCGCGTGGATTTCTGCCACCAGCCGTGCACTTCAAGCAGAATGGGGCAAGCGGGTTGTGAAATCGGGCGAAGGTTATTCCATTCCTATTGTTGAAAGTTTCAAACGGCATTTGGGACTCGACAGCGTTTTGGTTGGTTTTGGCCGTGACGATGATGCCGCGCACAGCCCCAATGAAAAATATGATATTGAAAGTTTCCACAAAGGCACCCGCACGTTTGTTCGCTTGATTGGCGAAATAGCTAAAGGAATTGAGACATGACTGCACTCCCTATTGCCCCCGTGTTGGCTGATGCTGATACACATCTTGATGCCAACATTGAACGGCTGTTTGATTTCCTGCGCATCCCTTCATTGTCGGCAGACCCCGCCTACAAGCCCCACGTGATCAAGGCTGCTCAATGGATTTGCAACGAGTTGAAGTCGCTGGGTTGTGATGCCTCTGTGCGGGAAACGCCGGGATGTCCCATGGTGGTGGCACATTATGCGCCACCCCATGCCACAGCAAAAACACCGCACGCCTTGTTCTATGGGCACTATGATGTGCAGCCAGCCGACCCCTTGGAACTCTGGTCATCGCCACCATTTGAGCCTGTGCGCAAAAAAGACAAGGACGGGGTTGAACGTATGTATGGCCGGGGGACGGCTGATGACAAAGGCCAGTTGATGACGTTTGTTGAGGCGGCGCGGAGTTACATCCGCGTGCATGGCCAGCTGCCCATCAAGGCAACCTTTTTGATTGAAGGGGAAGAAGAATCCGGTTCGCCGTCACTGGTTCCATTTCTGAAAGCCAACGCCAAAGAACTGAAGTGCGATATTGCGTTCATCTGCGATTCCAATATGTGGGACGCAAAGACCCCTGCCATCACCACGCGGCTGCGCGGTATGGTGCGTGAGGAGGTGACGGTGAAAGGCCCTGCCCTTGACTTGCATTCAGGTCTTTACGGTGGACCTGCCATGAACCCTATTCGGGCACTGACACGTATGATTTCGCAGCTGCACGACAAGAACGGCAAGGTCACCATTCCAGGGTTTTATGACGACGTGGCAGACCTGCCAAAGACCACCAAGACACAATGGCAGCAGTTGAAGTTTTCCGAGAAGCAATTTTTGGGTGATGTGGGGCTGAAGTCGGCAGCTGGGGAAAAGGGTAAGTCTGTACTGGAGCAAATCTGGTCGAGACCCACAGCTGAAGTGAATGGCATTTGGGGGGGATATTTGGGTGCAGGTACCAAAACTGTCATTCCCTCAGTTGCCCATGCAAAGTTCACTTTTCGGCTCGTGAGCAAGCAACAGCCCAAGAAAATCCTCAGGGCGTTTCAGGCCTTTGCCAAAGCCCACATGTTGGGGGACGCAAAAATATCGTTCTACGGCAATGGCGGTGGCAGCCCCGCATCAGAAGTATCCGAGAGCAACCCCTACATTCAAAAATCGGCAAAAGCGTTGAAAGATGAATGGAAACGCGAAACGGTTTTAATGGGGTCCGGCGGGTCGATTCCAATCGTGCGCTATTTTAAGGATGTTCTGAAAATGGACTCGGTGCTTGTGGGCTTCGGGTTGAACGACGATGCCATTCACAGCCCCAATGAAAAATACAACGTTTCGTCTTTCGCTCATGGCATTCGCTCGTGGATACGCATCATGGATGAGATGGCCAAGTGAATAGGATTACAGCGGTATCGTTGCTGATGTCACAAGCGGCCATGATTGCGTTATAATTTATGCGGGTTCGCCTGCCGCATCCAAATATTCGTTGAGATGTTCCAGATTTTCAAAACGCATCCAACCTTCGTCGGTTTCTGCTTCGACAGTGTTGTCTGACAGGATGCGGGCCGGGCGGCCGCGGATTTCACGTTCTTCAAGGACGTAAAGTTCGCCATCGGCACCATCTTCTTCTGCCTCGACGTCATCGTCTGATTCTTCAGAAATCTCTTCAACTTTAGCTTCGGCCATGGTGGTTACCCCTCCAATGGCATTTGCAATATCTGCTTTTGCTTGTTCCAAAGCTGCGATTGTTTCGTCAACAGCGCTTTTGCCCGCAGTCACAGGCGCCGCAGCGGCCTCGCTGACCACTTCGGTTGCGACGGCGGCAGTCGCAGCCGCCCCAGTTACAACAGCGGCTTTGCGACCGAAGCCATTGAAACGGATGCGCGCAGGTGTTTGGTCAAGTGGTGCTGGTATTTCGACAGCCGGTGTATCAGTTTTTATTGTCACTGCTTCGCTCGCAGGCTCAACTTCAGGTGGAGCAATTTCAACAGTTTTGCTTGCAGCCGGGGCATTTCCAAGCAGCGCGCCAATGACGCCACCCAACCCGATACTCAGGATTCCGCCCGTGAGCAGAATGGCAGCGGTGTCCATGGTCAAGCCATAGACCTGCATTTGCGCCGGATTGACAAACCCGACCAACGCCAAGGCCACGCCGATGGCAAGTAAAACGATGCCAAGTACGGACATTAATTTCGACATGGGTTCCCCTCCATTACGTGCCGATTCAACAGCTTGTGTTAGCTGGCCTATGGCTAACACATTCCTAACGCCGGGGCCAAGTCGTTTACGCTTCGTTAATTATCCGGGGGGCGGGACGGCTCAGGCTGCCAGACAAAAGTGTCGCCCAGACTTGGCGGGCGATATCCCGGTAAATGGCGGCATGTTGGGAATTGGGCAGTGTCATCACGATTGGTTCGCCCTGATCGGAGCGGAGCCGAACTTCCATGTCCAGTGGCACTTCACCCAGAAACGGAACGCCGAGCTTTTCCGCTTCGGCCTTTGCGCCGCCGTGACCGAAAATATCATGACGTGTTCCGCATGTGGTGCAAACGAAACTGCTCATGTTCTCAACAATGCCCAACAGCGGCACGTTGGTTTTCTTGAACATATTGATGCCTTTGCGGGCGTCAATCAGTGCCAAGTCCTGGGGCGTGGAAACAATCACGGCACCTGACAGCGGTGTATTCTGCGCCAGCGTCAATTGCGCATCGCCAGTTCCTGGCGGCATATCCACCACCATCACATCAGTTTCCGACCACTCAACTTCGCGCAACAACTGCGTCAGGGCAGACATGACCATCGGGCCACGCCATATCATCGGCGTGTCTTCATCAATCAAAAACCCGATGGACGCCACTTCAACGCCGAAGCGCTCCATTGGCTTCATGCGCTTGCCGGCCTTGTCGCTGGCCAAGGGCTTGCCTTTGAGGCCAAACAGTTTGGGCATGGAGGGACCATAAATATCCGCATCCAAAACGGCAACTTTCAACCCGAGGGTTGATAGTGCCAGAGCGAGGTTGATCGCCGTTGTGGACTTTCCGACGCCGCCTTTGCCGGAGGCTACGGCGATAATGTGTTTGACCCCTTCTACCGCCCCGCCGCGGGTAGGAGCAGCGGGTGCCGCTGTCTGGCCTTGAGGTTTTTCAGACGTCAGTGCGACGAGCGCACGACGCACGCCCGGCAACGCTTTCACCGTGTTTTCGACGACCACTCTCAATTGCTCCATGGCCTTCATATGTTGCGGAGATGCATTCAGGGCAAACATCACCTCGCCATCATTGATGGCGATGTCCGACAGTAACCCTGCCGATACGATGTTGCCGCGCCCATCTGGTGCTGCAATACGTTTTAACGCTTCGCGAATGTCGTCGGCCGAAATGGTTGTCATGGTTTATCCTTCGTTGCCAGAGCATATAGAGTTGTCCCTGCGCTTGAACAAGTTACCTCAAATTTTACCGTGTCTTTGAAGGCGAAGTTAGGCCTTTGCTGTTAATGTCGTGGATCAGATCGGGGTTGGACCATGAGCGACGTTTCGGACTCAAAGGTAAATGTAAGCCGTTACAACTTTCACGTTGGCGAAATGCCAAAGTGGTTGTTTGGCACGTCTCGCAATACAAAGTCCGCCCCTGTTGAAATCGCCTGGCACCGGGAGTTTTTGGAACAATTCCTGCGCAATCAGCTGAATTTGGCGCCCATCATGCCCATACTCACGCTGCTTGTGGGCATCACGGCTTTGGCTTGGGTGCCAACGCCGATTGTCATGGGTTGGCTTGTGGGTGCGCTGGGGTGTCATTCCATTCAGCTGTTTTTGTGCAATCGCTACTTCATCAAAGAGCGCCTTGCCCAAAAACAGACCGATTGGGTAAGTTTGATTTCAGCGTCAGAGTTTTTTCAAGGCGCATTCTGGATTGTGCCGCTTTTCCTGTTCTGGTCGGATACAAGTGACACCCAACGCATATTCCTGGTTGCGGCTGTGTTGGCCGTCGCCGTTGTGCGGTTGTTGGTGGTTTCGAATTTCATGCCCGTGTTGATTGCCGGTACCGGCCTTTTGTCGGTCGGCTTGGCCACGCGTTGCGTGCTTGAAGGCAGTGCGCTTTTTTATTCGCTCGCGGTCATTGTTATTGTGCTGCAAGGATTTTTTCTCTTCGTGTCGCGTCAACTGCAGGACATCGCCTGCGACCGCTTGATCTTTCGTTCGCAGAAAGACGCACTCATTGCTGAGTTGCGGGAGGAAAAAAATCGCGCTGAAGAAGAACGTCGGAAGGCGGAAGATGCCAATCGGGCCAAGTCCGCTTTCCTGGCCAATATGAGCCATGAATTGCGCACACCTTTGAACGCCATTCTCGGTTTCTCGGAAGTGCTGGAAAATGAACTGTTCGGTCCAATGCACAATCATGCCTATAAAGATTATGCTGGCGACATTCACAATTCCGGTCGTTACCTGCTGACGTTGATCAACGACATTCTTGACCTTTCCAGGATTGAAGCAGGACGCAGGGAAATCTCCGAAGAGCCGACGCATGTTCGGGAGTGTCTTGAATATGCAAAAAACATGCTGGTGTCCAAGGCGGCGGAACGGGCGATTTCTGTAACCATAGACACACCTGCACAGTTTCCAAAACTTTTGTGCGACTACCGTGCGCTCAACCAGATTGCCATCAATCTGTTGACCAATGCTGTAAAATACACACCGGAAACAGGTAAAGTCACCATGACGGCGCGCATCACACCTGACGGGCGCATGGCTGTCACGGTGTCAGACAATGGCCCAGGTATTCCGAAGACTGAGCAACTGCAACTGCTGCAAGCCTTTTCACGCGGTGCCTATGCAACCAAGCAAGCGATAGAGGGGGCCGGTCTTGGATTGCCGATTGTCAAAGGTCTGCTCGACGCCCACGGCGCAACGTTGGATATCGTTTCAGAAGTTGGAACTGGAACGGATGTCATCTGCTTGTTTCCAAACTCGCGGGTGTTGTCAGGCCCACGGGGTGAAACCATGGGGTCAGCGTCGGTCAAAACCGAGACCCAACGCAAGCTGATTGCCATTACCGGCTAAATCAAGCGTCCTTGTCACTTACTCCAGCGCTGGCGAAAGTGGCCATGTTGTTGTGGCAATTGACGGCTGCGCGAACGATGCCTGCTGCCAAGGCTGCGCCCGACCCTTCGCCCAATCGCATCCCCAGGTCCAGTAACGGCACCAAACCCAAATGTTTCAGCAACATTTTATGTGCAGGTTCGGCTGACATATGGGCTGCCATGCAATGATCAAGGGCTCTTGGGTTGGCCTTGAACAATACTGCCGCTGCTGCTGTTGCCACGTAGCCGTCAATCAACACCGGAACGTGGTTCAGTCGCGCGCCCAAAATCGCACCCGCCATGGCCGCCAACTCCCGGCCGCCCAAGCGCCGCAAAACTTCAAGGGGGTCGTTCAAATGGGACTGATGCAGCGCAACGGCGCGTGTCACGGCATCGGCTTTACGCTTCAAGCCCTCAGCATCAACGCCTGTGCCAGGCCCCACCCAGTCGACTGCTGAGCCGCCAAACAAGCCGTGCGCCAGGGCGGCCGCAATCGTCGTGTTACCAATGCCCATTTCACCAATGCACAGCAGGTCACAGCCGTTGGCGATTGCTTCCATGCCATAGGCCATGGTGGCAGCGCAGTCTTTCTCAGTCATGGCGGCGTCTTGCGTGATGTCTTGCGTTGGAACTTCGAGTGCAAGTTCGAAGACCTTGAGACCAAGATCAAAAGTCTTGCAGATTTGGTTGACGGCTGCTCCGTCGCTTTGAAAATTGGCGACCATTTGTGCCGTTACGGCTTGCGGGTAAGCGGCAACACCTTGTGCAACAACGCCGTGATTACCGGCGAAAACCGCAACAACCGGATGCTCAACACGGGGGTTTGAACGCTGCTGCCACGCTGCCAGCCATTCGGTTATGTCCTCAAGACGGCCAAGGGCTCCCGGTGGCTTGGTCAATTGCGCATCGCGCAGTTTTACTTTTGCGACCGCGTCGAGGTCGGCTGTTGGCATTTGTTTGAGGAGATCGCGAATATCATCAAACGGTCTGCCAGTGGTCATGGAGATTTCCTATGCAAATGAGAATCGTGGATACAACAAAATGTCAGTGGCTTTTGGACGCGGCTTGGGGCACACGTCAACGCCAATAAAGACCTTGCGACTGCCATGAACGACCCGTCACCTCTTCCAAATACTTCTGCGCCTGAGGGCTTTCGTCCGTTGCCCGAATTTGTACATGCGGCAAAATTTTTGACACGGCTTCCCATACCATTTTCACGAACGCTCGATCCTCCTCCGCTGGCAGCAACCATGCGGATGTTCTCCGTTGTCGGCGCATTGATCGGGTGCGGTATCGCTGCTGTTTTGCTGGTTGGGAACTTCGTACAATTGCCGCAACACCTGACAGCTTTGTTGGCCGTGGCGTTTGGCGTGTTGGTTACAGGTGCCTTGCACGAAGACGGTTTGGCTGACACGGCTGATGGTTTGGGAGGCGGTAAAACACGAGACCGACGCTTGGAGATCATGCGCGACAGCCGCATCGGATCCTACGGCGCTTTGGCACTCATTATTGCAGTTGGCGCGCGCGTGGCTTGTTATGCGGCGCTGTCCGCTCAGTCGCCTGTGGCTGTTGTTGCAGTGCTGGCGGCCTGCCAGTCATTTTCGCGGGCCATGATGGTGGATCTGTTATGGGCCACGCGCCCTGCCCGTCTGGATGGCCTGTCAGTGTACGCAGGTCAGCCGCGCCGCAGTGTTGCGATGTTTGCCATTGCGGTGGGTTTTGGCCTCACACTTTTGGCCGGATATTACACCAGCTTTGAAAATGCGGTTCTGGCCTTGGGATTGGGATTGGCCGCGACGGCTGGCATTCGTGCACTCGCCATTCGTTTGATTGGCGGTCAAACTGGCGATATCTGCGGTGCTGCCCAAGTGACCTGTGAAATCATGATGCTGACTGCTTTTCTGGCAACACTTCATTAACCTTGCGGGCAAGTATTTGCCACGTGTGAAGACTTGGTGAAACACTGGTTGTCTAATCTGTAGCGATTCACACTGAGGGTCGCATGCCTTTTCACCGTCCGATTTCGAGTTTCACTCTCGCTGCGTTTTTGATTGCCGGGGCCGGCCTTCCGGGGTTCACGCCTCTGGCGCAGCCTGCGTTGGAAGTTGTTCCGCTGTTCGCGATCATGGAGCTCGACGCTGGATCAGGTGGACATTACATCACAAGTGCGTCGATCAACAATCGCTCTGTCGAGGTCATGGTGGATACGGGTGCCAGTGCTGTAGCCCTCAGTTATGAAGACGCCAGCCGCATCGGCCTTAAACCGCGCAATCTCAAATATGATGTGAAAGTGTCCACAGCCAACGGCGAGGGTAAGGCCGCGCGGGTCATGTTGCGGGAAGTGGAAATCGGAACGGTGCGGGTGCAGAATGTTGAGGGTTTGGTGCTGCAAGAAGGTGCGTTGCGCGGTACGCTGCTGGGCATGAGTTTCCTCGGACGTTTGCGCAGCTTCAAAATCGAAGACGGCAAACTCATCCTGAAAAACTGACGCTGCTTTGACATGCCTTGTCGCTTCGTGTCATGGAGCGCATCGCAACTCACTTCAAACTGGGTCGATGGACAGTTTCAACCTCAATACTATTGAAACACCTTGCATCAAAATATGCGTGGTGGAGCCGGAAACCGGATTTTGCATCGGTTGTGGTCGCACGCGTACCGAGATTGCCGATTGGATTGAAATGACCCCTGACACCCGGCATATGGTGATGGCGGGTTTGCCCGCGCGCGTTGCCACGCTGACCCAGCGCAAAACGCGGCGTGGCGGCAGGCGCGGTCGGCTCGCCGCAGAATAGCGCAACCTCATTCATTTGGGTGATGTGCCTTCCGGCACAGACCGTTAGATACGGTTGTGAACACCCTGCGACTGTGGCGGACCTGGGGGAACGGGTCCGCCTCTTTTTTACGCCGCTCGGGCCTCTTGTGCTTCCACAGCCGACAAAGCCCTCAACAACACGTCTACACCTGCCCCCGGCTTGCAGCCGTCGGTCGATAATATTTGTCGCCACATTCGGCCGCCCGGTTGAGCATGGTAAAGCCCCAGCATGTGACGTGTGACCTTGTGCAATGTCTGGCCTTGAGCCAGGACGTCTTCGATATAAGGCACCATTGCCATTACAGCTTCCCGGCGCTGTGTGATGAGCGCTGGCACGCCAACAAACAGCGGGTCGACAGCCTGAAGCATCCATGGGTTATGATAAGCCTCGCGGCCATACATCAATCCGTCCAGATTTCCAAAGTGTTCCATATCCTGTCGCAGGTCTTGCAAACCACCATTCAAAATGATTTGCAAATTTGGTCGCGCAGTTTTCAAGCGCTGAACGCGATCGTAGTCGAGCGGAGGTATTTCGCGGTTTTCTTTGGGGCTTAAACCTTTAAGCCAAGCCTTTCGTGCGTGAACAATGAATGTCGTACATCCAGTTGCTGCCACGGTATCGACGAAGTTTTGGAAGTCTGCTTCGGTGTCCTGGTCATCAATACCGATGCGACACTTCACCGTCACTGGAACGTTTACCGCTTTGCCCATAGCCGCAACGCATTCCGCCACGAGATCAGGTGTCGCCATCAAGCAGGCCCCAAAATTTCCGCCTTGCACCCGGTCTGAGGGGCATCCAACGTTGAGGTTGATTTCGCTGTAACCCCAATCCTCGCCAATGCGCGCCGCTTCGGCAAGGGTGGCAGGATCACTGCCGCCCAATTGCAAGGCCAACGGCTGCTCCACTGCATCAAAATCCAGAAGCTTGGACCGGTTTCCATGTTTGACGGCAAGCGCTGTCACCATTTCGGTATAAAGTAACGCATGTTGCGTGAGCGCGCGATGGAAGACGCGGCAATGCCGGTCCGTCCAATCCATCATCGGCGCAACGGCGAATATTTTATCGTTGTAATTCAATAGTTTATCCTTGTATACTCAAGCGAACAAATGCGAACGTGTGCAGTTTTTATCTCGCGTTTTCCTGCCTTTTATACTTGTTTCGTTCCCTTGCTGCACACATATCGCACACGACTTTAGATAGGAGTGCACACGAATGTCCGTGATCGTCAAGCTGCCTTCTGGAAACTGGCGCGCCCAAGTGCGGCGTAAGGGAAAGTATATCAGCAACACGTTTCGGCGGCGAGCGGATGCAGACACTTGGGCACTTGAAACCGAACGTACCATCGACAAGGGCATAGACCCCAAAACTGTCAACCCGCGCACGGTCACGACGTTCAGTGAAGTCATCGATTTGCACATCCAAGACATGTTGGAAGTTGGAAAAAAAATCCGACGATCCAAAAGTGCGGTTCTAGAATCACTAAAGCTCTCCCTTGGTGGGTATCGTCTTCAAGAGATAACCAGAAGCATGCTTATCGATTACGGGAAGAAGCGTGCGAAGCAAGGAGCTGGACCCGCAACACTGGCAATCGACATATCATTCATCGGCACCCTGCTCACTCATGCTGCTGCCGTTCACGGAATTGCCGTATCGCCGGAGGAAGTTAGGCTCGCTCGCGTGGCGCTTAAACGCTTGGACTTGATTGGCGACCCCCAAGAGCGTGACCGACGGCCAACTCAAAATGAGCTTGATGATCTCATCAAATATTTTGACGAAAAGCCCCGTCAGCTTATTCCAGTTGGCCGCTTGATCAGATTTGCAGTTGCCACAGCGATGCGCCAGGAAGAAATATGTACAATCACTTGGGATGATGTGGATATACGAAATCGCATGGTTACTGTGCGCGATCGCAAAGATCCGCGCAAAAAAGATGGCAACAATCAACGAATTCCGATGTTGAACCTGACTGGTTACGATGCTTGGCAAGTTTTGCTAGAGCAGCGGATTGTTACACGCGGCATTGGCAAAGTTTTTCCTCATCACCACAAATCCGCAGGTAGTGCATTTCAACGCGCCTGCAAGGAACTCAAAATTGATGATTTGCATTTTCATGACCTGCGGCACGAGGCAACCAGCCGATTGTTCGAGGCGGGGCTTACGATTGAGAAAGTAGCGCTCGTGACTGGCCACCGCGATTGGAAAATGCTGCGCCGCTACACTAACCTCAGGCCCGAGTCCTTACATGGAAAGGGCACTGTGGTTGATTTTCAAAAGGCATCATTGATGCCAGAAGTGCTGAGGGAGATGGATAACGAAGGAAAGTCAGCCTGACTGATGTGAATGCTTACTGGGCGTTACGCGTTTCATCCAGAAGGGATTTATCAGGATCACGTCGCTGCTGATCGGGTTCCTGCCCTGACGCCTTCCCCATGGTTTCGCTCATCGAAGGGATGCCGCTCGCCAACCGTTTGCCCACCTGCGTGACAAAAGCTTCGAAACGCTGATTGCCGATGATACGCGCGGCATCCTGTTCTGCCCTTGGCGTCGGGGCAGTGAGGGTGAGATAGTAGCGGATGAACATCGCCAGACTTTCCAGCACCACAGACTGGTTGCGTTCGAAGCTCGCAAACTGTTTCGCCATGCGGTCAAGTCGGCGGGCCATCCCTGCTTCATGGGTTTCGTCCCGCTGGGCATTGAGCATCCGGTCAAGCGCCTCATTGACAAGAGCGGACTTCGAGCTCCGCTTCCGAACGCTGGCAAGCTCCAGACGATCCGCGACAGGGTTGGTAAGGTAGACGGTCAGACGAGGTCCGGACATGGTTAAGCTCCGCATGTGCCTTGAAGCGCATCGTTTCGCTCTTCGAGGTCGCGCAATCATCGGCGCATGGTGCTGATTTACTCAATTGGGATAAGCGGGAAAAAGCGGGAAGTGTGGGGCGCAGTGGGTATGTTTGAAGTTCCGGTCATTGTGCGAAAGACGAACTTCCACAGAACTTCTGAAACTTCAGCATTTGATGCGCAACGGAGCCAATTTAGTTAAGTGAGTGACCGACTTTAGCAAATGAAGTCAGTGTCTATCGACCGTGGCACCTTTTGTACTTTACACCGCTTCCGCATGGGCATGCTTGGTTGCGTCCAGTTTTTACAGTTCCGATTGGCTTCTGAAAAGGTACTGAATGACTGATGTCGACCGTTCTGCTCGGTTCGCTCATGCGCTCGGCATCATCATAAATGTGTGCATTCTCGCCCGTCTTGTTGGAAGGGATATGAACAGCAAAGCGCTCTGCTTTACTATAAGCGCCGCTCGCACTCACCTCGACCATCAAACCGACAACGTCGGGAGACCTGGTGCAGAGCGCAGATGCGCTTGCCTTGTCGTGAACATTCTTCGATTCGATGTTATGCTTCGCACTTTGCAGCCAGACAAAGAGTGGTAGGCCGTCACCAACAATTGTGAAGTAGCGAACCGGATGCTGCACCAGCGACTTACCAAGTTCTGAAAGCATCTTTCCAAGATTCTTGCGGGCTTGCTCGCCAAAATTACGGATGTGGCTCTCCGCTGAAAGCCATCCGCGTGCACGCGTAGTGTCGAGAGCATCAAGCAGCTTCAGTACTTCATTCGGAAACTCTTGTGTTGGGATTGGCCTGACATTCCAATCTTCAGATTCAAAACTCTTGTCTATGATATTGCTCATGCCGTCCCACACGAGCATATCCGCCTTTCCGTCCTTTAACTGATCGACGATATCAAGATCAAAACGGTTTTTTGTTGTGTAGGCACCGAGGTGGTCATACTCGTCAAACAAATGAGCGCGGCGCAGACCCGCCACAGCCTGCCTGACCTCCATATAGTGCGCGAAGATACCGGGAGTGGGAAGGAATCGTTTGAGAACAAAGAGTTCATCAATTGATATTGAGATGAAGGCGTGCTTTCCCAGAAGCGGTACAACTTGTGGCAAATCTTTGCAGAAAGTTGAAAAAGGTGAGAACGACTCGACAGTCAATCCAATCGGTATCATCAAGCGAAAGTCCGACCGTCGAATGCGACCACTTTCTTCGTATTTGCCGTCCTTCAATTGGTAGATCGGAACCTCGTCCGATGAGTTTAGGTAGTTAAAAAATCGATCACACTGTTTGTAGGCTTTCAGCACCAATTCCTGCACCGATTGGGCGTGGCGTGTAAAATCCAATGCGGGCGAGGCTATAGTTGCTGCTGCGCCTGCCTTGGCTTCAATCAAGAAAAGTACGTCATCTTGCATAACCAAGGTATCGTTCTCGCACCACTGTTGGCTTACCGGATCTTTGTAGTAGACTTCTTGGTGGACTGTTGCTTTCGGTAGCTGGACAGCAAGTATATCGGCAAAGGCACCTTCGCTCATCTTTTTTTGGCGGTCCTCGAACGTTTTCTTGTAAGCCGGCTCTCGCTGCAACAAGTTGTAGAGAAGAGCGCGATAACCAGCATCGCGGATGAAGCAGGGATCGACAGCATAGTAGCCCAATTTAAGTTTTATCAGCGGCTTTTTCCTCGCGGGGAGGGTTCTAAATGGCGTACCAGAGAAATCGCCCACAGCAAAAAACTGTGCATCTTCACCGCGTTCATATGCTAGGTCCGCTAGAAGTTTTTCGGGGAGCTTAGTATGACGGCTGACGTTGGCTATTCCGCCCCGGAGTAAGTCATCAAATGCCAAGCCTGCGGTTTTTGCTCGCTCCACGTTTTCTGCCAACCACGATCCGGAAACTTCTTCAAAAGGTCTTCTTAGCTTGGCCGCGTAGTCATGTGCCGCTTTGAATTGACTGTCCATCACTTCTAACGCGTTTGCTTGTCCAGAGCGCGTGGCGTCGGCCATTGCTTGGAAACCCGCAGCAATTTCAGAAGCGCTACTGCCATAAATCTGCATCAAGACGTCGTCGTGTGGTGCGAGCACATAGTTGTAAAACTCACCCTCCAAAACTTGAGCACGGTTTCCTCGAAGTAAAACCCAAGTTGATTTGGCGTGAAACTCTATGTCAGCTGTATCAGGTCCAAATGCGCCGTCTAATGTATTTACAGAAGATGCCATGGCAAATAGCATCGACTTAACACGGAGGTTCCGGCTTAACTCAAAAAGCTCGGCACACTTTGATTCATCAAATTCTAAATACTCTGGCGCGACACTTGATGCCAATACAGCATGAACGTATTCAAGCAGAAATTGATTTTCATTGATTAAATCAGTTAAACCGTCTGGATCGCCTTTCTTGGGCGCAACTTTTTGGTCTTTCAGCGCCTTCATCAAGTACTGGGCATATATATAGCCAAGCAAATCCTCCGCAGGCATAGCGACAATAAGTTGGCGCATGCGAGTTGCGGTCGTTTCCATCTCTTTCAACAAAGCGATGGCCGCTTCCTTTTGCTTCTCATCAGTCGGCGCTGTCGTCATGATTTTCCTTAGGCCTTTTGTGTTTTCACCGACGTGTTATGCGGGGCAACTTAGTATTTTGCAGGCCTGATGGCGTGAGTTCAATTGGGTATCTTGGTGTGAAGGATTTCAGCGTAGGCTTTGCGCCCATGATTTTTTCCACGAGGTAACTGCGGGCTTGACCATCTTCGGCGCGCACGGCCATCAGCAGGACATCACCTGCCTTGGAGCGGCGAAGGGAATAGGCTTCGATGTCGCGTGTAGAGCGTAGGCCTTGCTTGTCGACATAGTCGATCTCAACAAGCAAGCGGTTCGTCGCAGCAAATCGGATCAGGTCGATGAGTGTTTGTCCTTTTGCTCCGGTTGGCAACGGAATGATCCTGTCACGGATGACAACGTCTTCGCGACCCAGGGGCATAGGGCTCAATACTGGCGAGATGCCACCAGCGAGCCACGCAAAGATTTCAGGCAAAGCGTTCCAGAAAGTCGAAACAGGCAGTTGTGCTGGTAGTTGATGATTGAGCATGTGGGCCCAACCGGCCTCCAGGTCAGCCCGATGTGGTTCGAGGTCAGTTAATCGCGGCAGCTCCATTCCCTTGAACGCACACTTGGCGCGAAGCACTTGCACAAATGGACTAGGCTCAGGTCTTGCTTCAACGTTGCGATAGAGATTTACGACATCGTAGAGGTCGCGGGGACGGGTCCGTTCGGCAAGGGCACGGAACTTTTCGGCGAAGGCTTCGACGTAGTCGTAAGCGAGAACTGAGATTCCTTGTTCAGGCGCATCGGAATAAGGGTGGAATATTTGCGCTCGGACAGGAGGCAGAACAATCCGTTCATCTGCCGTCAGATCAAGCTTGATTCTTGGCAATCCATGGCTCGACGAAACAGGGCCTTTGTAACTGATCTTGCCCTGGCACATGGTCTTGCCACGTGGGTTCTTGAGAATTTCAAATTCCTGAAGCTGTGACGGAATTTCGATGCCAGTCTCGTCGTAGATGCGCTCGCCAATTTCAGCAAAGACCCGTTTCAGGAAAGCTTCGTCAATTAGTCCTGCATCACGCAGCGTGAAATCCAGATCTTCCGAAAAGCGATACGTCTCGAAAAAGCATTTCTTGAGGCACGTCCCGCCCTTGAACACCCAGTTGTCGGCAAGTTCAGGTTGGCGAGAAATTCCTGCAAGCATCCAGCCGAGGACATAGTCCTTTTCAACAACGTGAGGTGTGAGCGACGTTTGCGCTGCGGCGTCAAGTATCTCGCGGCGATCAATCATTGCGCGGACCCCTTCGCCCACGTTTCGGGCAGCCGAAGCTTCCATCTTGTATTGATGCGCTGAGCGGGCATGGCCGGGTCGAGCTTGGCAAGGCCAGTGCTCAACCGCGTTTGACACAGTTGAATGAGCTGCTTGCCATCATTCAGCCGCTCCACAAGAAAGCCCAGCCTTTTGAACACCGCGCCGTTGCCAAGGCGGTCGGCATATTCAATCAGCTTCTGATCATCGCGATCACTGCGTTTGAGGTATGATTGTAGGCAGTCCGCGACATGTTGAATGCCGCCACCGAGAGCGGGGTCGTCGAGCATATCGAGCATGGTCCTATGGACATCCGACACGGCGACTTTTGTGCGATGACGCCAGACTGTTTTGGTCCCAAATATTTTGTTGGCGTCGATATGCTTCAAGTGAAAGCGCGTGCCGTGACGTAATTGATTTTTTTGCCGCACCGGTTTGCCAGTGATGACCACGATGTCTTTGAAGATTTGTTCCGTCAGGTCCCAATGTTCGGCAGCGGTCCGTCCCGCAACGTAAGCGGGATCAAAAAGCGCCGGGATCATCACCCATGGATCGTCGAGCGCCTGTTCCGCGCCCATCGTATCCAGAGCCACCGGAACGTAAGTGCCGCGACCAACACGATGCAGCCACCCCTGTTCCATCCACCGCGAAAGCCGTTGGGCCGCTTCATGGCGCGAGGTGCCTAAAGCCTTCATGACGTCACCGATGGTGATCACATCTTTGGCAGACGACAAGACCTTTGCGAGTGTCACCCGGTTTTGCGGCAGCGAGTTCGCCTGAGTTGCGAAATTCATTGTCTTTAATTCCCGTTAATTGCGAATTACAGCAGTTACAATACAAAACTTTCGTGCACGTTGCAAATTCAAATCGTCTCAATTCCGGTAAATTGCGAAGTACAACAGTTATAGTATATCAAACCTCAACGGAACGCCCCTGGCCGTCAAGTCTCAATCGAATTATCCAATGCCAATTCCCCTCTGCCGCGATCCCCAGTCCCAAGTGATGCCGTTGCTGTCGGCAATGCCCTGCACGAACTTGCCAAGCTTCGGTTCAAGTTGCGCCTGCCATGGCACCAGCGTGAACTCATGCGCCCGCTGCACAACAGCAAACTTGCCGCTGGCGAGCGTCACAGGCCGCAGATAAGTACCAGAGACGGATTCTCCTTCCATCGGCTGCCAAGCTTTGAGCCCCAGCTCCTTCGAGAGGTGCTCGCTTGTACTCACAAGATCGCGTGCCCGCAGAGTGTTCAGGAGATTGGGCGCTGGCGAGAAGTCGCCCTCCACCCCAAACCGTCCGAGGCCTTGCGACACGAGCCACTGCCTGCGACGGTCAAGGGCTGTCTGGACCATGGCACCAAAGCCATCCCTGCTTTTCGCTTCGGGCCGCGATGACAGGAGTTCGCGGTCCAGCCAGGTTGCGCCATCAGCATCCACAAGTCGGCCTAGATTCATGTAGGAGAGAATACGAAGCCGTGTCCTCTGCTTTTCGTCGTCGCCACGTGGCGCATTTTCAATGGCGACGATCATGCCCTTGGCCGGGACAAGTTCCGATGGCAGGCGGCCAACATCGGCATAGTGGACTTTGCCGTCCATCCCATCGACGACGAGGAAATGCTTGTCGTTGATTTCATCGGCAAGACCAATGCCTGCGACGCGTCCCACAATGGGGTTGCCGGGTTTTGCCGTGTCAAAGACTGCATAGCTGCCGGGGGAGCGATCAATCCCTGCCTCTTTCAAGGCCTTGTGCATGGTCTTGATGATGTCACCCCGCATGCCCAGTGAGCGGAGCTTGCGTTCAATGTCTTGGTCCAGTTGCCAAACGCCGGTCTGAAGTTCGTTGGCAAGCCCCATGTCCTCAAGTTTGCGAAGTCGTCCCATGTGTGCCGCATGGGTCTGATGTTGTGTGGGCGGCATGGCGCTGACCACAAGAATATTTTGATCGGCATGTTTGAGCAAAGCGCGGTCAAGCCGTGTGAAGCGATCTGCGTCCACCTCACGCGCCAATTTCTGGGCCATGTCGCTTTCAAGTTCAGTGCCAAGCTCCAGGGTGATCAATTCCCGCGCCCGCGTTCGGAAGCCGTGCGCCATGTAGTCTTTGGCTATGACCAAGTAATTGCCACAATCATCCTGGCCCCGGATGACGATATGGGTGTGGGGATGCCCGGTGTTGTAGTGGTCTACAGCAACCCAATCGAGCTTGGTGCCAAGGTCAACTTCGGCCTTGGTCATGACATCGCGGATGAAAGGCTTGAGGTCAGCAAATTCTGCACCATCTTCAGGCGAGACAATCAACCGAAACTGGTGGCGGTCATTTTCGCATTTGTCGAGGAATGCAATGCCGTCGGCTTCGTCGACATCGCGACTATACAGTTTGCCCTCATCACCCTCAGGTGTCACACCATCACGTTGCACGTAGCGGAGATGTGCGCGGGCTGCGCCCAACTGACCTCCCCTGAACTTGGTGATCCGCGCCTTGACAATGACGCGGCGATTTCCGCCGACATAGAGACCAGCTCCTGCCAAAGTTCCGAAGGCACTTCCGCGCCCGATCCGTGAACCTGTGAAGTTGCTGCGTGTCTTACCATGGACATGCCCTGCCGCGTGGGCTGCACGCATTACCTGATTGACGTAACGGTCAATCCGCGCGCCCCGCTTCCAACCGATACGGCCGAGCTTGGGTGTCAATGTGTCTGACATGAAAATCTCGCAAAGACGAATGACTACTGAGGGACTACACATCGGACTTCACGATTTGAATTCAAGGTATGAGCAAAGATCACAGCGCGCTCAACGCGTTATGAGACTCACGTCACCATGGGGTATGATGTTGGTGGTGCTCACTTTGTTGTTTTCTCGACTCGAAGACTCCGCGCTGTCCCCACTGGTTTTATCTTGCCTTACTAATCGGGCATGATCAATGTACGTAAGCGTCCGGTTGCTGCACCCATTTTGCATCCTGTGCTGCCGGATCAAATCACTCAGTCTCATCGCGAGGAGAATGAAAAATGGTGAACAAATATTTTGAAGGTGAAGCGAGGCAGAATTACTGGTCGGTGCATGTTGAGGCGTGGCGGCGGAGCAAGCTGACAAAGCGAAAATACTGTGGCGATCACGGTCTCAGCG
>JANOPL010000004.1:0-23490 GCA_031421835.1 Hyphomicrobiales bacterium | reverse complement strand
AACGACGTCGGGCTTTTCAGCCTTCAGCCATTCCGTGACCTGATCCAAATGGGCCTTGATTGAATTGACATTCCACGTTGCGATGCGCATGGGTCAGAACGAGAAACTGGTGCCGCAGCCACAAGACGATTTGGCCTGCGGGTTATTCACCTTGAAGGCTTCACCCATCAAGTTGTCCTCAAAATCCAAAACTGAGCCGTCCACATAAAGCATTGAAACGGTGTCGACCAGAACGGTTGCACCGTCCATTTCAAAGGCCAAATCTTCTGCATCGCGGTTTTTAGCAATGTTGAATTCATACTGGAACCCGGAGCACCCTCCGGCGTTGACGGCCAGGCGCAATGCTGCTGTTGCATCACCTCCCGTGATCTTCAAGATGCGTTGGGCGGCGGCTGGTGTTACTGTGAGCAAAGGAGTCGTCATGAGAGGGAATCTCGGAATTGGGCGGGCAAATGTCAAGTAAAGCTTCTGCGACGTGGTAAGCGGCCTTGCCCCATTCGCGTGCCATGCCTCAAAAAGCCGGGGCCGGTTGGTCGCAGAACCCGATATGCCACCACGGACGTGCTTTGCGCGGGACCGCGACAGGATTGTGCATTGCTCAGCTTTCAGGCGGTTGAAACACAAGACCCAGGTATTCGTTTATCATGAGGGGGATCACTACCGCACGCGCCTGACACATACGATTGAAGTGGCGCAAATCGCACGGGCGATTGCGCGAGCGCTGCACGTGGAAGAGGATTTGACCGAAGCCTTGGCACTCGCGCACGACCTTGGTCACACGCCATTCGGCCACGCGGGCGAGCGGGCATTGGATGCTTTGATGAAGCCCCACGGCGGGTTTGATCATAACGCGCAGTCGCTGCGGATCGTCACGCGTCTTGAACGCCGCTATGCAGAGTTTGATGGCTTGAATCTGACATGGGAGTCGCTTGAGGGGTTGGTGAAACACAATGGTCCGTTGACGGACAAAGATGGCAACGCGATTGGCAAATACCGCGAAGCGGGATTGCCTGCGGCCATTATTGAATATTCTGAAGCCCATGATTTGGAGTTGTCGCGATTTGCATCGGTTGAAGCACAAATCGCCGCGATCTCGGATGACATCGCCTACAACGCCCACGATATTGATGATGGCCTGCGGGCTGGTTTGTTCAAGGTGATTGATCTTGGTGATATTCCGTTGGTGGGCACGGCGTTGGCCGATGTGTTGAAGCGTTACCCTGACCTTGAACACAACAGGCTTGTGCATGAGACCGTGCGGCGGGTGATTTCGGCGATGGTGCAGGACGTGCTGACGGAAACGAAAAGGAATTTCAACACATACCATCCGAAGTCGCTCGAAGATGTTCACAATGCGTCGCAGGCGCTGGCGAAGTTTTCGGCACAGATGGCAGAGTACAATCGCATCCTCCAGCAATTCCTGTCGCAACAGATGTATAAACATCCACGGGTCATGGACATCATGGGGCGGGCGCGGCGGGTCATTGATGATCTGTTCAATGCTTACATGAATGACGAGAAATTACTGCCAAAAGACTGGCGTGACCTCGCGGGTGCGGGTGAAAAACGCCACACAGCACGGCACGTGTGTGACTTTATCGCGGGAATGACAGATCGCTATGCCCTCGACCAACACAAGCGCTTGTTTGACCTTGATCCGCTTTTCCGATAGGGGCGGGCCTTCCTGATTTGGTAGTGTGATATGAATATTTTTGCAGAATTTCAAACCCATGTGCTGGCGGCTGTTGCGGCTTTGCAAACTGAAGGCGCGCTGCCAGCAGGGCTCGACACGTCGAAGATTGCTGCGGAACCACCACGTGACATGACGCACGGCGATATTGCAACCAACGTTGCGATGGTGCTGGCCAAATCTGCTGGCATGAATCCACGCGCACTTGCTGAAGCCGTTGTGTCCAAATTGCAAACGGCTCCCGATGTGAAGTCACTTTCCATCGCAGGCCCCGGCTTTATCAATGCGACTTTGAATGCTGATGTATGGCCACGTGTGCTTCAGTCCGTGTTGACTGAGAAAGAGCAGTTTGGTCGTTCGCACTTTGGCAAGGGTTTAAAAGTCAACGTTGAATATGTGTCGGCCAATCCCACAGGGCCGCTGCATGTGGGGCATTGCCGGGGTGCGGTGTTTGGCGATGCGTTGGCGTCGTTGCT
Source organism: Hyphomicrobiales bacterium (assembly GCA_031421835.1). Taxonomy (GTDB): domain Bacteria; phylum Pseudomonadota; class Alphaproteobacteria; order Rhizobiales; family Aestuariivirgaceae; genus Aestuariivirga. The sequence continues at coordinate 21,324 of JANOPL010000004.1, read as the reverse complement.
GCAGGCCACTGGCTTTGACGTGACGAAAGAATATTATATCAACGATTTTGGCTCGCAGGTTGATACCTTGGCGCGGTCCGCGCATTTGCGGTACCTTGAAGCGCTGGGACAAGACATTGGAGAGATTCCGGCAGGGCTTTACCCTGGTGATTATTTGGTGCCAGTGGGGCAGGCCTTGGTGGCGGAGTTCGGGCCATCGTTGAAAGACAGGCCCGAAGCAGAATGGCTTGACGTTGTGCGTGCCAAGGCCATTGCCATGATGATGGATTTGATTCGTGATGATTTGGCAGCACTGAATATCAAGCAGGATTTATTCTTCTCTGAAAAATCGCTTCACACGTCCGGCGCCGTGAATGAAACTGTCGCATACCTTGAGGGCAAAGGCGACATTTTCAAAGGTCGTTTGGAAAAGCCCAAGGGCGAAGTGCCTGAAGATTGGGAGGACCGGGAGCAAACGCTGTTTCGTTCAACGGCCTATGGTGATGATGTTGATCGACCGCTGAAGAAGTCGGATGGTTCTTATACGTATTTCGCGTCCGACGTTGCCTATTCAAAAAACAAGATCGATCGGGGGTTTGGCGAACTGGTTTACGTGCTGGGTGCGGATCACGGCGGCTACGTGAAGCGGCTTGAGGCTGTTGCTGCGTCGTTGGCCGGAGACAGGAAAGTCGAGGTTGTGGTCAGGCTTTGCCAATTGGTGAAACTGTTCCGCAATGGTGAACCTGTGCGGATGTCGAAGCGGGCAGGTGAATTTGTGACGCTGCGCGAAGTTGTCGATGAGGTGGGCGCTGATGTGGTGCGCTTCATGATGCTGATGCGAAAGAATGAAGCACCCCTGGAGTTCGACTTTGCCAAGGTCACTGAGCAGTCAAAGGACAATCCGGTGTTCTATGTTCAATACGCCCATGCGCGGATTTGTTCGGTGTTGCGCAAGGCTGAAGAGCAGGGAATCACTGGGGAAAACCCTGATCCGGACGATTTTCATCAGCTGACGGACGAATCTGAAACAGGGTTAATCCGTAAAATTGCAGCTTTTCCAAGGGCCTTGGAAGCTGCGGCAGCAGCTCACGAACCTCATAGAATATCGTTTTATATCCATGAGTTAGCCTCAGAGTATCATGCACTTTGGAACAAGGGCAAAGAGTCGCCGCAATTGCGGTTTATTGTCGAGGAAGATGTTAGGCTTACGAAGACCCGTCTCGCTTTCTTGAAGGCAATCAGGTATTGTATTGCCAATGGGTTAGGGATTCTCGGCCTGAGGCCGGTCGAGAATATGTGATGGGGCATAAGGGATAAATGGACCAGGACAATTCCAAGGGCCAAGACAAACGCAATTGGCGCGAGCGCTTAGGCATTGGCGCCCAAGGCGCTAAAGACTTGCCTAAAATTTCAGACGATTTCCGCAACGAGTCGGCTCCCGCTGGTGCGCGTCCGGCCGCCTCGACGCGGCCCGTGGCGTCGGCGCGGCCTGCACCTCGTGCAGCAGCACCTGCCGTCAAACCAGCGCCGATGGCACCACGCGCAAATCCCAAGGCGATTGCTCCGTCAGCAGCATCGCCTGACAAATTGGCAGAGCGGTTGCGGTCACAGCGTGAAGCTTCAACCAAGCTTGCTGAGCAACGGGTGCAAGTGGCCAAGCAACGGGCTGAAACACAATCCGTGCCGCCGGTTGCGGCCAAGCCACCTGCGCAAGGCGTGGCAAAACCGAAATTCACGTTTGCTGAAGAAAAAAGCAGTGCCGCTGCCGCACCTCAAGTTGCAGCGCCCGCTGCACGGCCTGTGCCACCACAACCTCCGGCACCACAGCCACAGTTGTCGCCCGCTCGTCCACCCTTGGGGGGAGCTGGTGCTGGGGCACCACCGATTTTCCAGCCTCGACCACAACAACAACAGCCGTTTCCGCCGCAGCCGCAATATCAGCAGCCGCCGTTGCAAGCACCCATCGGCTATCAACCGCAATACAACCAGCAGCCGGTTCCTCCCTATCGGCCAATTGACCCGAACTCCGGTTTCGCACCGCCGCCCGGGTATGTGCCGCAACAGCGCGGCTTCACGCCACCACCGGGCCAGTTCATTCCACCGCAAAGTTCGCCGCGGTTGAATATGCCACCGCCGCGCGGTGCACCTGCGCTCAACCCGAATTACCAGCCATCGCAGGATTATGGCGCTTCGCAACAACCTGGCTTCAGTGCCATGCCGCCACGGGTTGCGCGCCCGCAAATGCGGAGCCCGGCGCCGCTTCCACAGCAGGATGAAGGTGGATACGAAGACGAATACGAAGATCAGGCAAATTCGCTTGGCAATCGCAGACCATCGACCAACGACTATCAGCAAGCGTATCGCGAAGCTGAGTATGGTTATGAAGATGAAGCCCCCCGGTCGCGTGCACCGTGGATTCTCGCGAGTTTGCTGTTGCTGGCCTTGGCCGTGGCAGGGGTGGGCGTGTGGCTCTATCTGTCTTCGGTCAAACCGCTGATGACCGGGCAACCAATGACGGAACAGGTGCCAGCCGTTGCTGCACCTGAAACGCCCGCGAAAGTTCAGGCAGAACCTGCAACAGGTGAGGCGGCAACCCGCGGGTTGGATGCGCCGAGCAAAAAGAAGATTTATGATCGTATCGTTGGGGATCAGGAAATTCTGGGTGGCGAACTAGCGCCTGCACTCGAAGCGCCCGCCGCCATTCCAAAGCCCGTCAACGAAGCCGCACCATCTGCGCCAGCTGCTGCAGAACCCGCAGGCAGTGGAGCAGAGGAAGCAGTGCCGCTTCCCATTCCACCACCACCTGGCGGAGGAAACGACCAGCAAGGGTCGTTGGCACCTGACAGCACGAAACAATCTGCAGAAAACATAACACCTGCCGCCGGCGAAAGTCAGGCGGCAGTTGCCGCTCCGGGAGGCAGTGATGCCGCTGCCACCCAACCCATTGATCCACCATCATCGGTTGAAGACGCGCCTGTTCCGGGTGAGTTAAAGCGACTGGCGTCCGAGCCGGTGACCGAAGAAAAAATAGAAGATGCGCCAGTTGAGCCGATTGTGAAAAAGAAAGTCGCCGCAAAATCCAAAGCGGATGACGAAAAGAAAGTGGCCACACGTTCCCTCGGTTCCAAACCGGTTGTTCTGGTTCCGCCTGCAAAGAAGCAAGCCACAACATCAAAAAAACCCAAACAACAGACCAATGCCATCGAAGAGTCAGTCGCTGCCAATCCTGATGACGGAGGTCTTTATGGCGGCACAGATTTGACCACCGCCAACACGGATGCAGCGCCTGCGGTTGTCGCTGCCCCAGCCAAAAAGAAAAAGACACTGGCAGATCTTTTCCGCGGCGACGACGCTGCGTCTGAGCCCACTCCGGCAAACGTGGCTTCCGCGCCAGATCCGGAACCTGTCGCACCGGTCAAACCCGCCGTAAAAAAACCGCAAGCGGCCGCTCCCGTGCAACAGGCTTCACTTGGCGGTTTTGCAGTACAACTTGCTTCCTTCCGCAGTCGCAACGAAGCCACCACTGAATTCATTCGGTTGAAAGCGAAGCACTCCGCCACACTCGGGCGATTCAATCCCATCATAGCGGAGGCTCAGGTTGGGGGTTCCACGCGATATCGCTTGAGCGTCGGCGGCATGAGCAGCCAAGCCCAGGCCAGTGCCGTGTGCAGTTCACTGTTTGCCGGTGGTGAACGGGATTGTCTTGTGAAGCGGCAATAATAAAATACTGTTCGTTTCAAAGCTTCGACATAAATCTTGCTGCAAGTTCTGAAGCGTATTCGTTGGCGCGCATCTCCGAAATCTTGGACTGATCCATTATGAAAAACGTCGTCAAATCTTTCATCAGCGGTTGCAAAGACACGTCACTGTCGTCTGCTGAGCGGGATTTTTTCCGAAAGAATCAGCCTTGGGGCCTCATTCTTTTTCAGCGCAATTGTGGTTCGACAGAACAGCTGAAAAATCTCACGGCAGATTTTCGTGAAGCAGTCGGGCGCAAGGATGCGCCGGTACTGATTGACCAGGAAGGCGGGCGCGTGCAGCGGATGAGCCCCAGTGCCAACGCTGAATGGCGCAAATATCCCTCTGCTTCGCGGTTTGGTGCCATCTATAACAATGATTGTCCACTTCATGCCTTGCGCACCGCGCGAAATGTCGGGCGCCTGATGGCGCAGGACCTGTTGGCAGCCGGAATCACAGTGAACTGTCTGCCAGTGCTTGATGTACCGCAGGACGGCACGCATGCCGTGATTGGAGACAGAGCCTATGCCTCCCAGCCTGAAATCATTTTGGCTTTGGCGAGGGCGCATGTGGCGGGATTCTATGACGGTGGCATTCTCCCGGTCATGAAACATGTACCCGGACACGGGCGTGCAACAGTCGACAGTCATAAAGAACTGCCCCGTGTGACGGCCAACCGTAGCCAGCTCGAAGCAATGGATTTTAGGACTTTTGCGGGCTTTGCGGACTGCCCCATGGCAATGACTGCCCATGTTGTGTTTGAAGCCATTGATGCAGAATTTCCGGCAACCTTGTCGAAACGGATCATCAAGGACGTCATCCGCAAGCAGATCGGGTTTGACGGATTGCTGATGACGGATGACTTGTCGATGAAGGCGCTGTCGGGAAGTTTTGCTGAAAAGACCACTGCCGCCTTGGCCGCAGGCTGCGATATTGTTCTTCATTGTGGTGGTGATATGACTGAGATGGAGCAGGTTGCTGAAGCTGCTCCGATGCTGTCAGGGCGGGCGTTGGCGCGGGCCAAAGCGGCGTTGCGCCACAGGCGCAAGCCCGTGAAGTTCGATGAGAGACTGGCCTTGAAAGACTTGGATATGGCCATGAAAGTTGCAGTGGCCTGATGTTTTCAGTTGGGGAAAACCTGAAAACGCCCCCCGAAAGTCGTGCAAAAACCTGGCGAACAGGATAAGTCTTTGCGTATGAGCAATGAATCCACAGATAAAGCAGAATCATGGCCCGATGGCGAGAGCGAGCCTCGCCGCGCTGACACCATGGATGTTGATGCTGATGCGCTAATCATTGATGTGGAAGGTTTTGAAGGCCCATTGGATTTGTTGCTGGACTTGGCGCGCCAACATCGAATTGATTTGTCGCGCATTTCAATACTCGCACTTGCCGATCAATACATCGCCTACATTGATCGCGCCCAACATATGCGGCTTGAAATTGCAGCTGATTATTTGGTGATGGCAGCGTGGCTGACCTATCTGAAATCGCGGTTGCTGATTCCCCAGCCACCCAAGGCGGGTGAAACTGAGCCACTGGATATGGCGCAACGTTTGGCATTCCGGTTGCAGCGTTTGCAGGCCATGCGCGATGCGGCCCAAAAACTCATGAATGGCGCGCAGCTCAACCGTGATGTGTTCGAGCGGGGCGCACCGGAACCCTTGGTGATCGAGACCCAGAAAGAATATGGCGATACGCTGATCGATTTGTTGAAAGCTTATGCCGAACGACGCCAGCGCAAAATGGTGCACCAGACTTACACAATCAAAAAACAACTGACTTGGTCGATCAAGGAAGCGCGTGAAAATCTGGAGCGCCTGTTGGGCGTTATGGATGAGTGGGGCACGTTTGACCGTTGGCTGGAAAAGTATATTGCGCAGCCTGAGACACGGCGCTCGGTGCGTGCTTCGAGTTTTACAGCAAGTTTGGAACTGGCGCGTGAAGGCGTGATAGAGTTGCGCCAGGATGATGCGTTTCAACCAGTCTATATGCGCCGCCGTGTCTCGGCCGCGTGATGCAACGAGGTCAAAAAATGCAACCCCAGCCCAAACTGGATGAAATAATGATTGATGAAACTGACGAACAGTTGGACATAGAGGCCGCAGCGGCAGGTCATACTGTTGTGACAGTTCACCCGGCGATGGACCGTGACCAGCACTTGCGCATCATCGAAGCAATGTTATTTGCAGCAACTGAACCCTTGCCCATTGATAAACTGAAGACGTTTCTGCCCGAGGGTGTTGACCTTCAATTGCTCATTGACGACCTGCAGGTGAATTATGCCAACCGGGGCGTAAACCTTGTGCAAATCGGCGGCAATTACATGTTGCGCACATCACCTGATGTGGCGTTTGTGCTGCGGCGTGAAACCGTGCAGCAGAAAAAACTTACAAAAGCAGGTTTGGAAACATTGTCGATCGTCGCGTATCACCAGCCTGTCACGCGGGCTGATATTGAAGATATTCGCGGCGTGGCCATTTCAAAAGGTACGCTTGATACATTGCTCGACATCGGTTGGGTACGGATGCGAGGACGGCGCAAAACGCCGGGACGTCCGGTGACTTACGGCACGACAGATGGTTTCCTGCGTCACTTTGGCTTGAATGAGATCACTGATTTGCCGGGCTTGCATGAGTTGAAAGCCGCAGGCCTGCTGGAAGGCAATTTGCCGCCGGGCTTTGACATGCCGTTGCCGCAAATGTCCGATGCGTTGGCCGACGATGAAGATCCGCTTGATGGGACTGAAGTGTTACAACCGCTTGAGATGCATTTGCCGGATGAGGGCGTTTAAGCGCCTACCGCACCATGATGTTCGTGAATTGCCACGGGTCGCGTCTGTCCAGCTTTTCGTCGAAGAAGCTGACACGTTGTTGCAGTGGTGTCCAGTCAGTGTAAGTGCCACCCAGTTTTCCGAGGTAGGGGCGTTGCACCTCGAGGCAGCGCACATGGTCCATCTCGTCGGTTTCGACGATGCCGCAGTTCGGGTTTTCAATCGCCCAGATCATGCCCGCCAAAACAGCTGACGTTACCTGCATGCCAGTGGCGTTCTGATAGGGGGCCAGTGCACGTGCTTCATCGATTGTCAGCTTCGATCCATACCAATAGGCATTTCTTTTGTGGCCATACATCAACACGCCAAGTTCGTCGCCGCCGTCGGCAATTTCGTCTTCGGTCAAAACGTGTTGTTTGGACTGGCGCTTGCCGCCCGCACCCAACAGCTCATGCCAGGACAAAATTGCATCGTTGCAGGGGTGATAGGCATAGTTGCAGGTTGGACGGTATGTGACCTTGTTGCCCGACTTCACTGTGTAATAGTCTGAAATGGAAATCGCTTCATTGTGGGTGACGAGGAAGCCAAAATGCTCCCCTATGGTGGGTGTCCACGTCAACACGCGTGTATCGGCACCGGGGCGTTCCAGATAGATGGCAGCTTTCGAACCTTGCTTGTGGCGGCGGCCTTCTGGCGGCATTTTCTTCTCATGGCTGCCCCAGCCCAATTCAGCGGGTTGCAAGCCTTCCGACACGAAACCATCCACCGACCAGGTGTTGAGGAAGGTATCGACAGGCTTTTGTTTCTTGATGCGTTGTGTATCGCGCTCGGCAATGTGTATGCCTTTGACGCCGACCTTCTTCATCAGCTTGGCCCAACCATCGCGGGTTTTTGGCGTTTCGAATTTGAGTTTGAGGTCGGCAGCAATTTTTACAAGTGCGTCTTTGACAAACCACGAGACCATGCCTGGGTTGGCACCACAACACGACACGGCGGTGGAGCCCACGCCCAATTCTTTTTTCAGCTGCAAGAGTTTTTCACGCATCGCATAATTGGTGCGGTCAGCATTGGTGAGGTTCTTGTTGTAATAGAAGCCGGGCCATGGCTCGATGACAGTATCAAGACACAAGGCACCCGTAGCGCGGGCCAAACGGATGATATCCATCGCGTCCACATCGACTGTCAAATTGACAATGAAGGCAGGGCCGGGGCCAGCGTTAAGCAAAGGCTTCAATAGCTTTTTATAATTGGTGCGCGTGATTGACGATTGCACAAATGTGATGCCTTCCTTCTCGGCAATCCACTTGTTCTCATCTGACGGATCAATGATGGTGATACGTGATTTGTCACATGCGATGTGGCGCAAAATCAACGGCAACGATCCACGACCAATGGAGCCGAAGCCCAGTATGACAATGGGGCCGTTCCAAGTGGCGTGAATAGGGTGAATGTTCGTCATGGTTTGGCGTCTCCTTCTGTGGCGTCAAACGAAAGCGCGGCTCTTAAAGGCAACTGCGCTCTATGTAAAAAGAATAATTTTGCGCAACTCTCAACGCGTCGGGGGGACCATGACATATCGGGCACCTTGTGCCGACAGAAAAATCAAGGTTTCTCCACTTCGCAGAATGTCGTAACAGTCCCAGTGCTCGGTTGGCGGCCAATTTGAACAATACTGGTCCTTTTCAACACGCCAGCGCCCAGTCTGCACATCGCCATTGACAATAAAGTGGGTGACGCCGCTCGATTGAAAGATTTGATCAATTTTGTATTTGGTCGCCGGCTTTATTTGATTGAACGTCTTGTCGTTGAGCATGATGCGAATGGCTTCGCCTGAAATTTTCGCTTATTCTGCGGTTGCGGCAGTTTGACCAAAAGCCAAGATCACCAACAAGATTCCAAAACCGCGCATGGCGAAAGCCCTCCCGACATTTCGAACTGAAACTGGCATATTGCCGACCTGATTCGGATTTGAGAAGTAAAATGGCCAAAACACCTGCAGATCTTTTCGGCGACGTGCCGCAACCCAAACCTGATCCCAAGCCCGCGGCAAAAGCCCCGCCCAAATCCAAGGGTGAGGACAGTTATACAGCCGATGATATTTCAGTGCTTGAGGGCCTTGAGCCCGTGCGCCGTCGACCGGGCATGTATATCGGGGGAACGGACGAAAAGGCGTTGCACCACCTGTTTGCAGAAATCATCGACAACTCGATGGATGAGGCGGTGGCAGGCCACGCCACGCGCATCGAAGTTGAGTACCAGGCTGATGGATATTTGAGTGTCACTGACAATGGTCGTGGTATTCCGGTTGATGAACATAAGAAGTTCAAAGGCAAGTCAGCCCTCGAAGTGATTCTGACGACACTGCATGCGGGCGGCAAGTTTGACTCGAAGGTTTATGAAACGTCGGGCGGTTTGCATGGCGTTGGTGCTTCGGTTGTCAACGCGCTTTCGGAACATATGATTGTAGAGGTGGCGCGGGGCCAACAACTCTATCGGCAGGAATTTAGGCGCGGCGCTGTGCAAGGGCCGGTTGTCAATCTGGGCAAGGTCTCTGGACGGCGCGGCACAACAGTGAAGTTTATTCCTGACCCGCAGATATTCGGCAAAGGCAACACGGCGTTCAATGCGGCGCGGCTTTATAAAATGTCGCGGTCCAAGTCCTACCTTTTTGGTGGCGTCGAAATCCGGTGGACCTGTGCGCCACAGTTTATCAAGGACAAGGACACGCCTGAAAACGCCGTGTTTCATTTCCCCGGCGGCTTGAAAGACTATTTGGAAGAGCGGCTGGAAGGCCGCACGCGGGTTGTCGATGAAGCGTTCTTTGGCAAGGTCGAAAAGGAAGGTGGCCACGGCTCGGTCGAATGGGCGGTGGCGTGGTTTGGTGGCGAGGATGGCTTCATGTCGTCCTATTGCAACACCATTCCAACAGCTGATGGCGGCACGCATGAGATCGGCTTTCGCACAGCGTTGACGCGGTCGTTGAAGAACTACGCCGAACTGAAAAACAACAAGCGCGCCAGTGTCGTGACCGCAGAAGATGTGATGGTGCAGTCCGGTGCCATGTTGTCGGTTTTTATCCGCGAGCCGGAATTTGTGGGGCAGACGAAAGACAAGCTTTCGTCCGTTGATGCTGTGAAAATTGTTGATAAGGCAGTGGCTGATCATTTTGACCATTGGTTGACGGGGCATCCGGCGCAGGCCGACCGTTTGCTGGATTGGATCATCGAGCGGGCGGAAGATCGCATCCGTCGTCGGCAGGAAAAGGAAGTGGGCCGCAAGACGGCGGTTCGCAAACTACGACTTCCCGGCAAATTGGCGGATTGTTCAGCCAATCAGTTGCAGGGTTCAGAACTGTTTATCGTTGAAGGAGACTCGGCTGGTGGCTCAGCCAAGCAGGCGCGCAACCGCGAAAACCAGGCTGTATTGCCGTTACGCGGCAAGATTTTGAACGTCGCCAATGCAGGCAAGGACAAACTTGCTGGCAATCAACAGATTGGTGATTTGACGCAGGCGCTGGGGGCAGGCACCGGCACCTCTTATCGCGAAGAAGATTTGCGTTATGACAAGGTCATCATCATGACAGATGCCGACGTTGACGGTGCGCATATCGCATCATTGCTGATCACTTTCTTTTATCGGCAAATGCCGTTGTTGATTGATCAGGGGCATTTGTATCTGGCAGTGCCGCCGCTCTACCGATTGTCCGGAGGCGGCAAGAATGCCTATGCTCGAAATGATCAGCATAAGGATGAATTGCTGAAGACTTTCTTTGGCGGCAAAAAAACGGAAGTGGGGCGCTTCAAGGGCTTGGGTGAGATGACGGCACCGCAGCTCAAAGAAACCACGATGGACCCTTCCAAGCGCTTGCTGCTGCGCGTGACTTTGACCGACGCCGAGCGCAATTCAACGGCGCGCATTGTTGAACAACTGATGGGCAACAAGCCAGAAGAACGGTTCAACTTCATTAGCGAGCGGGCGCAGTTTGTTGAGGAAGAGGCGCTTGATGTTTAAGAATGTCTAAAGTCAACTGGGAACCAACACTGTTGCTGACGCCTGCCGTTTTGGTGATGACGGCATGCGGCGTCATTCCATTGGCTTTCGTATTCTTTTATTCTGTGAATGATACTTTTGCCGGCAACAGTTTTTTGTTTGTGGGGTCACAATGGTTTCAGCAAGTGTTGCTGTCGCGGGACTTTCAATGGGCGTTGCTGCGCAGTTTGGGATTTTCACTTGCGGCGTTGCTGATTGAAATTCCCTTGGGGCTTTATATTGCTCTGCGTATGCCGCGCGAAGGGCGCTTGGCCGCTGTCTTGATTGTGTTGATGGCGATCCCGCTGCTGACGCCCACACTCGTGGTGGGGTATTTGTGGAAGGTGTTGAGCTTGCCGCAGACAGGGTTGCTGACAAACTTTGTAACGCTGTTGGGATTGGAATTGAACATGAACAGCAAGGTTATAACTTGGTTTGTGTTATTGCTGATGGATGTGTGGCACTGGACCAGTTTCGTGGTGTTGTTGGCATATGCAGGGCTGAAAGCCATTCCGGAAGACTATTATCGCGCCGCCCGCATTGATGGCGCTTCGTCCTTCAGCATTTTTCGCTACGTACAATTGCCGAAACTGAAATTGGTTTTGAGCATCGCTATACTGTTGCGCTTCATGGACAGTTTCGTGATCTACACTGAGGCTTATATCGTCTCGCGTGGTGGCCCCGGTGTTTCCACCACGTTTCTGTCACATGAACTGGTGCAAACGGCGACCATACAGTTTGACTTGGGCGAGGGCAGTGCCATGGCTGTCATCTACTTTGCCATTGTCGTGTTGGTGTCACTGGTTCTGTTCCGGCAAGTCGTTGCGTCGGGTGCCAAGGCATGAAGCGTGTCCCTCTGGCACCAGTTATTTACACCATGGCATTGATGGTGCCACTTTATTGGCTGTTGACCATGGCCTTCAAGACAAATGGTGAGATTGCGGGTCAATTGACCGTGTTTCCTGTGGCGCCAACGTTCGAACATTTCCGCACCATTTTCACAGACGGTGACTGGATCAAAGGCTACGCCAATGCGGCGATTTATGTGGTCATGAATGTGGTGATTTCCGTGAGTGTTGCGGTGCCTGCCGCTTATGCGTTTTCGCGCTATTCTTCACCTGCAATCCGGTCATTGTTTTTTGGATTGTTGATGTTCCGCATGATGGCTCCCGTCATTTTGCTGGTGCCGTTTGTGCAGATTTTTTCTGATCTCAATTTGTTTGATACGCATATTGCAGTTGCCTTGGCGCATTGTTTTTTTAATGTGCCGATCGCAGTCTGGATTTTAGAAGGCTTTGTGTCGGCGGTGCCGCGGGAGTTGGATGAAAGTGCCGCCATCGATGGCTATTCCCGCGTTGGGTTTTTTGTGAAGTTTCTCATCCCTGCTTTGGCTCCGGGCATTGCTGTCACGGCGTTCTTCTGTTTCATGTTCTCATGGGTGGAGTTCTTGTTGTCCAACGCACTAACAGCAGTTGAGGCCAAACCGATCAGCGGCATCATGACGAGGGCAGGTGGCGTGTTGGTGGGTGACTTTGGCCTGTTGGCCGCTGCCAGCGTGCTGGGGTTTTTGCCCGGCCTGCTATGTATCGTATTGGTGCGCAAACACCTGGTGCGTGGTTTTTCCCTGGGCCGTGTGGGCTAGCGCACATCGAGAAGCCTTGAAAAGTTTACCCTTCGTGACCAAATCTTACCGATGAAATCGTCATGGAGGTCGACATGAGTCCGAAAACTGTATTGTCCAAGCTATCGATTATGGCCTTGTTGGTATTGCCATTGTCGGCGGCACCTGTTTCTGCCCGCAGTTTGTTGCAATCGGGCGTTCCTGTTGATGCCTTGATCATGCGGGCGGGATCGACGGCGGGCAAAATCTCGCGGATTGGCTCGGTGCCATCTATGGGGGTCGTGAATTTGCGCAGCCTTGCCCGCCCACGCATCGCCTCTGATTGGGATACGGTGGATGATTTTCGTCTCAACGTTGACCGCAATTACTCCGGCATCAAACGATTGCGCAGTGCTCTTAAATCCAACCCGGTGACGCGACGGGCCTTGTCCGCCAGAGGAATTGCCATCAGCCGCGTTGTGGCAGCTGATGTTTATTCCAATGGATCGATAAGGGTGTATTTGTTTTAACGTTCGCCACGGCCTGAAGCACATTATTTCCGCTTCTGTTTTTTCCATTCCGGGCGTTCGGCTTTTGGGGTGGGCACACCCGTATCTATCATCGATTTCAAAGCCGCGTCATATTCTGTTGTCCCAGGCTTCGGGCGTTTGACGCCATCGTATTTTGGTTTCGTCGATTCAGACTTTGCTTTGCGTGGCGTGTCAAATTTTGGGTTGTCGAATTTGGGTTTGGCGGGATCTGAATAAGGTTTGCGTTCCTCATAGCTGCCACCTTCGCGGGGCTTGCGCTCGCCATAAGATTTTTTCGGTCCGTCAAACTTGCGTGGCCCATCAAACTTTTTAGGACCGTCAAATTTCTTTCTGAACTCCCGCTTTTCGCTGGAAGGATCTGGAGCGCCCGCCATCATTTCGATCTTCACATCGTCATCGGCCTCGGCCTTTGCAGCACTGACAAAACGCGATACTGCAGCGTTGGCAATTTCAAAGCGTGTTTCGTTTTCTGAAATCTTGATCGAACCGATGTCGGGCTTGGTAACCTTGCCGCGACGGCAGATCATGGGCAGCAGCCATTTCGGATCGGCGTTGTTCTTGCGGCCGATGTCCATGCGGAACCAGGTGAATTCGCTGGGGCCGGAATTCCGTTCGAAACGTTTCGAGGGCTTGAAGCTGTCGCCTTCGCGACCGGGGCCTGGGTCAAATACATCTTCAGCGGCGGGCAGGCGCGAACGGTAGATTCGCACCAAAGCAGCAGCGATGTCTTCAGCGGAGCGTGAAGCCAAAACCAGTTTGGCCATTTCCAAGTCTTCCTCGGTCGAAGCGGCAGTCAGAATTGGGTCTTGCATCATCCGTTGCTGGTCAAGCTTTCGAATATCATCGGCCTGTGGAACGCCGCTCCATTTCGGATCAACACCTGCTTCGTGCAACAGACGTTCGGCCTTCTTGCGCCGTGACAGCGGCACCAGCACAACGCTGATGCCTTTTTTGCCAGCGCGACCCGTGCGGCCCGAGCGATGTTGCAGCGCTTCCGCGTCATTGGGCAGATCGGCGTGGATGACCAAGCCCAAGTTGGGCAAATCGATGCCGCGTGCAGCAACGTCCGTTGCCACGCACACGCGGGCACGACCATCACGCAGGGCTTGCAGTGCGTGGTTGCGCTCACTTTGGCTGAGCTCACCCGACAGGTTTACAGCCGCAAATCCGCGCTCTGACAAGGTGGCGTGCAGATGCTTGACGTGTTCACGGGTATTGCAGAATACGATGGTGCTTTGTGGTTCGACAAAGCGCAGCACGTTGACCACGGCATGTTCAATTTCATTGGGGGCAACGCGCATGGCGCGGTATTCGATGTCGGCATGGGCGCGGCTCTCGCCAAGCGTTTCAATGCGCAGTGAATTTTTCTGATACTTCTTGGCCATGTTTGCGATGGTTTTTGGCATTGTGGCCGAAAACAGCAAGGTGCGGCGCGAGGCTGGTGTGGCCTCCAAAATAAATTCGAGGTCTTCGCGAAAACCAAGATCAAGCATTTCATCGGCTTCGTCGAGCACGACGGCCTTCAATGCTGCGATGTCCAAAACACCGCGTTCCAAATGGTCACGCAAGCGGCCCGGTGTTCCAACAATGATGTGAGCACCATCGCCCAAGCGGCGGCGTTCGCGCTTCGGGTCCATGCCGCCGACGCAGGATAAAATGCGCGCACCCGTTTGGGCATAGAGCCATTCGAATTCGCGCTCCACCTGCATGGCCAGTTCACGGGTGGGGGCAACGATCAACGCCAGTGGCGAGGCGTTGATGTCAAAACGCTCTGCATCGCCCAGCATGGTTTTTGCAATGGCGAGGCCATAGGCCACCGTCTTGCCGGAGCCGGTTTGGGCTGACACGACGAGGTCCCGCCCGTCGGCTTTTTCCTCCATCACCGCCAACTGAACGGGGGTCGGTTCTTCATATTTGCGTTCGGTGAGGGCGCGGTTGAGGGCAGGAAGAGTTTGTGGAAAAGGCAAGGGAAGGGGTACTTTCAATTCGTTGAAAGCGGCGGATAACACATATTCAGCTGAAAGGGCAAAAAAGCGGCACAGCGTTTTGACTTAAAAAAAGTCAAAATCGCCTCAAGGTTCAATTCTCGATCAACTTTTCAGAACTTTGACGATTCCGTCAAAGTTCAGGTTGATCTAGCCTGCAACATATCTTCCGTAAACCCAGCCGGAGCCGCCGCCATATTTCACGCGGTACCACTTGCCTTTGCTGCTGCAGATTGAAACTTTATCACCGGTGAAAATGCGGTCAATTTCCTGAAAGCCTGTTCCGGGGCCGGTGCGCACCGCGAGGAAGTTATCACCATTCGGGTCAAGGCCACGCACGCGGCCAACCCGCGAGCAGGCGTCGCCTGGTGGTGTTGCCTTGGGTTTTGGAGGTGTCACTTTTTTGGGTGGTTCAACAGAAGCCTGTTGCTTTTTCTGGGCAGCGACTTCAGCGCTGATAAGTTTTTCGCGGGCAGCTTTGGCATAAGGCGTGTAGGCGCTGTCGGGGTGCTGGGACAGAAACGCGTTCCATGCGTCAACGGTATCGATGGACTGCGCGAGTTTGAAAGCCTGTTCGTCGTCCAAAATCGACGGTGGCTGTTCCGGGGTGTCGATCTTCGGCAGTTCAATAACTTTTGGTGGCTCAACATTGGTCGTTTGTGTCGAAGCACTTGCCGGCGACAACAAGAAGTTTGACGGCATTTCGTCATAATAGGCGGGGTATTGTTCGTGGCCAACGGTTTTGGCCATGTTGAACACGTCTTCGCGCACTGTAGCCGCGAGGTCTCTGAGAGTGATGCCCGGCTGATCGAGGCGTTGCAACAACACGCGGGTGTAAACAGATGTTGGCGAGGTGTCCTTTTCGTCCAGCCGGTCTAGCGCCGCCTGACCATTGCCTGCCGAATACATGATGAATGTGCCGCGCGTCACGTCCACTTTGCCAAGTCCGCGCGTGCCACCAATCGATCGCTTGCCCGCCGCCGCAAAGGGATTGTCCCGACACGCATCGATAATCAGAATACGTGCGCCCGCTTTTTTGTCGACCAAGGTTTCGACGAGCATTTGAAGCGACAGAGTTTCAGATTTCAAAAGTTCAGCGCCGCCATTTTCCGGGGCTGGGGCATCGATTGGGAGTAGGTAGTTTTGACCCTGCAATTCAACGCCATGGCCGGAGAAGTGCACCGCAACCGTGTCGCCAGGTTCAATATCGCTGTAAAGTCGCGACAAGGCTTGATTGAGTTTGCGTCGATCCAAGTCCAAGGCCACGGTGACTTTGAATCCGAGTTTTGACAACTTTTCTGCAATGGCTTTTGCATCCCCAACTGCTTTTTGCAGCTTGGGCACTTCCTGATAGTCATTGTTGCCAATAACGAGAGCGATGCGCTTCTCGGCGAATGCGGTTACCGCCAGCCATTGCGCGCCGACAACCAAAAGCAACATTGGCAGAGTTTTCCAGCGCAACGCAGTCCTCCAAGACGGATGTTCTCCAACCACAGATGTTAGTTGAAGAACCCGCAAAATTCAAATGATCAACTTATGAACACTGGGGTGGGAGTCAACGCAATAGTTTCAAGCAGGTTCAACGGTTTTTGGGCGATTGATGCAAAGCGAATGTGAAGCGAAAGGTCTACACATCCCAGGCGGGATGTGGCATCACGTGGAGTATCATGCGTATCGGCTTTTACCCCGGATCCTTTGATCCCATTACTTTTGGTCACCTCGATATCATCGCCCGGGCGGGGCGGGTGGTTGACCGGCTGGTGATTGGTGTGGGCAATCATGACAGCAAAAAAGCCTTGCTTTCGGCTGCCGAACGCGTGGCTCTGGTCGAGGTGGTAACGCAACCGATATCTGAACATTCCAATCTTAAAATCGATGTCGTGACCTTTGAGGGTTTGGCCGTTGACGCTGCGCATAAAGCAAAAGCGCAAGTGTTCATTCGGGGTTTGCGGGACGCTTCTGATTTTGATTACGAAGTACAGATGGCCCACATGAACGGGGCTCTGGCACCTGAACTGGAAACGGTGTTTTTGGCCGCTTCCCCCGCCACACGGATGATTGCGTCATCGTTGGTCAAGCAAATTGCCAAAATGGGCGGCGATATCTCTCTTTTTCTGCCGAAAGAGGCTGAATTGGCCCTGCGCAAAGCAATTTCCTGAAGCGTCGAAGTTGCGCCATCTTTACAGCTAGGCTACTTGCTGTGGCGCTAATTGGAGATTCCCATGAAAAAAACTGTTTTGGCCGGTCTTTGCTTTGCAGCATTGTCGGCACCCGCCTTCGCGGCGGAAAGCCTGAAAGTGGATACCAGCCTGGGCTGTAGTTTCACAATTAAATTGCGCGCTGATTTGGCGCCGAAGCATGTTGCACAGATCACCAAGCTGGCTGCGGCTGGTGCTTATGATAATATCGTGTTCCACCGCGTCATCGACGGGTTCATGGCGCAAACCGGTGATGTGCAGAACGGCAAGGCGGGCGGCGATACGTCGCTGGCGGGTACGGGCGGTTCACAAGAACCAGACTTGCCTGCTGAATTCACCAAGGAAAATTTCGCCCGTGGCGTGGTCGGCATGGCGCGGTCACAAGACCCGAACTCAGCCAACAGCCAATTCTTTGTGATGTTTGCGGAAGGTGCCTTCCTGAACAACCAATACACCGTGTGGGGCACTGTTGATGCTGATGGCATGACCTGTGTTGACAAAATCAAACGGGGCGAACCCGTCGAAAATCCTGACTCAATGACGAAAGTGACTGTGCAATAATGTCTGACCTCGAAAATACCCTTTTCCTCGACATCGCTGACAATGCTGGCAAGGCCAAGGGCCGCGTGACGATTTCTCTCCGTCCAGACCTCGCTCCCGGACATGTGGGTCGCATCAAGGAATTGGCCCGCGAAGGCTTCTATGATGGCGTCGTGTTCCACCGTGTGATCGAAGGCTTTATGGCGCAAGGCGGCGACCCCACTGGCACCGGCATGGGCGGCTCAAAAAAGCCTGACCTCAAAGCCGAATTCTCGAGCGAACCTCATACCCGTGGTGCCTGTTCGATGGCGCGGTCTTCCAGTCCGAACTCAGCCAACAGCCAGTTCTTCATTGTGTTCGACAACGCGTCTTTTCTTGACAAGCAATATACGGTTTGGGGACGTGTGACCGAAGGCATGGACATCGTCGACACCATCAAGCGCGGCGAACCAGTGAAGGCACCTGACAAGATTGCCAAGGCGCAGGTCGCGGCGGATGTGAAAGCCTGAACTTGAAAATTGCCCTCAATTGGTATATATCAATGATATCTACCAATTGAGGTTAGCCATGGCCAAAACCACTGCCAAACTTTTTATGCACGGCCGCAGCCAAGCTGTAAGACTGCCGAAAGAATTTCGTATGGCTGGGAAAGAGGTTGAGATTTCCCGAAGGGGCGATGTTGTAGCGATGAAAGCCGTTGGAAAAACGCCGCTTACAAAAGCTGACTGGGACAAATATTGGGCAGAATTAGACGCCTTGGGGCCGACCGAAGGACTTTACACTGAGGGATGGCGTCAGCAAAAAGACGTCTCAAGCGAACCAAAGGTCGATTTTGATTGAACCTGCTGCTCGACACCAACATTCTCAGTAAGATGATCCGTGGAAGAGAGCCATCTTACAGGCTAGGTGCCGCTAATTCGATTGCCGCTGGCAATCGGCATCACACGTCAGTCATCGTCTATTTTGAACTTCAATTTGGTGCAAATAACAGTCCGACGCCACATTCCTCGCGCGCAAAACTTGAAAAAGCCATGTCAATCATTGCAGAGGTTCACAATTGGAACATGCAAGATGCAGAAATTGCAGCGACTTTGCGAATATATCTCGCAAAGCGAGGAGAACCGATTGGAGAATACGATCTATTCATTGCTGCTCAAGCTTTGCGTCTAAACTTTCCACTTGTGACGAACAATGTGAAACATTTTAATCGTATCCCATCACTCAAAGTCATTGACTGGGCATAATGCGTGTCTCGGATTTTGATTTTGAGCTTCCGCCGGAAAGCATTGCTCTTCGCCCAGCGGTTCCCCGCGAAGCCGCAAAGCTCTTGGTTGTGGGTGATGGGTTCACAGATCAGACTGTTGCTGACCTGCCTTCGCTGCTGCAAGCGGGGGATGTATTGGTGTTCAACGACACCCGCGTTATTCCCGCTGCCCTCACAGGCCATCGCATCGGTCGTTTAGGTACCACCCCTAAAATGGAAGCACTGTTGCACATGCGGCTTGATGGGGCACGATGGAGGGCTTTTGTGAAGCCAGCCAAGAAGCTGGAGCAGGGGGACACAGTTCAATTTGGTGATCTCACTGCTGTTGTGGATGACAAAGGTGAAGCGGGCGAAGTGACGTTGCGCTTTGCGGTTTCCAATGCCGAGTTGGATGCTGCACTGATGCAGTGGGGCCGTGTACCCTTGCCACCATACATCGAGGGCAAGCGGGCGCAGGACGCGCAAGACCGCACGGATTATCAAACGACTTACGCCAAGCATGATGGCGCTGTGGCGGCTCCCACGGCGGGTTTGCACTTCACACCTGCCTTGATAGAACGCTTGCAAGATATTGGCATACAACAGGAATATGTCACTCTGCATGTGGGGGCTGGCACTTTTCTGCCAATCAAAGTTGATGATACTGACGACCATAAAATGCACCAGGAATGGGGCAGCGTCTCAGTTGAGACTTCAGGGCGATTGTTGAAAGCGAAAGCAGAGGGGCGGCGGATCATTCCCGTGGGCACGACCTCGTTGCGGTTGCTGGAGGCCTCGGTGATGCAACCGTTTTCGGGGGCCACGGATATTTTCATAACACCCGGCTATAAGTTTAAAGCCGCCGATGGATTGATCACCAATTTCCATTTGCCAAAATCCACATTGTTCATGCTGGTATCAGCTTTTGCTGGAACGGCGCGTATGCAGGCTGCTTATGCCCATGCCATAGCCAACAACTATCGGTTCTATTCCTATGGCGATGCCAGCCTGCTATGGCCTGCGGCATGACACAAGAGTTTGGATTTACGCTGCACAAACAGGATGGTTTGGCGCGGCGCGGCACGGTGCACACAGGACGTGGTGATATTCGCACGCCTGCCTTCATGCCGGTTGGCACTGTGGGCACCGTCAAGGGCGTTTATCTCGATCAGGTGAAAGAAACGGGTGCCGATATTATTTTAGGCAACACCTATCACCTGATGTTGCGACCCGGTGCCGAGCAGGTTGCGGCGCTTGGTGGCCTGCATGACCTGATCAAATGGAACGGCCCGATCCTGACGGACAGTGGCGGTTTTCAAATCATGTCGTTGTCTAAAATCCGCAAGATCACCGAACGCGGCGCGATGTTTCAGTCCCACATTGATGGGAGCAAATACGAACTGACGCCGGAACGTGCCATGGACATTCAGCGCTTGCTGGGCTCTGACATTCAGATGCAGCTCGACCAGTGCATCGAGTTTCCGCACACGGAGAAACAGGCTGTGAAAGCCATGGAACTTTCGCTGCGCTGGGCTGAGCGGTCGCGCACTGCTTTTGGATCCCAACCCGGGAAAGGCAATTTTGGCATCGTACAAGGTGGCACTGATGAAACACTACGCCGGAAAAGTGCTGAAGGGCTGCATGCCATTGGCTTTGAGGGCTACGCCATTGGCGGGCTTGCGGTGGGTGAAGGGCAGGCATTGATGCTGTCCACCATTGATTTTACCGCCCCCATGTTGCCTGCTGACAAGCCACGCTACCTGATGGGTGTCGGCACGCCTGATGATTTGCTGGAAGCTGTGGCGCGGGGCGTTGACATGTTTGACTGCGTGATGCCCACACGGTCTGGCCGCCATGGCCAAGCCTTCACGCGCTTTGGCAAGATAAACATTCGCAATGCCAAATACGCCGCCGACAAAAGGCCATTGGACGAGGAACATGCATGCCCGGCCCTGTCGCTCTACTCGCGCGCCTATTTGCATCATCTTGTGCGCTCCGGCGAGTTGCTGGGCATGATGCTGATGTCGTGGGCGAACATTGCCTATTATCAATCGCTGATGCAGGACATGCGCGATGCCATTGACGCAAGCCGATTTGAAGAGTTCCGTCTTAAGACCAAAGAGCAGTGGAAGCGGGGCGATATCTGATCTAGTTTGGCTGCAACAGGAGTCTGATCATGAAAATGAGTGGCGAAGAAATTATCCCCGCACCTATTGAAGCGGTCTGGGCGGCATTGAATGATACAGAGATTTTGAAACAGTGCATTCCCGGCTGTGAGAGCATCACCAAAAAATCTGCCACCGAAATGTCGGCGCGGGTTGTCGTGAAAATGGGACCCGTCAAAGCAGGCTTCAATGGCACCGTACACCTCAAGGATTTGAAGCCACCCCGTTCCTATCGCATCGAAGGCAAGGGTGAGGGTGGGCTTGCGGGCTTTGCAACGGGAGGGGCTTCCGTCAACTTGGAAACTGTGCCCGAAGGCACCCGAATGACCTACGATGTAGATGCCCAGGTTGGTGGCAAAATGGCCATGCTGGGGTCGCGCTTGATAGACTCGACAGCGCGTTCACTGGCGGGGCAGTTCTTTGATAAGTTTGCTGAATTGGCGGGCAATGTGAAAGTCGCGGCAAAGAAAGCACCTGCCAAGAAGAATGCTGCAGCCAAAAAGAAAACGCCTGCCAAAAAACC
>JANOPL010000003.1:0-3424 GCA_031421835.1 Hyphomicrobiales bacterium | reverse complement strand
GTTCACGTTCCACTGTCGCTTGAAGCCCAGTTGGAAGCCCGCGTGTTGATGATGTCCACCAACAACGTGTTGCATCCTGCCAACGGTCAACCGATCATCGTTCCGTCACAGGACATTGTGCTGGGTCTCTATTACCTGTCGATCATGGCAGAGAATGAACCGGGCCAAGGCAAGGTGTTTGGTAACCTTCAGGAAATCGAACACGCCCTCGCAAATGGCGTAACCACGCTGCACGCCAAGATCAAATGCCGTATCAAAGACACGGCTGCTGATGGCATGGTGCGCAATCGCATCATCGAAACCACGCCGGGCCGCATGCGCATTGGTGAGCTTTTGCCGCTTGCCATGAACATCACCTATGATCTCTGCAACAAGCTGATGACCAAACGCGACATCTCAAAGATGATTGACTCGGTCTATCGTCATTGTGGTCAGAAAGAAGCGGTTATTTTCGCTGACCGCATCATGGCGCTCGGCTTCTTGAACGCGTTCAAGGCTGGCATTTCCTTTGGTAAGGATGACATGGTCATTCCGCCCACCAAGGTGAAGCTGGTGCAACAAACACGTGAAGCTGCAAAGGAATATGAGCAGCAATATATCGACGGTTTGATCACGCAGGGTGAAAAATACAACAAGGTGGTTGATGCCTGGGCCAAGTGCTCAGACAAAGTCGCCGAGGAAATGATGAAGGAAATTTCCTCTGTCAAATTCCATCCGGAAACCAAGCGCCAGTTGCCGATCAACTCGATCTACATGATGAGCCACTCCGGTGCGCGTGGTTCGCCAGCGCAGATGAAGCAGCTTGCTGGTATGCGCGGTTTGATGGCCAAGCCTTCGGGCGAGATCATTGAAACGCCGATCATCTCGAACTTCAAGGAAGGTCTGTCGGTTCTCGAATACTTCAACTCCACCCACGGTGCCCGTAAGGGTCTTGCTGATACGGCGTTGAAGACGGCGAACTCCGGTTATCTGACACGTCGACTGGTTGACGTTGCACAAGACGCCATCATCTCGGAAGAGGATTGCGGCTCGCAACACTTTATCACCACGCGTCCGATTATCGACGCCGGTGAAGTCATCGTATCTTTGGGAACACGTGTGTTGGGCCGTACCACGGCACAAGACATTGTGGACCTGGGTTCAGGCGAATTGATCTTGGCTGCTGGCAACGAAATTCTCGAACACCATGTCGAGTTGATCGAAAAAGCCGGTATCACCGAAATCAAGATCCGCTCGGTGCTGACGTGCGAAACCAAGTTCGGTGTGTGTGCCACCTGTTACGGCCGCGACCTTGCACGGGGAACGCCCGTCAACATGGGTGAAGCTGTGGGCGTTATCGCAGCGCAATCCATCGGTGAACCGGGCACGCAGTTGACCATGCGCACGTTCCACATTGGTGGTGCCGCACAGGTGATGGATGATTCCTATGTTGAAGCCAACATGGAAGGAACCATCGAAATCCGTAACCGCAACGTTGCCAAGGACACCAGCGGCAAACTGGTGGTCATGGGCCGCGCCATCACGATGGTGATCAAAGATGCCAAGGGCAATGAACGCGCGACACACAAAATCGGCTACGGCTCCAAGCTGCTGGTTGATGAAGGTGACGCCGTAAAGCGCGGTATGCGTATTGCGGAATGGGATCCCTACACACGTCCGGTTCTGTCGGAAGTGGATGGCGTTGTGGCGTTCGAAGATGTGGTTGACGGTATTTCCGTGAACGAAATCATCGACGAAGCAACCGGCATCACCAACCGTGTGATCATTGATTGGCGCACCAACCAACGGGGTACAACACTGAAGCCAGCCATTGTCCTCAAGGACAAGAACGGCGAAGTGATGAAGTTGCCACGCGGCGGTGAAGCCCGTTACCTGTTGTCGGTTGACGCCGTTTTGTCGGTTGATCCAGGCTCGAAGATTGGTGCTGGTGACGTGCTCGCACGTAACCCGCTCGAAAGTGCGAAAACACGCGACATCACGGGCGGTTTGCCACGTGTTGCCGAGTTGTTTGAAGCGCGCCGTCCAAAGGATGCCGCCATCATCGCGGAAATCTCAGGCAAGATCGAGTTTGGCCGTGACTACAAAAACAAGCGCCGCATCCGCATCGTTCCGCAAGAGGGCGATTCAGAAGCCGTAGAATACCTGATTCCAAAGGGTAAGCATTTGCCGGTTCAAGAGGGTGACCTGATTGAAAAGGGCGAATACATCATGGACGGCAACCCTGCACCGCATGACATTCTGGCGATCAAGGGCGTGGAAGAGCTGGCCTCTTATCTCGTCAATGAAATCCAGGAAGTTTACCGCCTGCAGGGTGTGAGCATCAACGACAAGCACATCGAAGTGATTGTGCGTCAGATGTTGCAGAAAATGGAAGTCACAGACGTAGGTGAGTCCACGATGTTGATTGGTGAGCAGATCGACCGTGAAGAGTTTGACCGTGAAAACGCCAAGCTTGAAGCCGAAGGTTTGCGTCCGGCCACGGGTCAGCCCGTGTTGCTTGGTATCACCAAGGCATCACTGCAAACCCGCTCGTTCATCTCGGCAGCGTCGTTCCAGGAAACCACCCGTGTGCTCACCGATGCGGCAACGCAAGGCAAGATTGACACATTGGATGGTCTGAAGGAAAACGTGATCGTCGGTCGTCTGATCCCTGCTGGAACGGGTGGCATGTTAAGCCGCTTGCGCCAGATCGCCGTGAAGCGCGACAAGCTGATCATCGAAGAGCAGTCCAAGACCCAGTTGCCACAGGCCGCTGCGGAGTAAGATTGGTTCGATCAAAATTTGCGAAAGGCCCGGGTGCAATTCCGGGCCTTTTTTATTTGTGAAGGTTGCCAATAGTGTGTATGGTATGGAAAATCATACACACGAGTATTATCATGAGAACCAATATTGAGATTGATGAAAAACTTATGACTGAGGTCATGGAGTTTATGGGCACGAAAACCAAGAAAGAAACTGTTGAGCAGTTATTGAAGGAAAAGGTTCAAATCAAAAGGCAGCGCGGCATGTTGAAATGGCGAGGCAAAATTGATTGGCAAGGTGATCTGAATGAATGGCGGCGTGATTGAGGATTGTTGCTGATACGAGCGCTTGGATTGCGCTTATTCGCGGCGACGGAACTGTTGCGGAGTCTCTTTTGGCCAACGCAATAAGCAGTCATCAAATCCTTGTCCCGGATCTCATTCGTTACGAGATTTTGCGAGGCATGCAGAATGAAGAACAGGCCAAAAAATTCACGAAAACATTGGACAAGTTTGAATCTGTAGTTGTAGGCGGCGTGCGTCTTGCAACGATTGCTGCGGCGAACTATCGCAAATTGCGCGCAAAATCCATCACGGTTCGCGGCTCAATAGATTTGTTGATTGGAACGTGGTGCATCGAAAATGAAATTCCGGTTTTACATCAAGATCGGGATTACGATTTT
>JANOPL010000002.1:0-39457 GCA_031421835.1 Hyphomicrobiales bacterium | reverse complement strand
GCGGGTTCGAGTCCCGCCGCCCGCACCAGTCTCCGCCCGTTGGGCTTCGCCTGGCGCAGCCGAGCGAAGGTCAACGGGCGAAGACTGTCCGGCGTAGCGCAGCGAAGACGGGCTCTCAGAGGTATTTTATGAATTATGTGTACTTCATTCGGAGTGTTTCTGCGCCCAGTCAAATTTACATTGGAGCGACTTCGGATTTGAAACAGCGCTTAGCAGATCACAATGCGGCAAAATCTGCGCATACGTCTAAATTTGTCCCATGGGAGCTGGAGTTTTATGTAGCCTTTCCCGAAAAACGGACGGCTTATGAGTTCGAGAAGTACCTTAAGAGTCATTCAGGCCGTACTTTTGCAAATAAAAGGATGATGAGGGCGTTGAAACAACAAAAATCAGAAAAAACGTGACGCGAGATTAAGGCTTATGTTCGACCAAGCAAGGGTGCCAAATTGCCTATTTTTGCAACGCTGACGTGATCCAGTCCAAGCCATGTCGCCATTTTATGAAGTTCAACTTTTGCCGCCCCTGCGATCGCTGATGGTTCTATTCCGGTTTCATTGTGTGATGCGTTGACCCGCAACGTCGAGGTGGTGCGATCGGCTTTCAAACAAAAGCGCCCAACGAGTTGATCCCCGACCAGAAGCGGTAATACATAGTAGCCGAATTTACGTTTCAGTTCAGGGGTATAAAGCTCAATCCTATAGTGAAAGTTGAACAGTCGTTCCGCCCGGTCTCGGTTCCAGACCAAGGGATCAAAAGGCGAGAGCAGGGCGGTGGCACCTGCTGATTTTGGCAGCTTTGCGGTTTGGTGGAGATAGGCTTTCGGCCTCCAACCCTCGACTGAAACCTCACGCAAAACGCCCGCTTCAACATTTTCCGCAATGGCCTTTCGCGCTTCGGCGATGGGCAATCGGAAGTAATCCCTGAGATCCGTTTCCGTGCCAATCCCCAAAGCAATCGCCGATTGTTCGATCAGGGTTCGAAAGCTCTGCGCTTCACTGGGTGTCGGGAGATTGAGTATCTCTGACGGAATCACGCGCTCCGGCACATCATAGATCCGTTCGAATCCCTGACGTGTCGCAGCCGTCAGCAAGCCTTGGTCAAACAAGGTTTCCAGCGCCAGCTTTCCCTTGCTCCAGCCCCACCAACTGCCACTGGATTTGCCGCCGCCTGGCACATCGGCCCCTCTGATGGGCCCGGATTTTACGATGTGGGCGAGGGTGGATTTGAGGTAACTTTTGTTTTCTTTTCCAAACCTGTCCATGTGGGCGTAAATGCCGTCGCCACGTTTGGCGCGCTCCATGCGCCAGCGCATCAGCGGGTGAAGCTCAAGCGGCACAATGCTGGCCTCATGGGCCCAGCATTCAAAAAACCGCCGATGTTTATTTTCGAAGCTATGCTTATCCAACGCCGAGCGGTCGTAGTCACCCAGGCGTGCGTAAAGCGGCAAGTAGTGCGAGCGCACCAAAACATTCACACTGTCAATCTGCAGAAGATGGAGGTCGTTGATGGCACGGGAAATTTTATGCCAGGTCGGCTTGACGTCGCGTGATTGGCCTCGGAAACCCTGCGCATGCAAAGCAATGCGCCGCGCCTCATGTATCGAAAGCGTATCAGAGCTTAAGCCGCGTCGTGCCATTCGGCTTCAGCGGGGTTGGCATGACCGGGGTCGAGCTTTGCCGAATGCTTGTAGAGCGTCGAGCAATAGGGGCAGATGATTTCAGACGCCATGCCCATATCAAGGAACACGTGGGGGTGGTCAAAGGGTGGCATGGCACCGATGCACATGAACTCCTTGGCCCCCACCTCAATTGTGGTTTTGCCCATGGTGTTGTGGAAATGAGGCGTTGCGCCGCTGGCCATGATCGAAGGAATCCCTGATTGCGTTTCTGCCGTGGCAATAGCATATCCCGTTGATGATGCAAAAATTCAATTCGGCCGGTGTGGACATCGCGTATTCAGACGAAGGCACGGGTGCGCCTGTTTTGTTGATCCATGGTTTTGCCTCCAATGCCCGCGTCAACTGGCAAGCGACGGGCTGGATCAAAACACTTTTCGGTGCGGGGTACCGCGTCATCTGCATTGACAACCGCGGCCATGGCGAGAGTGAAAAACTCTATGATCCCCAACTCTATTCAGCCTCCATCATGGCGGATGATGCTGCACGTCTGTTGGACCATCTTCACATCGGACACGCCGCAGTGATGGGCTATTCCATGGGGGCCCGCATCGCTGCCTTTCTTACGATGCAACATCCGCAGAAAGTATCCCGCATGGTTTTCGCCGGCTTGGCCGAGCGGATGGTTTTGGGTGTGCCGGGAGGAGACGCCATTTCGGACGGATTATTAGCCGATGATGTGCGCGATGTATCTGACACGGCAGCACGGTCATTTCGCATATTTGCGGAGAATACCAAAAGTGATTTGAAAGCATTGGCCGCCTGCATCCGCTCATCGCGGGTGAAAATAAAACCAGAAGCGTTGTCGAAAATTGTCTGTCCGGTGTTGGTCGTGGCAGGCAGTGAAGACACGGTGTCAGGCCCGGTGCAGCCGCTGGTGGATATGATACCGGGTGCGATAGGGGTAACACTGCCAAACCGCAACCACATGAACGCGGTGGGGGATGCAGGGTATAAAAAGGCGGTGCTGGAGTTTTTGGAAACTCCTTAGGTTCGTCACCCCGGCGAAGGCCGGGGCAAGGGCTTCAAAACTCACAACCTGTGGCATAGCCTCGTCCCGGCCTTCGCCGGGATGACGAAGGACTGTGGTTGTTAACTTAGCAAATGTTGTTTGAACGTCATCCACTCCCCATATCACTCTCATCGTGCTATATTGCGCCCGAACGCGGAGACGAAATTATGCAAGGCCAAGTCAAAACCATCGAAAAGATTG
This sequence comes from Hyphomicrobiales bacterium, assembly GCA_031421835.1. Lineage (GTDB taxonomy): Bacteria > Pseudomonadota > Alphaproteobacteria > Rhizobiales > Aestuariivirgaceae > Aestuariivirga. The sequence continues at coordinate 36,569 of JANOPL010000002.1, read as the reverse complement.
ACGCTGTCTGGGACCGTATCCGCCACGAAGCGGACGCTATCACGCGGTCAGAACCGGCCATGGGGTCCTTTATTTTCGCATCCATTCTCGCCCATGACACGTTTGAAACAGCGTTGATCCACCGCTTGGCCCAGCGTTTGGGCAATGCCGATTTGGGGGCTGATACGGTTGTAAAGGCCTTCCAGGATGCGCTGGAGGCTGAGCCTGATATTGGCCATGCCGCGCGGGCAGACATGGTAGCGACTTTTGACCGTGACCCGGCCTGCCACCGCTATATTGATCCGTTGCTTTATTTCAAAGGCTATCAAGCCTTGCAAGCCCACCGCATGGCGCATCGCCTTTGGCACCGAGGCCGCAAAGACGTGGCCTATTACATTCAAAGCCGATCCTCGATGATTTCGTCGCTGGACATTCACCCCGCTGCCCAAATTGGCCGCGGCGTAATGATCGATCATGGCCATGACATCGTGATTGGTGAAACCACTGTGGTGGAAGACAATGTATCGCTGATGCAGGGCGTGACCCTCGGTGGCACAGGCAAAGAATCCGGTGATCGTCATCCGAAAATCCGCCGGGGTGTATTGATCGGGGCTGGCGCCAAAATTCTCGGCAATATTGAGATTGGCCATTGCTCGCGTGTGGCCGCCTGCTCGGTTGTGTTGCACGATGTGCCGCCCAATCGCACAGTGGCGGGTGTGCCTGCGAAGATCGTGGGATATGCGGGTTGTGCTGAACCTTCACGCGCCATGGACCATCAGGTTGAAGGTGTTGCGGGCCCCAGTGAATAGAGCTAGAGCATGCGTGCTTTTTAAGGAGCTCCCACGTGAAGCCAGATGAACTCGCCAAACTGACCGCCTATTTCCGCAAAACCTTCAACAACCCGACGCTGGCCGTAAAAGCCCGCCCGCAGAAGAAGGATTCGGGCGAGGTCTATATCGGCGAGGATTTTCTGGGCGTTGTGTTCCGTGATGAAGAAGACGGCGAACTCAGCTACAATTTCTCCATGGCGATTTTGGATATCGATTTGGAGTAGGGGTGTAGCGACCTCATGAGTCACGCCTTTGGCGCGCCAGCTTCTCCAGAGGAGAAGCGACGAGCATTCTTTCCTTCCCCTCTGGGGAAGGTGGATCGCGCAGAGCGCGAGACGGAAGAGGTCCCTAATTGCCAACTCCAAACCCCTTGCTTTCCAGCCCAAAACTTGCATTTCTAAACAACGAGTAAACGCTCTGTCTCATTCTGACACAGCGGGTGTGTTTGGGAGTGGGGTAACGCGTTATGGACTTGCAACACTTGGCCTATATTCTGGCCATTCTGGTGGGCATTGTGTCGTCTGGTCTGGTTGGCAGTGCGTGGGAACTTGCAACTGGCGAGGATGTGCGTTTGCAGGACATTCTGGATGCGCAGCCCACGGGCTTGACGCCGTTTCGCGTTTTGGCGGCCATTTTCAGCGCGCCTGCAAAAATTTTACAGGATGGTTTTTGGTGGTTGATAGCGCAGCCAGTGTTGGGAATTCCGGTACTGTTGATCGGCTTTGGCTGGAGTTTTCTGCAAGGTGTGGTTATCCTCACGAAAGTCTTCGGCTTTCCGTGAGGGTTATACATGACGGTTTTTGCGCTCGACGGCATCTCGCCTGATCTGCCCGGCGAGGGCAGCTATTGGATTGCGCCTTCTGCTGATGTGATCGGCAAAGTTCGACTGCTTGACGATGCCAGCATCTGGTTTGGTGCCGTGCTGCGCGGCGACAATGAATGGATCATCGTGGGGCAGGGGTCCAACGTGCAGGAGGGTTGCGTGCTCCATACCGACACGGGCGCACCCCTCACCATCGGCACCAATTGCACGATAGGCCACAAAGCCATTTTGCATGGTTGCGACATTGGCGACAATTCGTTAGTTGGCATGGGGGCCATTGTTTTGAACAACGCAAGGATTGGGCGGAATTGTCTGATTGGTGCAGGGACCTTGATACCTGAAGGCAAAATCATTCCCGACAATTCGCTGGTCGTAGGGCAACCCGGAAAAATCATCCGTGTACTGAATGATGAGGCGGCAGCCCAGCTGACGGCTTCAGCGGTATCGTACCAGAAAAACTGGAAACGCTTCGCCAGCGGCCTCAAACTTTGAAACCCTCTATTGCTTTGTCTTTGATGCAATAAATTTGCGTGTAACCCCGATCATATAGTTTTTGGTGTCCTCATGATGCGGCCCCGGAAACACCACGGACTTTGCAATCTCCGTGTCGCCTTTGAACTGGTAATACTCAATCGCCATGCGCTTTTTGTTCAGCAGGTAAACTCGCACATAGCCATCTATGCAAATGTCGCGGCCAACATCGATCACCTCGCGGAATTCATGAACCCCGTTCTGAACACCAAGGGGTTGCCAAACGCCAGCGCATTTCAAACTCGGATAAATGACCGTCGGCACCGTCGTTCTCAAATCGACCTCTGTTGACCATTCGCCTTGTGCGCCTTGAATGCCTACGCCATGCCACAAGCGGAAAATATCATCTGCAAATGCAGGCGGAGACAGTGTCAGAAGCACACCGAAAAGAACGATCAAACGCAGAGTTTTCATATTCTTGTTCCCTCGAGATCGACGAGTTGTGACTTTACAACAAAACTGTCGCAAGCCTAAGCTTGCAAAAATACCAAGCGGAGTAAACACATGACCCTCGCTGAAGCTGTTGCCCGACAACCCCAATGGGTCCAATACTGGCTCTACGTTTTGATCTTCGGCATTGTGGTGTTGCCATTGTTGTTGCTGATCTGGAAACAAACCCGCTTGACCGCCATCATCACCGTCGTGGCTTCTTTCATCGCAGGACTGGGCGTGTCTTGGCTTTACGACAAACTCGGTTACGTCAAGCTGCTGGGATTGCCGCATATCATTTTGTGGACGCCACTGGTTATTTATTTGTATGGCCAAATCAGACGCGGAGATATGCCGCAGTGGCCAAAGCGGATCATGGTCGCCGTGCTGGCAGTATTCGTCGTGTCGCTGGTGTTCGATTATGTGGATGCGGCGCGGTATGTGCTGGGGGAGAGGGCGGCCGTAGTGAATGCCATCTGATTGATGGCAGTTTTAATACAACCACATCACAAACGTCCATCCTATCGCCGCCCAACAGGCCACGATGAGGCCCGCCGCAATCCAGCTCTTCTTGAGCCCTGTTTGCGCGGTGGCGGTGTCGCGGAAAGCCTGCATCAAATCCTTGGGGACCAGTCGCACCGCCAACATGACGCCGAGCGGCACAATGATGATATCGTCGAGATAGCCGAGGACCGGAATGAAATCAGGAATAAGATCAATCGGGCTCAAGGCATAGGCGACAACTGCAACAGCCACGCATTTTGCGGGCAGGGGTGTGCGCGGGTCCCGTGCTGCCAGGTAAAGCGCTGAAATCTCGCGTTTGAGCTGTCGCGCCCAGTCTTTCAATTGCTGAAGCATGATGGGTTCCTCGTTGAAATTGCCGACCAGACCAACGGGCTTTCGCGTCGTCAATTTGAATGGCTCAGAACTGTTGTTGAAGATCTCAGAAAGGATGACCCACTTCTGGATTATGACGCAACATACGCAAAGCACCGCGCGGTGTCAAGCATTATTTTCCTGTCTTGGAATTCAAGGGTTTGGGAAAAAAATGGAGCTGACAGCGGGTGGGACGCTGCCAGCTCCTAGAAGCCCGGCGGTTTGGGGGATGGGGGGACGCCGGCCGGGCCTATTTCAGTTCCTCAAGGGTTTTGCGAAGTCGCCACACTGGCAGCCGTTACAGGCTTTTTCAGCAGGGCCACCCAGCGGCGCGGGTCCTTGGCGGACTGGCGCTTGAGGAAGGTGTAGTTGGTGTCGTTCCACAACAAAATGTCGTTGCGGCGGTTATCGAGAATATAGTCGCCTTCGTCCGTCGTGACGGTCAAAACGGCGTGGCCCTGGTTTTGCTCATCCAGCACCACGGTGATGCGGAGGTTTTGGGCCGGAATATTCAGCGCTTCCAATTCGCGCTTTTTCAGCAGCAAATAGTCTTCGCAGTCGCCAGCAGCCACGGGGTAGGTCCAGCGTTCAGCTTCACCATAAAGTTCCAGATCACTGACCGGTTTGATCGTGCCGTTGACGTAGGAATTGACTTGATGCAGCATGTTCCAGCGGTCTGGCGTCATGCCGAGTTTGCTTGCGGCCAATTTCGATCCGAAACTGTAGGATGCGCATTCCGACTTGTTGGATGCGCAGAAATTCACATAGCCGACGGGTGGCAATGTCTCACCATACTCAGCGGTGAACAGGCCGGTGTCGGAATTCTTGTCCGAGGCGATGTTACCCGTCGCCAAGGCAGCACTGGTGTGGATCGCGGTTGCTAGAAGCGCCGCTCCCACTGCGGTCTTGATCTTCATGTTGACGGCCCCATTCGGTTTCTTATTGTGGCTTCACTATGACAGACAGACCTTGAAACGGGGTTGGTTTTGGCGCTGCAAATTGATGTAAATGCTGGGGATTCCATTAACTTTGCGGCAACCACAGTAGCGGGCCTTGCGCATCTCAGTTTCGCCTGTTAATGCCAGCCCGCTTGATGCGATGTGGTCATGCGGCCGTGGCGGAATTGGTAGACGCACTACCTTGAGGTGGTAACGGGGAAACTCGTGAAGGTTCGAGTCCTTTCGGCCGCACCATTCCTGATGTTTCAGGAGATGTGCATCAAGTGATGATCCTCAGACGATAACAAAATACCCCCGTTTGGGGGCGGGGACTGGCGATGATTGAAACTGACCACATCGAGGCCGTTCGCGATGAATGGGGCGATTTCCTGCCCGACTATGTGGGCGCTGTCCGCGATGCGCTGGGGCGTGAAGATGCCAAATCCGTTCGCACCAAGGTCAAAGATCTGCACGCCGCTGACCTTGCTGACCTCATCGAGTTTCTAAACCAGTCTGATCGCGTCCGCCTGATTGGCGCACTTGGCAAGTCGTTCGATGTCGAGGCATTGGCCGAACTTGACGCCGGCGTGCGCGAAGAGCTGATCGAGGCGCTGGAACCAGATGTCATTGCATCGGCGATCCGCAAACTTGATACCGACGACGCGGTGTATTTGATTGAAGAGTTGGACCGCGAAGATCGCGCTGAAATTCTTTCCAAAATCTCGAAGCAAGACCGGGCCACGCTGGCCCGTGCCCTGGACTATTCCGATGGTACGGCGGGCCGGTTGATGCAGACAGAATTCGTTGCCATCGCCCAAGACTGGACGGTTTTGCAGGTTCTGGATCATGCCCGCCATGGCAAGGGTCTGCCGGAAGATTTTGTCGAAATTTATGTTGTCGATGAAGGCAATCACCTGGTGGGGGCGGTACCGCTTAGCCGGTTGCTGCGGGCCAATCGCGACAAGAAAATTTCAGCGATCATGGACGAAGACCAAACCGTATTTCGCGTCGGCGATGACGAACACGATGTGGCCTATAAATTTGAGCAGTACAATCTGGTCTCAGCCGCAGTCACCGATGACAGCGGCAAATTGGTGGGCATGTTGATGGTCGATGACATTCTCGACGTCATCCAGGAAGCCGCCTCGGAAGACATCCTGCATCTGGGTGGCGTGGGCGCCGAAGACAGCGTGGCCGACAATGTGTGGGATACAACCCGCTCCCGCTTTCTCTGGCTGTTCATCAATCTGCTGACGGCGATTGCCGCCTCGTGGGTCATCTCATGGTTCGATGCAACGATTGAAGAAATGGTGGCACTGGCGATTTTGATGCCGATCGTGGCGTCGATGGGTGGCAACGCCGGAACCCAGACGATGACGGTTGCCGTGCGGGCGCTGGCCACCCACCAATTGGGTCCGGTGAACGCGCTCAAAGTCACCTTACGCGAATGTGCCGTAGGCCTGTTGAACGGGGTCTTGTTTGCCGTGTTGATCGGCCTGTTCGCCTGGGCCTGGTTCGGGCTGAGCGGTCTCGGGCTGGTGATTGCAGCCGCCATGGTGATCAACCTGCTGGCGGCAGCACTCGCCGGGATTTTGGTACCACTGGCGCTCGATCATTTCGAAATCGACCCGGCCATCGCGTCAGGCGCGTTTGTGACCACGGTGACAGATGTGGTGGGGTTCTTCGCGTTTCTTGGGTTGGCGGCGGTTTGGTTGGTGTAGACTTTAATTCAAATGCACAGAATAGTTTGGTATCCCCATAAAGTGTTATTTAAGTCTGCACTTTTCGATAATTGTTGTCATTGGTTTCTTAGATCCCCGAGATGAAAAACTAGCACTAATCCTATTGCCAACTACTTCAAAACCTACTTGGATCTTGCCTTTGGCGTCGCGAATTCCGCTAATCGCTTTCATAGTATTTTCATCTCGACCAGATGCAACCACACCACCAAAATTGTTGTTCCAATTTCTATGCGATGCTTCCAAAATTAATGGACTTTCGTCTCCCCACTTCAGAAATAGTTTAGCTGGAATTGTGGGTGTTTCTTCAAACTCCTTCTTGCGAAAAATATAAGCAATAAAAAGCTCGCTTTCAGAGTCACACTGAACCACTAGTGAGTCATTCAAACCGGTTTCCGAAGCAATCACAGTAACTTTGTCAAAAACATCAGGACCTTCGACACTGGCCTCCCAAGCGCTTGCAGCGCCTGAAGTTGTTATTGCGAATAGAATTGATATGGGCAGCGCTTTCATTTTGACCCCATTACTGAAAAAGAGTTTGAATATTTTGCATAGGAAGTGGATTTTGCCAAGTTGGAATTACGGTGCCGAATTACGGTGCCACCTCACTTTACTCACTTTAGAATTACGGTGCCACCTCACTTTACTCACTTTAGCTGCAGCCCGACACTTGGTCATCCCAACTACTCTAAGCCGCCCAGGGCCTAATAAAATCGAGTTTGTTTCCCAATAAGCGACGAATTACGGTGCCACCTCACTTTATACAAAGAATCCACATTTCGGGAATTACGGTGACGGAATTACGGTGCCACCTCACTTTACTCAAAGAATCCACTACTCGGCAGGTCTTTGACCCAACCTCTCTAAGCCGCCCGTGGCCTGATGAAATCCAGTTTGTTTCCGAGCAACCGGCGTTGCATGCGCAGCTCGTAGTCTGCTTGCAGGCCCAGGAACAACCCTTCTGATATTTTATAATAACGTGCCAGACGTAAATCAGTATCGGCAGTGACGGCGCGTTTTCCGAGGACGATTTCGTTGATCCGGCGAGGGGATACACCGACGGCGCGGGCGAGGGCGCTTTGTGGTTGGCCGGAGGGCTTCAAGAAATCCTCAAGCAAAATTTCGCCCGGGGTCGGGATTGGCAACAGGTCTGGCTTTGGTCGTTTAGTGATAGTCGACAATTTCGACATGACTTGCTTCTCCATCTTCCCATTCAAAACAAATGCGCCAGTTATTCTTAAAACTCAATGATCATTGGCTTTGGCTGGACGAGTCTTTTTGAAGTCCAACACCCCCTCCCGGCTCCGCCGTACTCCCCCATCGCTGCGCGACGAGGGAGAAAAATTTCTCCCTTGCGCCGCAGGCGTGGGGGAGTACCCCGAAGGGGGGAGGGGGTGCCAATCCGCACTCACACCCAACGCCTCACCCTCGCCGCATAACTCTTCCAAGCCGCCCCAAACTTTGCGCTCAAATGTCTCTCCTCCCGTTCAATCGCCAGCTTCTGCGTCACATCGCGGCGACGAAGGCCAACCCTGCCAACCACCAATTCCCGAAATACAATCCGGCTCCCAACACCAACGCGGTGTTGGCGATGTAGATCGGGTTTCTTGACCAGACGAAGGGGCCTGTTGTGATCAGGTTTGTGGCGGCTTTATTTGGCATGACTGTTGTCTTGTGTTTTCGGAAGGTGGCGAAGGTGGCAACGTCGAGGCTCAGGGCTGTGATGGCGAGGGTGGCGCCGAGAATTTGCAACACAATCGCAAATCCGCCATCGACCCAAGGCAGGGGGACGAGCAGTTGCGCCACCACTCCTACAGCGGCAGCACTAAAATAGATAATCGGGGGCCAGGGGATGGTGTTTGGTCTATCGTTTTGCATTGCAACAACCTTTTGCTTTTGACGCATGAAGTTATCCCAAAAGTCTGCAACTTTTGGGCTTCATGCTCTGTGCTTGCTTTCCCCCCCGGTTATAGCTAGAAGCCGCCTCAATCCCACCCCTTTCGCAGGAGTATTCACTTCATGGCGCGTGTCACCATCGAAGACTGCATTGATAAATTGCCGAACCGCTTTGAGCTGGTTTTGCTTGCAGCCCACCGGGCTCGCCTTGTTTCGCAAGGCGCTCCTCTCACCGTTGAACGCGACCGCGATAAGGACCCTGTGGTGTCTTTGCGCGAAATTGCGGCTGAAACCATCAACAAGGATGACCTCCGCGAAGAGTTCATCCACGCCATGCAGAAGCACGTCGAGATTGATGAGCCAGAAGAAACAGAAATGCCATTGATTGCCCAGTCAGGCGATATGGGTTCGGCTAACGCGACGGAAGATACTTTCGAGCAAATGACCGAAGAAGAATTGCTGCGCGGCCTTGAAGGCATGCCACCGGCTGAAAGCCCCGGCAGCCAGCGCAACGGCTACTAACAGCCACGTTTATCTATATTTCAAGCCGGGGCTGGTCCCCGGCTTTTTTTTGCGTATTCTGTTGAAATGATGCGTCAATACGAATTGGTTGAGCGGGTGCTCAGCTATGACCCCACGGCGAATGAGGATTTGCTCAATCGCGCCTATGTCTATGCCATGAAGGCCCATGGCAACCAGAAGCGCGCCTCGGGCGAGGCTTACTTCAACCACCCCGTCGAAGTTGCGGCCATTCTGGCTGACATGAAACTGGACGACGCGACGATTGCAGCCGCGTTGCTGCATGACACGGTTGAAGACACGGAGGCAACGAGCCAGGAAATCAACGACAAGTTCGGCCATGACATTGCCGTACTGGTCGATGGCTTAACCAAGATCAAACAGCTGGACCGGGTCACCAAGGAAGCAACCCAGGCCGAGAATTTGCGGAAGTTGCTGTTGGCGATGTCGAAGGACGTTCGCGTGTTGCTGGTGAAGCTGGCCGATCGCCTCCACAACATGCGCACATTGCAACATGTGAAACCGGACAAGCGGGTGCGAATCGCTGAAGAAACCATGGATATTTATGCGCCGCTGGCAGGCCGCATGGGCATGCAGCTGGTGCGCGATGAGATGGAAGACATTGCGTTTCGCATTCTCAACCCGGATGCGAATGTGATCATACAAGACCGTATTGACCGCCTGCATCAGGAAAGCGGCAATGTGCTTTCTGAAATCGAAGAGACGCTGCGCGCCTTGTTTGCCGCGCAAGGCTTGGAGGTTGAAGTGTCGGGCCGTGAAAAACGGCCCTATTCCATCTGGCGGAAAATGGAGCGCAAACATTTGTCGCTCGATCAACTCTCGGACATTTTTGCCTTTCGTGTGATCGTGTCCAACCTGGATGATTGTTACCGTGCGGTGGGACTGGTGCACCGGAAATGGCGGGCGGTGCCGGGGCGATTCAAGGATTATATTTCGAACCCCAAGCAGAATGATTATCGCTCCCTGCATACCACCATCATCGGGCCGCATCACATGCGCGTCGAAATGCAAATCCGTACACGGATCATGCATGAGATTGCCGAACGAGGTGTTGCCGCTCATTCGCTTTATAAAGAATCGCCTGACGTTAAAACCGCTGAGCAAGGCGCCACCGAGGGCGGCGCTGAATCGAGTGCTTACCAGTGGCTGCGGCATTTGATGGACACCTTGCAGGAGGGCGACAGCCCGAAAGAATTTTTGGAACACACCAGGCTTGAACTGTTTCATGACCAGGTGTTCTGTTTCACACCCAAGGGTCAATTGATCGCGTTGCCGCGCGGGGCCACGCCGATTGACTTTGCCTATGCCGTACACACCTCGGTGGGTGACAGTTGCGTTGGATGTAAAATCAACGGTCGCCACGCCACGTTGGTGACGGTGTTGAAAAATGGTGACGAAGTCAGCATCATTCGCTCGGAAGCCCAGGTGCCGCCACCAGCATGGGAAGCCATTGCGATTACAGGCAAAGCCAAGGCCGCCATTCGCCGCGCCACGCGGGCGGCACAACGCAAGCAATTTGCGGGGCTGGGCCAGGACATGGTGATAAAGCTGTTGGAGCGTCACAAGGTTGAGTATTCGGAAAAACTGATGGCGAAAGCGGCTCCGCGTCTGGGGCAAAAGAATAGTGATGATGTTTTGTCGGCGGTCGGCAAAGGTGAGCTTTCAGCAATTGATGTGTTGAAGGCCATGGGCGTTGCTGTTGACGAAACTGACATCAAAGCAGCGCGCCGCAAAGTCACTGCGAAAAAATCAGGTGAGCTGTCTATCCCAGTCAGGGGTGCTGCGGCAGGCAGTGCGCTCAAAATTCATTTGCGCACCGGGGCCGTGCCGGGCGAGCGTATTGTTGGCATTGTCACACCAGGGCAAGGCATCATGATCTATCCCATTTTTGCCGATGCGCTTGAAAAGTTTGACGCCGAGCCTGAGCGCTGGCTGGACCTTGCCTGGGGCCATGCGGAGGAGGGGCAGCGTTTCCCCGCCCGCATCAAGTTGACACTGCTCAATGAAGTGGGTGCACTGGCTTTGGTCACGCAAGCCATTGGCGACAAGGGTGGCAACATTGACGGATTAAACTTGCAAGCTCAGGAAGGAATCAGAGATTTTTTTGAACTTGAAATTCTGCTGGAAGTGTTTGATGTGCGGCACCTCAACGAGATCATTTCGGAAATCAAAAGCAAAGCCAGCGTGAACCAGATTTCACGCGTCACAGGATAAAGCATGCTGTCTCAAGATCAGGTATTGGACGAGTTTCGCGCTGCAGGTGCTTTGCTGGATGGGCATTTTATTTTATCTTCGGGGCTACACTCGTCGCGCTACCTGCAATGCGCCCGCGTGCTAATGGATCCGGCGCGTGCGGCGCGTTTGTGTAAAGCGCTGGCGGACAGTGTTCGCGCGGGCGGCATTGGACGGATTGATCTTGTTGCATCACCGGCCATGGGTGGTGTTGTGGTGGGTTATGAAATGGCGCGGCAATTGGGTGTGCCTTCCGTTTTCTTTGAGCGGGTTGAAGGCAGGCTCGAGCTGCGGCGAGGTTTTGACATCATGCCAGGTGCGCGGGTTCTGATGGTGGAGGACATCGTGACCACCGGCTTGTCATCGCGCGAATGCATTGATGGCATCGCAGCGCTTGGCGGCAACACTGTGGGGGCGGCGTGCCTGATCAACCGCTCCGGCGGCAAGGCCGATGTGGGGGTGCCGTTGTTTGCACTCACTGAACTTGATGTGCCGACCTATGCTGCTGATCAACTGCCAGCAGAACTAGCCGCCATTCCGGCTTACAAGCCCGGCAGCCGGGGACTGAAAAAATGATCCTTGGCATCGGCAGTGACATCATCGACATTCGCCGGATTGAAAAGACGATTGAGAAACACGGTCAACGCTTCATCGACCGGATTTATACCGAGGTTGAAAAACGTAAATCTGAAAAACGAGCGCAACGCATTCCCAGCTATGCCAAGCGTTTTGCAGCCAAAGAGGCTTGCTCCAAAGCGCTGGGCACTGGCCTCAGCAACGGTGTGTTTTGGCGGGATATGGGTGTGGTCAACCTGCCATCAGGCAAGCCAACAATGACTCTCTCCAATGGTGCTGCTGCGCAACTTGCCCGCATGGTACCTGCTGGGAAAACGGCGGTGGTCCACCTGACCATGACGGATGAATACCCGTATGCGCAGGCCTACGTGATTATCGAGGCCATCTGACTGTGATAAATGTGCAACAGCGTGGTCAGTGCACGGTCATTTGATTGCATCGCCACAATTGCAGCCGCTATAATATGGTTAGCAGGCCATTTGGATGACTTGCCGCCCGGAGATTTTATGAACAAGCCAAATCATGCCATGGCCGCTGCCCGCGCCGAGGGTAAAAAGCCAGAGGAAGGCCTGTGGGAAACTGCCAAGGTGATTGTGCAGGCGTTGGCGATTGCGTTTTTCGTGCGCACGTTCTTTTTTCAACCGTTCAATATTCCATCATCGTCAATGTATCCGACGTTAAAGATTGGTGATTATCTATTTGTTTCAAAGCTTTCCTATGGATATGGGAAGTACAGCTTTAACTTCAATCTGGGCTGGCGCGATTCAACCTGGATCAGTTGCTGCAGTTTTGTCGACTTTCCGGGCCGCAAAGTTTTGGCCGATGTGCCGGAGCGTGGCGATGTCGCAGTGTTCAAACTGCCGAAGGATACCAACATCGATTACATCAAGCGCGTTATTGGCTTGCCGGGTGATCGCATCCAGATGAAAGCGGGTGTTCTGTTCATTAATGACGTGGAAGTGAAGAAAGAACGAATCGAAGATTATGTCGATCCGACGCAAGAAGCTGGTGACCAGTTTGCGCAGAGCATCGTGCCGCAGTTCAAAGAAACCTTGCCGAACGGCGTGCAATACAATGTTCTGGATTATGCCGATGTCGGCTTTCCCGACAACACGGATGTTTTCGTAGTACCGTCAGGCAATTACTTCATGATGGGCGATAACCGTGACAACTCCTCAGACAGCCGTTTGAGTGTTGGTTACGTGCCGCTTGAAAACTTTGTTGGCCGCGCAGACATGTTGTTCTTCTCAATCGCCGGCGATGCGACAATTACTAAAATTTGGGAATGGCCCTTCAAGATCCGCTGGTCGCGGTTCTTCAATTTTCTTTGAGGATGTAAATGCCCAAACGTAAATCTTCAGAGGGCGGCGTGCTTTCTGGCGTTTTGGGCTATAGCTTTCTTGATCCCAAATTGTTGGAGCAAGCCCTTACCCACGGCAGCCTGCCAAAAGCGTCTGACAATTATGAGCGGCTGGAGTTTCTTGGCGACCGCGTATTGGGTTTGGTCATCGCCGAGGCGCTTTACCGTCAACACGGTGGAGAGCGTGAAGGCAAGTTGGCGGCACGACACAGCACCTTGGTGCGTGGTGACATGTGTGCCGACGTTGCGGAAAAATTAGGTTTGGCAGAAATTGTAAAAGTTGGCGTGGCCGAGAAGAAATTGGGCGTCAATAAAATGCGCTCGATTTTAGGCGACGTCATGGAGGCCATCATTGGTGCTATCTATATGGACGGTGGCATGGACGCGGCGCGAGACTTTGTTTTGAAGCACTGGGCTGAACATTTGGCCAAGCCTGAGACGTCGCGCAAGGATGCCAAAACGTTCGTGCAGGAATGGGTGTTGGCGCGCGGAGCGGCATTACCAGTTTATGTTGTCACGGCAAGATCAGGTCCAGAGCACCAACCGGAATTCACGGTGAAGCTTTCGGTTGGAAAATATGGTCAGGCCGAGGGTCGGGGCCGTTCGAAACAAATTGCCGAAATGGCTGCCGCCCAGCAGTTCATTGAAGCCAGCGGATTGAGGACATGACGGAACCACAACAGACACATTTCGGCTTTGCGGCCATCATCGGTGCGCCGAATGCAGGCAAGTCCACACTGGTCAATCAGCTCGTGGGCTCAAAAATTTCAATCGTGTCGCATAAGGTGCAAACCACGCGCGCCCGCATTCGCGCAATATTGGTAGAGGGTGGCGTGCAGGCGGTGCTGGTGGATACACCGGGCATATTTATGCCCAAGCGCAAGCTTGACGAACACATGGTGCAAAGCGCGTGGGCCGGGGCGTCGGAAGCCGATGCAATACTGCTGCTGATTGATGCCCGGCGCGGGCTGGATGAACAGGCGGAAAAAATCATCGCCCAATTAAAAGCCAACAATTCGAAAGCGGTTTTGGTTTTAAACAAGGTGGATTTGCTGCCAGCGGAACAGCTGTTGCCGCTGTCGCAAAAAATCAACGAAGTCTTTCCATTCACACAGACCTTCATGGTGAGTGCATTGACGGGCTCGGGCGTTGTCGCACTGCGCTCGCACATTGTTTCGATGATGCCTTCGGGCCCGTGGCATTACCCCGGTGACCAGGTGGGGGATGTGAATTTACGATTTATCGCCGCCGAAATTACGCGCGAAAAAATTTATGAGCGCCTGCATGAGGAATTGCCTTATTCTTCGACCGTTGAAACTGAAGCCTGGGAGGATCGGCGCGATGGGTCTGTGAAAATCTCGCAAACCATTTTTGTCGAGCGGGACGGCCAAAAAGCAATCGTGTTGGGCAAGGGTGGGCAAACGGCAAAGACACTTGGCATGCTGGCCCGCAAAGACATGGAAGATGCGTTCGAACGCAAGGTGCATTTGTTTCTGTTTGTGAAGGTGCGCGAAAACTGGTCACAAGACCCCGAACGCATCCGTATGATGGGGCTGTGATGGCGGAGGGGGCCTGACCCGTGGAATGGCGCGACGAAGGGGTTGTCCTTGCCGTGCGCACCCATGGCGAAACCTCTGCGATTGCCGAGATATTCACACTTGATCACGGTCGTTGTTTGGGGCTGGTGCGGGGCGGGCGTTCCAGACATATGCGGCCCGTGTTGCAGGCAGGCAATCTGGTATCAATTGTCTGGCGGGCACGGCTTGAAGAGCACCTTGGCAATTTCACGCTGGAGCCCGTGTCACTGCGGGCAGGTTTCATCATTGAAAATGCGCTTCGGTTGACAGGGCTCGGATCGTTGACGGCGCTGGCGCAAGTCTTGCCGGAACGTGAACCGCACCCCAAACTCTATCATGCCATGCGCATCGTGCTGGAAGCCATTGACCACGATGAGCTGTGGCCGGCTTTGATGGTGCGCTGGGAAATGGGTTTGCTGGATGAGTTGGGCTTTGGCCTCGATCTTTCCAAATGCGCATCAACAGGACAAGTAGAGGATTTGATTTATGTGTCTCCGCGCACGGGCAAGGCTGTGAGCAGGGGAGCGGGAACGCCTTATCATGAGCGGTTGTTTGGCCTGCCGGATTTTCTAAAGGGCGGGGCCGAAGCATCGGTCAGTGATGTGCAGGCAGGCTTCAAACTTACCGGATTTTTTTTGGAACGCCATGTGTTTGGACCGCGCAACAGCGGCATTCCACAGGCCCGCATGATGTTGGAACAGGCGTTGGCGAAAACTGCTGTGGTTTGACGCAGTGGTGAAGTTGGGCTTGATCATCAGGCTTTTGGAGCGCAGGGAGATTGCATGATTGGACGATTGAACCACATCGCCATTGCTGTGCCAGACCTGGAAGCTGCGACCATGCTTTATCGGGACACCTTGGGCGCCAAAGTCTCAGCGCCGCAAGCATTGCCGGAACACGGCGTTACTGTGGTGTTTGTGGAGTTGCCAAACACCAAAGTGGAGCTTTTGGAAGTGTTGGGTGACGCGTCGCCGATTGCTGGGTTTTTGGAAAAGCACCCAGCAGGTGGCATTCACCATGTGTGTTATGAGGTTGAAGATATTCTTGCGGCCAAAGCGCAGCTGTTGGTGAAGGGCGCGCGCTTATTGGGAGACGGCCAACTCAAAATCGGGGCGCATGGAAAACCGGTTTTGTTTTTGCACCCCAAAGATTTCAATGGCGTTTTGGTGGAGCTTGAACAGACATGAAATGGACCAGCGCCATCGCGATATATTTCATCATCTGGTGGATGACGTTGTTTGTTGTGTTGCCCTTCGGTGTGAAAAATGCTGCCGAAACCGGCGAAGAGGTGGATGGCGGCAACGACGCCGGAGCCCCCATCGTCCACGGTTTGGCATGGAAAGCAATCGTCACCACACTCGTTGCCACTGTCGTTTACGCGCTTGTCTACTGGGCACTTTCCAACAACGTGCTGGAGCAGATGCAACTGCCGTTCATGCCGGATGTGAAGTCGCTGTAGTCTTTTTAGTCGTCATTCCAAACGCGAGTGCAGCGAAGCGGGGCGAGTGATTTGGAATCCAGCATTGCATAATCCGGCGTTGGAAGCAGGATTCCAAATCAATCACTTCGCTTCGCTACGTGACCGTTTGGAATGACGAGCGTTAAATGGTAGGAGATTTTCTCAGAATATGCGTCGGGTTTTGTTGCACTCTTTCTACCGCAAATCCGGCGGGGTTGCCTCCACCTTCAACGCCGCCATTGCATCCACCAAACTCATCGCCTTCTGATCCTGCGAACCCAGTCTGCGCATGTTGATGGCGCGTTCTTCCATTTCGCGTTTGCCGACGACCAGTATCACTGGCACCTTCTTCACGGAATGTTCGCGGACTTTGTAGTTGATCTTTTCGTTTCGGGTGTCGACGACCACACGGTGGCCTTGGTCGCGCAATAATTGTCCGACCTCTTCGGCATAAACATCAGCTTCCGATGTGATGGTGGCCACGACAATTTGCGTGGGGGCGAGCCAGAGCGGGAAGTGGCCTGCGTAGTTCTCGATCAGGATGCCAAGGAAGCGTTCCATCGACCCGCAGATGGCGCGGTGGATCATGACGGGCACATGTTTGGCACCATCTTCACCGATATAAAAGGCACCAAAACGTTCGGGCAAGTTGAAGTCCACTTGCGTGGTGCCGCATTGCCAGTCACGGCCAATGGCATCGCGCAGAACATATTCAAACTTCGGGCCGTAGAAGGCGCCTTCGCCGGGGTTGCTGGCGGTTTTGATTTTGCCGTCGGAGGATGCTGCGATTTGCTCCAAAACTGTCGTCATGATGGCTTCGGCGCGGTCCCACGCTTCATCGGAACCGACGCGCTTTTCCGGGCGCGTCGATAGCTTCACCACGATTTGTTCAAAGCCGAAGTCTTTGTAGGTCGAGAGGATGAGATCGTTGATTTTCAGGCACTCGTCCTGCATTTGTGCTTCGGTGCAAAAGATATGGGCGTCATCCTGCGTGAAGCCACGCACACGCAACAGGCCATGTAACGCGCCCGACGGTTCGTAGCGGTGAACAGCACCGAATTCTGCCAAGCGCATGGGCAATTCACGATAGCTGCGCAGACCATGTTTGAAAATTTGTACGTGGCCCGGGCAGTTCATCGGCTTGATGGCGTAAGTGCGTTCGCCATCTTCGACCGCTTCACCGGCGGGTGTTGCACCGAACATGGCGTCTTTATACCAGCCCCAGTGGCCTGAGGTTTCCCACAAACTTTTGTCGAGCAGCTGCGGCGCGTTGACTTCATCATAGCCTAGGCGGTACAAGCGGCGGCGCATGTAGGCGACCAATTGCTGGAACATGGCCCAGCCTTTTGGATGCCAAAACACAACGCCTGGCCCTTCTTCCTGGAAATGATAGAGGTCCATTTCGCGACCGAGTTTGCGGTGGTCGCGTTTTTCGGCTTCTTCAAGGGCGGTCACGTAATTCTGCAAGTCTTCAGTGGTAGCCCAAGCCGTGCCGTAAATGCGGGTGAGCACGGGATTTTTTGAATCACCGCGCCAGTAAGCACCAGCCACTTTCATCAGTTTGAAGGCTTGCCCGATTTTTCCCGTAGAGTTGAAGTGAGGCCCGCGGCACAAATCAATCCAGCCGCCCTGGTCATAGAACTTGATGTCTTCGTTGCCTGGAATGGCATCGACGAGTTCGACTTTAAAATTTTCACCCTTGGCGCGGAAAAAGTCTTTTGCTTCTTCGCGCGTCTTGGTGGACTTGGTGAAGGGCTTGTCCCGCGCGATAATTTCCCTCATCTTTTTTTCGATGGGGGCGAAGTCAGCCGTGGTGAAAGGCTCGTTGCGGAAGAAGTCGTAGTAGAAACCGTTTTCAATCACAGGGCCAATCGTGACTTGCGTGCCGGGGAAAAGTTCCTGCACGGCTTCGGCCAACACATGCGCAGCGTCATGGCGGATCAGCTCTAGCGCGCGGGGGTCGTCGCGGGTGATCAATTCCAACTTCACATCTTCTGTCAGCGGGTCTGACAGATCGGCGAGTGCGCCATCAACAACAGCGGCGGCGGCTTTCTTTTCGAGGGATTTTGAAATGGACGCGGCGATTTGTGCCGCCGTTGTTCCCGGCTCGTACTGGCGGCTGTTGCCATCCGGAAATGTGACGTTGATCATTTTTCGGTCCTCCTGCGCCCACTCCCGCATACGTGCGCGGGTAGGCCAAATCATTGCAAAACAGGGCTTGATTTGCATTGCAGCAGGGGTGGGGTCAAGGGTTTGCAAAAAAACTTATGGGCAGGGGTTCTGCTTTTTACCTGACATTAACCTTAACACTTCATGTTCGACCCAATTCGTTCGTTAACTGTACTGGGTAAAAACATGCACAAACTCTTCCTTCGTCTTGCTCTCGTCACTGCCGCTTTCATTCCCGCAGCTTCGGCTTTGGCCGCTGACCTGGATGTGATGCCGCCACCTCCACCGGTTGAAGAGCTGCGTCCAGCCACTTACGATTGGACAGGCGGTTATGCCGGTGTGCTCGTTGGTTCAGCCTGTGAAGATGGTGAATTTACTTACAGCGCTACGGGTGGAAAATTCCTCAATGCTGGCTGCGGTTGGAAAGCTGGCGCACTCGCCGGTTACAACCTGCAAATGGATGACATAGTCTGGGGTGTTGAAGCCAATTGGGAAACCACCAGCAACCTCACGCGCAACAACCAAGTTGGCGCTGATTTCAAACATCGCATGCCAATGATTGGCCGCCTGAATGGCCGCGTCGGTTACGCGATGGATGATACCTTGTTGTTCATGACGGCTGGTGGTGCTTATGCACAAGGCTTGTTGAATGACAATGTCTCAACGACAAATACGAAATTGAAAGCCAATCATTGGGGCTGGAGCATTGGTGCGGGTATTGAACACGCAGTAACCGACCAGTTCCGTGTTCGATTGGACTACCTTTACACCCAATTTGACGATGCCAGTTACAAAACCGCATGCTGCACCATCGATGGTGGACCGGGCGACGAACAAGAAGTTCGCTTTGCTGCTATTTGGGCATTCTAAGTTTTTCCAAGTTTAACAACAAATCGTGGGGGGCTCAGAGGCTCCCCATTAGTGTTTTTGGGAGTGTTTTGGGGGAACCGGATCGAACCCTTCGCCGCCCCAGGGGTGGCATCTGCACATGCGTTTGACCGCCAGTTTTCCGCCGTCATAAACGCCATGAATGTCTATCGCTTGCCGCGCATAGTCCGAACATGTCGGAAGAAAGCGGCAGTTGCGCCCCATGACAGACGATAGTGTAAGCTGATAGAGTCTGATCAGCAGCAGCATTGCTGTTTTCATGGGAGCAATATAGTGGCAACGGTGAGGAAACCCAATATTCTGTTTGTCATGGCCGATCAGTTGGCGGCGCGGTATTTGCCGTTTCATGGTCACCCCTTGGTGCAAACACCCAACCTGTCGCGCTTGGCGGCTAAGGGTGTGGTTTTTGAGAACGCCTATTCTACCAGCCCATTGTGCGCACCCGCGCGCGCCACCGTCATGAACGGGCTGCTGCCGTCGCGCACCGGCGTTTATGACAATGCGGCTGAGTTTCCATCAGCCATTCCCACATGGGCGCATTACTTGCGGAAGGAAGGCTACAAAACCTGTTTATCAGGCAAGATGCATTTTGTAGGGCCTGACCAATTGCACGGGCTGGAAGAACGTTTGACAACTGATATTTACCCTGCGGATTTTGGTTGGACGCCCGATTGGCGATTGCGGCAGGAACGCATTGACTGGTGGTACCACAACATGACGTCGGTGTTGCAGCCGGGCATTGCCGAAATCACCAATCAACTTGAATTTGACGATGATGTGGCGTTTCAAGCGGTGCGCAAAATTTATGATCATGCGCGTTTTGACGCTGACAAACCACTGGCGCTGATGGCGTCCTTCACGCATCCGCACGACCCCTATGCGGCCAGAAAACAGTTTTGGGATTTATACCGCGACGAAGACATTGATCTGCCAAAAACCGGACACATGTCGAAAGACGCGTTGGATTCTCATTCACAGCGTTTGTATGAGATGTCTGCCATGGATGATTATGCCGTCACTGAAGCTGATGTGCGTTCGGCGCGCCACGGTTACTATGCGAATATCTCTTATGTGGATTCACTTGTCGGGCAGTTGCTGGACACGTTGGAAAAGACCGGGATGATCGACAACACAATTGTTGTGTTCACTGCTGACCATGGCGATTTTTTAGGTGAGCGCGGGTTGTGGTACAAAATGTCGTTCCTCGAACCATCGGCACATGTTCCCCTGTTGATCTGGTCGAAGGGGCGTTACAAACCGCGGCGCGTTGCTGAGCCTGTTACACTTGCTGATATTCTGCCAACGCTCGCTCATATCGGACAAGGCCATGGGCCGGAATTGGCGCGCACTGTTGACGGTCGCAGTTTAGTGGCACTGCTGGAAGGAAAGTCCGAAAACCCTGAGCATACGGCATGGGGCGAGTATCTCGCCGAAGGCGCTATTGCGCCACTTTATATGCTGCGGCGAGGCCCTTGGAAATTCATCCATTCACCGGTAGATGCAGATCAGCTGTACAACATTGATGACGATTCGGAAGAACGCAAGAACCTGGCTTCTGGAAATCCCTTGGCGGTCGCCATGCGGGCTGAGGTGGACGCGAAGTTTGACATTTCCCGTATTCAATCTCAAGTGCTGGAAAGCCAGCAGTCGCGCCTGATGATGTTTGAGGCCATGAAAAACGGCAGTTTGTTTCCGTGGGATTTTCAACCGTTACGCAAAGCCTCCGAGCAATATACGCGAAACCACATGAGCGTGACGGACCGCGACTTGCAATCCCGCTTTCCGGCAGCACCCGATATCGAGGGGAAGCGGACGTGAGCTCCGGCCCTTCGAGGCCCCGAATTGCGGGGCACCTCAGGATGAGGGCAAAGGCAAATCCCTCATCCTGAGGTGCGAGTAAAACGAGCCTCGAAGGATGCGCTGCGAGTGAACCTATCCCCCAGCAGCTACGTTAAAGCAGCATGACAAAACACATTATCATTGGCACATCGGGCATTGGCGGGGCTTTGGCGCGTCAGCTTTCATCGACAGGGCATGACCTTCACCTGATAGGGCGCAACTCAGAAAAAGTGGCAGCGCTCGCGGCTGAGCTCGGTGCGTCCCATGCCGTGGCTGATGTTATGGATGCCGCAGCTCTCGAGCAGGCGGTTCAAGCCGCTGGTTCGGTAATTGACGGCCTGGCCTATTGTGTTGGCACAATCAATTTGAAACCGGCCCACCGCACAACGGATGCAGACGTGATAAAGGATTTCGAGTTGAATGCGCTGGGGGCTTTGCGTGCGGCAAAGGCGGCGCTTCCAGCGTTGAAGGCGAGCACTGAACCCACGGTCGCGATCGTATTGTTTTCGACGGTTGCTGTAGGGCAGGGCTTTGCCTCGCATGCTTCGATTGCCATGGCCAAAGGTGCCATTGAAGGATTGATGCGCACCCTTGCTGCTGAATGGTCGCCGAAAATCCGCGTCAATGCGGTGGCGCCGTCACTGACAAAAACACCCCTCGCCGCCCTGATGACTGCGAATGAAGCGACCGCGAAAGCCATAGCTGACATGCATCCGTTGCAGCGTTTGGGTGAGGCTGAAGAGGTTGCCGCTTTGGCTGCCTTTTTGCTGTCTTCGCAAGCAGGCTGGATCACGGGGCAGGTGATTGGGGTGGATGGTGGCCGCTCAACCCTACGCGTGAAAGCGTGAAGAAGAAATCTGAACTTCCGTCAAAGATTTGCGTAACTTGCGGGCGACCGTTCACGTGGCGCAAGAAGTGGGAAAGGGTCTGGGCTGAAGTGAAATACTGCTCGGATAAATGTCGTGGCTTGAAAAGTAACAGCAAAAGTTCCAAATAACTCCCGAAAGGGAATTTCAAATGCAAATCGGGCTCTATACTTTCGCGGATGTGCCAGAGGGCAAACCGGAATTGGCAGGCCAACGCTTGCGCAACCTGGTGGAAGAAATGGAATTGGCGGATCAGGTCGGATTGGACGTGTTTGCCGTGGGCGAGCATCACCGGGCGGATTACGCCACATCATCGCCCGCAGTGGCACTTGCGGCGGGTGCGTCGCGCACGAAGACTATTCGCCTGTCGAGCGGTGTCACGGTTTTGAGTTCTGATGATCCTGTCCGCGTGTTCCAGCAGTTTGCCACACTTGATGGGCTGTCAAATGGCCGCGCGGAAATCATGGCGGGCCGGGGTAGCTTTATCGAATCCTACCCGCTGTTTGGTTATCATCTTGATGACTATGATGCCCTGTTTGCCGAGAAACTCGACCTGTTGTTAAAGCTGCGGGAACAGCCGCGCGTCACGTGGCGTGGCGGCTTGCGACCATCCCTCAATGACGCAGGAATTTATCCGCGGCCTGAGCAGGCGAAACTGCCGGTGTGGATCGCCGTTGGCGGCACGCCGCAGTCGGTTGTCCGGGCGGCGTCATTCGAACTTCCCATGGCGCTTGCCATTATCGGGGGAGACCCCAAACGCTTTGCACCGTTCTTTGCATTGTATCGCGACACCCTGCAAAAACGCTGCAAGAACCCGTCGCAAGCGGAACTCAGCTTGAATATGCACGGCTTTGTTGGCGAGACATCGGCACACGCGAAAGCCATATATGGCCCGGCGCAAACTGAGGTCATGAACCGCATTGGCCGTGAACGGGGTTGGCCACCACAGGGGGCTGCGCATTTTGAAGCCGCAGCCGGGCCTGATGGTAACTTGTTGATCGGCGACCCTGAGCGGGTTGCTGCACGAATTCTTGAACTCCATCAGGTGTTCAACAACACACGCATTCTCATTCAAATGGCAATCGGAACTGTTCCGCATGCGGAGCAAATGAAGGCCATCGAATTGTTGGGCACAAAAGTGGCACCTCTGGTGCGTTCTGAACTCAAGAAAGCGAAGGCCGCATGACACTTCCTCATATTGAAGACCCGATGCCAGGTGATATTGCCGCCGCTGATGCGATTGAAACCGTGATCGTTCCCCGCGCGCGCGACCTTGGTGATTTCGAAGTGCGCCGTGCCTTGCCGTCAACGCAAAGGCAAATGGTGGGGCCGTTTATTTTCTTTGATCAATTCGGGCCGGTTCTGTTGAAAGCGGGTAAGGGGATGGATGTGCGTCCTCACCCGCATATCGGGCTGTCAACTGTGTCGTGGTTGTTTGATGGAGTAATTCAACACAAAGACAGTTTGGGTTTTGACCAAGCGATCATGCCCGGCGAATTGAATTGGATGACTGCAGGCAAGGGAATTGTGCATTCTGAACGTTCGCCTGCGCCTGACCGCGCGATTGACCGCAAAATTTATGGTATTCAAAGTTGGGTGGCGCTGCCCAAACACCATGAAGATACAGCGCCGGGTTTTGAGCACATATCAGCAGACGCCTTGCCGGAACTTGCCGATGGCAAGCGCAAGCTCCGGCTGATTGCGGGTTCGATGTTCGGTGAAAAATCGCCCGTCAAAACCCATTCGGATTTGTTTTATGCGGATGTGACGCTGCAGCCCGGTGGCCGCATTCCGTTGCCAACGGAACATGTGGAACGCGGGATTTACATCACTGATGGCAGTGTTGAAGTGGCAGGTGACACATTTGAAGCCGGTCGTTTGTTGGTGTTCCACCATAAAGACCCGATTGTGATTTCTTCGGCCCATGGCGCGCGTTTCATGATGTTGGGGGGTGAACCGATGGATGGTCCACGTTACATCTGGTGGAATTTTGTATCGTCTTCGAAAGAGCGCATTGAAGCCGCGAAAGATGATTGGGCGCGGGCGCGCTTTGCGATTGTGCCGGGTGATGAGAAAGAGTTCATTCCGTTACCGGAGTAAATGTAATTCAATTCCCCAACATGATGTCGCGTTCTTCGCCTGCGACGATCTTGAATTTCGCTGTCAGGATTTCGCCGTTCACAATGGCTTCAGCCAAATACACACCGGGCTTCAATGTGAGTTGCTGGTTGAGGCCGTCTACGGAAAGGATTTTGGCACCGTCGATGGGGCGCACATTCCATTTCACCTGGGCATCGGGCGAGCCCACATAGCTCAGCCGCGCGATACCGGCCTGATGTGACACTTCAATGGCGGTGAGTTTGCCAGGGCGTATGCGCACATCGGACACCGCTGATGTGTTGCCATTGCCAACGCGACTTTCCACGCGGTATTGGCCAGCCGCAAGTTTGATCAACTCGCCCTTCTGGTCGGAATGTGCCACCAGTTTGCCTTTGTCAGGGCCTGCCAAGGCGTAGACCAGGGTTGTGGTTGGCATATCCGGTGCCACAATATTTTCGACAGCCGGGAGCACGCGCAAGCCACCCGCATTCAATACAAAGCTGACGGCAACAGCATTGCCTTCGGTCAGGCGCACGGTTTCGCGCACTGAAACTGCACCGTATTGGGCTTCAACGATGTATTGGCCCGGTGCAAGCGGGCTTTCAAACTCGTGGGTGATTTGATTGAGCAGCAGTTCTCCGGCTTCATTGCGGATCTGCCATGTCACATCGCGCGCGATTGTTGTGCTCATGGTGGTGAGGCGGGCCGTGAGTGCGATACTTTCCTGGCCCGGTTCGACCACGCTGATGGCCACTTCATGGGCGGTATCCTGGGCAATGGACTCAGTGGTTTTGACATCATCGATATCAACAACCGTCGCAGCATGTGCACTGGCAAAAGACAAGACCACCGCCAGCGCGCAAATCTGGAAATTGCGCGACTGGCGGTGTGTTTTCGATGGACGGGTGCTGACGCCCATTCGAGTGTCCCCTTGTTTGATTTCTCCCCCAGCTCTTCCGGCCGGTGAGGGTAGAAACCACGGGTTGTGGCTTGCGGCAACAAGATGTTTAACGAATGGTTAACAGCAGCATTGCAATTGGAGGCATTGCCAATGCCATGCAGGCCCGCCAAATAGCTGCCATGACCAAACTCAACGACACATCCTCCCTTCTCGCCTTCCTGAAATCCCGGAAGTCAGCTTCTGCCAAGGCCATGGCCGGGCCGGGGCCAGATGATTCACAACTGCAAGACATTTTATCGATGGCGGTGCGGGTGCCAGATCACGGCAAACTCAGCCCGTGGCGTTTTGTTGTGTTTGAGGGTGACGCGCAAGCCCGAGTGGGAGAAAAGTTTGCAACCCGCTTTGAAGCATTGCACCCTGATTATCCCGCCGACAGCATTGCATTCCAAAAAACCTTGTTCATGCGTGCCCCTGTGGTTGTTGCGGTGGTTTCCACCGCAGCGGCGCATGCCAAAATTCCGGTGTGGGAGCAGCAAATGTCGGCTGCGGCCGTGTGTTTCAACATGGTGTTGGCTTCACAGGCCCACGGCTTTGATGCCCAATGGCAGTCCGACTGGGTGGCGTATGACGACGGGGCAAAAGCAGCCATGGATATTACCACCGACGAAAAGGTCGCCGGGATCATTTACATGGGCACCTCTACGGTCGCGCTGGAAGAACGCCCGCGACCTGATGCAAAAGCGCTGACGACGATGTGGAGTTCATGATGGCGATCAAGGCAGTCTTGTTCGACAAAGACGGTACACTGATCGACTCCAATGGCACATGGGTGCCGTTCTATAAATCCATTCTCGAAACCGAGCGGGGGCTTGGGCCTGAAGAGGTTGAAGCGAAAATGGTGGCTGCAGGTTTTAATCCCGTCACGAAAACATTTCGTGCAGGCTCCATTCTGGCTGGAGGCACCACGCGGCAATTGGTGGAGATGTGGTGGGACCATGAAACGCCAGACATGCATGCAGTATTGACCAAGCGATTCAACAATGACTTTGCACCGTTGGCGCTTCAACATATGACGCCGTTGATGGATCTGGTTCCAGTATTTGACGCATTGAAGGCGCTTGGCATGAAACTCGGCATTGCGACAAATGACGGCGAGACCTCAGCGCTCAATCATATGCGCGCGTTGAAAGTTGACCATTATTTTGCGGCGATCATTGGGGCTGACAGTGTTGCGGTGCCCAAGCCTTCCGGTCAGATGGTGCAACTTTTCGCCGAGACAGCAGGGCTTGCAGCCCATGAGTTAGCGATGGTGGGTGACAATATCCATGACCTCGAAGAGGCGCGTAACGGTGGGGCAGGGTTGGCCATCGGCGTGCTGACCGGCAATGGCGCGCGCGAAGACCTCGAGCACCATGCCGACCATGTGGTATCAAGTGTTGCGGACTTGCCGCACCTCTTTGGGAGCTTGTGATGTTTTACGATGCTGTCAAAAATGATCACGGTTTGGCGCTCGATCCGTTCAAGGCGGTGATGGTACCGCGCCCGATTGGCTGGATTTCCACTGTGTCGCCGGAAGGCGTTGCAAACTTGGCCCCCTACAGCTTTTTCAACGCTTTTTCCGATGGTCCGATTTATGTGGCTTTTGGTTCTGGCGGGCGCAAGGACACCCTGCGGAATGCTGAAGCGACAGGCGAGTTTGCTTTTAACCTTGCCACTTACGAACTGCGTGATGCCATGAATGCGACGTCCGCAACTGTTCCTCCGCATACGGATGAGTTTGTTTTGGGCGGGCTGACCAAAACGCAATGTCATTTCATCAAAGCGCCGCGCGTCGGGGAAAGCCCGGTGTGCTTTGAATGCAAATATTTCCAAACGGTGCCGCTGCCCAGCGACGATGGCCATGTGCAGGACTGGATGGTGATCGGGCGGGTGATTGGCATTCACATTGACGACCGCTTCATTGAGGACGGCAGGGTCAATACGGCGGCGCTGCAACCTGTGGCACGTCTTGGCTATTCCGAGTATACCACGGTTGTTTCAACCTGGCGGATGCGTCGACCCAGTTAGAGGGATGTTATGCAACTTATAGTTTAGCGACTGAATCTGTGAGTCGCTCTGCGAGTCGTGAACAGACGCCGAACGCCACAATTTCGCCATTGTGTATAACCCTGTGGAAAAGTCATGTTTATCCAATAATATCAATGTCATATAGCGTGCCGAAAAGCTGTGGAAAAGCTGTTTAATAACTCGTTAACCATCAAGGCGCAGGACTCGCGGAAGGCGAGGTATTGTCTTCGTCTGAAGGTCATTACGGTCATGGTTTCCTGTTTGCTGCTTGATGATAAAGAACTCGATTGTGCGCGCATCACCACGCTTTTGGGTGAGTTGGGCATTCACTGTACGGCGATGGTTGATATTGAGGATGGCATTCGCTTTGCCAATGCCAACACGCCTGATGTTGTGTTGATGGAAGCGTCAACAGTGCCGCGCGCCAAGGAATTTTTGCGTCTCATGCGCAATCAGAGTCGCGATACGGGTCGTCCCGTTGTCATTCTCTATGCGTCTTCGGCCACGATGTCAGATATGGGAGAAGGCATATTGAATGGTGCATCAGAGTTCATGATGGCGCCTTTTGACGTGGGCTTGCTTGAATTCAAATTGGTGCAATCCGGCGTGCTTGCGGCGCGGGCCGCCTGATTTGTATCTCAAAACTTACCAAACATAGTGAACGGGTTGTTAAGGCTTGTTTCTTAAGGTTGAACCTTATCCGATTAGTTTGGGTGTTTTGTGATGCGTTTGGACGTCGAAAGTGGACTTGATGTAACAGTCTTTGAAGCCGTGTTGGCGTGTGGCCAATCCGAGGCCCGCATGGCTTTGGCACGTCAATTGGCGTCACTTTTGTCTGACCCTGAAACGCCGCAAATTGAAAAGGATCAGGTCGTTCCGGTCATGCTGAAGCTTGCAACCGACCTTGACCGGCACGTGCGCGTCGTCCTGGCAGACGAGCTATCTTCTTGCGAATCCCTGCACCAGGACATGATTTTCGCGATCATCGCAGATGAGGACCAAATTGCCTTGCCATTTCTGGCCACCACGCCGGCTTTGAATGCCTGGCACATGCAAGCGATTTTGCGCGTGGGTGATGATGGTCGACAAAAGACGATTGCCCTGCGCCCTGATATTGCGGCGGATGCTGTCACCTTCATTGTGCGAACGGGCGGGGCCGTTGCCGTTGCAGCCTTGATGCATAACGGCAAAGTCAAACTGAAACCGGCTGACCTCGCTCAGATATATGCGCGGCTGTCGAATGCACCCGAGGTTGTTGATTTGCTTTTGGAGCGTAAAGACTTGCCGCTTGATATTCGCATCACCCAAGCGAAACGCGCCGCAGTACGCATGCGCCAGCTGATGGCGGAGCGTGGCTGGATGCCAGCCAATGATGCTACGGACCTTGTGGCCGATGCGGAGGAAAACGCCGTTTTGCAAGTGCTGGTTCATGCCTCGACTGACGAGCGGGTTCAGGCCATGAACTTTCTATCGTCACAAAATATCTTGACGCCATCCCTCATCATAAGGGCTGCGTGTATGGGTGAAATGAAAGTGCTGTCGGCGGCCTTGGCGCATCTTTCGGGTCAACACTATGAACGTGTTTTTGGACTGCTCGAGGCCCGCGGTGCCACAGGTGTGCGCTCGATGATCAACCGGTCGATGTTGCCAACGGGGTGCCACGCCATCATCGCAGCGGCCTGTGACGTAGCGGCCCAAGCCAGGGCTGAAGATGTGCGGCTGGATGCTGATAACTTCGGGCGTCGCCTGCTGGAAACGCTGATGCTGCAATTTGGCGCTTTGGGTACGCGTGATCAAGCCAAGCTGATGGATTATGTGGGCCGCTTTGCCGACGACAAGGTGCGTAAAATCGCCCGCAAGTTGAAGTCCGATATGTTGCGCGCCGCCTAAAATTTGAACTGCTCGTTCAACACCCGCTCGGCCAGGCTGTGACCGGGGTCGAACAGCATTTTCACGATTTTCTTTTTGTCCTCGGCGATTTCAACATGCACCACGTGGCGCACCTCCACATGATCCGCCACAGCGGCGACCGGGCGTTTTTCAGCTTCGTTGATGGTCAGCGTCACTTTCGCGTTGCGTGGCAAAATGGCGCCGCGCCAGCGGCGGGGTCGGAACGCGCTGATGGGTGTTAAAGCCAACAGGGGTGAACCCATCGGCAAAATGGGGCCATGAGCCGACAGGTTGTAAGCCGTGCTGCCCACCGGAGTTGCAATCAGCAAGCCGTCGCAAATCAATTCTTCGAGGCGTTGCTTTCCATCGATGTGGATGCCGATTTTTGCCGCCTGGTGGCGCTGACGCAGCAGGGACACTTCATTGAAAGCAATGCCGGAATGCTTTTTGCCATCGGCGTCAATTGCCGACATTTTCAACGGGTGTATGGTGGTAAGTTCGGCAGCGTTCAGACGTTCGAACAACTCGGCTTCGGCAAAATCATTCATCAGAAACCCGACGGTGCCACGATTCATGCCGTAAATTGGAACGCCCGAAGACACCATTTTATGCATGGTTTGCAGCATATGGCCGTCGCCGCCCAAGGCCACGACAACATCAGCTTTTTGCAACTCGGCATTACCATAGCGTTTGACCATCCGCGACAACGCACGTTTGGCTGTCGGTGCTTCAGATGCAAGAAAGGCGATTTGTTTATAGGGCATGCCGGTTTGGTCGCGTTGACAGTTCATCGCCCAAGCTACATGGAGTGCCATGATGTTCAAACTGATTTTTCAAAATGCGTAGTTTGGTTCTTTGCAACACTTGCCGCTTTCCCGATGGTCGGAAAGTTGCTGACGATGGCCGTACAGGCGGGCAAACGCTGATCGCGGAATTGCGGGGGCTTCTGGCCGACAGGGACCGTGGCGACGTCGATGTGGTGGAACAAACCTGTTTGTGGAACTGCACACAAGGTTGCAGTGTTGCGATCCGCGATACGGAACGTTTTTCATACATCACAGGTAAACACGTCGCCACGCGTGAACAGGCTGAAGCCATATTGCACTGGTTTGATGCACATGGTGCAACCGACACTGGGGAGGTGCCGTTCAAGCAATGGCCGGATGCCATGCGTGGCCATTTCATCGCGCGCATTCCCCCGGTGAAACTGTGACAGCGACGCTGATTTTAGGCGGAGCGCGGTCTGGCAAATCGCGGCTGGCTGAAAGCCTAGCCTTTGGTGAGAAGCACTATATTGCCACGGCACAGGCCTTTGACGATGAGATGAAAGACCGTATTGCCAAACATCAAATGCAGCGTGGCGATGGCTGGCTGACCCATGAAGAACAATTCGAACTGCCCCGGGCACTGGCCGAGATCGATCAAGCCGGGCGCTTCATATTGCTGGACTGTCTGACACTCTGGCTTTCAAATTTGATTCTTGCCGATCGGGATTGGCAAGGTCCGACAGCGGCATTGTGCGGTGTGTTGCAACGCATGGCAGCCGATGTTGTGGTGGTATCAAATGAAGTGGGCCTCAGCATTGTGCCCGACAACAAACTGGGCCGCCAGTTTCGTGACGCGCAGGGTATCGTCAATCAACGCGTCGCTGTCGTGGCGGATAATGTGGTGTTTGTAGCAGCTGGGTTGCCACTTGTGCTTAAAGGAAAATTGCCATCACCACCAACGCACCCAGCATGATCCACAAAGCCCGATCGTAAATTTCCAAACCTGCTGAGATATCCGCCCTTGACATGCGTTCGCGGCCATCACCCATCCACGGCAAGTCCACAACCCCTTCCTCGTAACTGCGTGGGCCACCAAAACGCAGACCCAGTGCACCAGCCATTGCGGCTTCGGGCCAGCCGGCATTGGGGGATCGATGTTTTGATGCATCGGCCCAGGCCGCGTTCAAAGCGCGTTTTCCGGCGTTGATGTTTGTGAGTGCTGCAGCGCCCGCAAAAAACAATGCTGTTAAACGCGATGCAGGCAAGTTGACGAGATCGTCGAGTTTTGCAGCACAGAATCCAAAGAACAAGTGACGGTCGGATTTATGACCAATCATCGAGTCCGCCGTGTTGATGGCTTTATAGGCCACCAGCCCGGGCAGGCCGAGGAGTGCGTACCAAAACACCGGTGCCACAATGCCATCAGCGGTGTTTTCTGCAAGGCTTTCCAGCGCGGCTTTGGTGACGCCGGATTCATCCAGTTCCGTTGTATCTCGGCCGACGATTTTTGCCACGGCTGCGCGACCGTCAGCTATGGACGAGGAGAGGCCGTGCAAAACTTCGACGACATGATCACGCATGGATTTTTGTGCAATAAACGCGGTGGCGATAATCGTGTTGACGATCCAGCCGCCAGTCAAGCCATTCAAGATGTCTTGCAGCATGTAAGCCGGACATGCCGTTGCTGCGAGAAGCAAGACAACTGCGAGGCCGCCGCGCAACAGGCCTTCAAGTTCGTCGTCAGGTTTGATGTTCAGTGAGGTGTCAAGCCAAGAAATCAGCGCGCCCATCCATTGCACGGGGTGGCCAAAGGTTTTGAACAGGCCGTGAGGATAGCCCACGAATTTTTCGATCAGGCAGGCGAGGGTGGCTTCAAAGAAGTACAGCATGGTTCAGGCACCCCCTCCCGGCTGCGCCGTACTCCCCCACGCTGCACGCGAGGGAGAAAGTTTTCTCCCTTGGCCAAAGGCCGGGGGAGTACCCCAAAGGGGGAAGGGGGTGTTCGACATAGAGCTCATCTCAATCCCAAAATCGCCTCAACATCCAAATGTTTTTCCAAGTGCGCTGCCAACTCATTCAGCGTTGTTTCAATCAGATCTTCATACGCCAGGTCACTTGCATCTGCGCCCAATGATTTCAGGAAGGCTGAGCGAAAACCATCGCTGGAAAAGCAGCCGTGCAGGTAGGTGCCCATGACATTTCCCTTCACGGCACCCTCATTACCTTTTGCCGTGATCGCGAAAGGCGTTGCACAATCAGGCCCTGTGGTTTGGCCCATATGAATTTCGTAGGCCGAAATGCTTGTTCCAGATGCAGCGTGTGTGGCTGCGGTTGGGGTGACCGTTTTGTCTGCTGTCATGGTGGTTTCAACGTCCAACCAGCCCAAGCCTGCGACCATCGCTTGTGGCCCTTCCACCTTCTCTAGGTCGTGAATGACGCGCCCCAGCATTTGATAACCGCCACACAAGCCCAGCACCTTGCCGCTGCGTCGGATATGGGCTGCGATATCGATGTCCCAACCGTTGGCGCGGAGGGCGGCCAGATCAGCGATTGTGGACTTTGAGCCGGGGATGATGACAAGGGCGCAGTCGCCGGGCAGGGCTTGGCCTGCCGAGATGAAATCGACAGTAACGCCGGGTTCGAGACGCAAGGGATCAATATCATCGAAATTGGCGATGCGCGGCAGGCTCAATACGCAAATTTTGGTTTTACCACCGCGATTTGCGAGATTTTCTTCCAGTGCAACGGCATCTTCCGCTGGTAAACGGTGGGCGCCGGCGAAATGCGGCACGATGCCCAAGCTTTTCCATCCGGTTTGGCTTTGAATCGTTGCCAGCCCCTCAGAAAACAGTTCCGGATCGCCGTGGAACTTATTGATCATGAACGCTTTAATGCGACACAGATCATTCTGGTCCAATACGGCATGGGTGCCGACCATTGATGCAATCACGCCTCCACGGTGAATATCACCAATCAGCACCACAGGCACGTCAGCGGCTTTGGCAAAGCCCATGTTGGCCAGATCGCCGCTGCGGAGATTGGTTTCAGCCGGACTTCCAGCGCCTTCCACCAAGACGAAATCATGGGCTGCCGTTAGCACATGGAAACTGTCCAGGATTGCGGGCATGAACTGCTGGCGGTTTTTGAAAAAGTCTCGGGCCGAGAGCGTGGAATGGCGCTGGCCCTGCACGATCACTTGTGCCCCGCGTTCTGACTCAGGCTTCAACAACACCGGGTTCATATGGATATTGGCGACAATTCGGGCTGCGCGCGCTTGCAGTGCCTGGGCACGGCCAATTTCCCCGCCTTCCACGGCTGCGGCATTGTTTGACATGTTCTGTGGCTTGAACGGAGCAACGTTCAGCCCGCGGTTGGCCAGCAACCGGCACAGGCCTGCCACGATGAGCGATTTGCCCACATCAGATCCCGTGCCCATAAACATGATGGCGCGGGCCATCATGGGACAGCACTGATGATGTGCGCAAACGAACCCATGACATTGCCACGTCGAAGTCCCATGGCAGGCAGGGCGGTGCCATTGGCAGTTTGTGCTTCGAACAAAGGGTCGGCATCGCCTTCGCTGACGATAGTGGCATAGTGGAACTCGTGGCCGCGCAGGTGCTTCGGAAATGGCGCACCAAGGCTGGTCAGCTGTCGGTAGCCCAGATGAAGCTTTCGGGCGGCAAAGCTTGTGTGGAGTGGCAACAGGCCTGCCATAGCATGTTCTGCGCCATGGGCATCGGTTAGTGCATCACCGAGTGTCATGTAGCCCCCGCATTCCCCATAAATCAAACCGTCAAAGCTGCGAAGACCCTGCAGGAACGTTGTGTTGGCTGCCAACTTACCTGCGTGAAGCTCAGGATATCCTCCCGGCAAGTATACCGCGTTGGCGTTTGGTGGCGCTTCGTTGGCCAGCGGCGAAAAGAAGCGCAGACTTGCACCCGCCTTGGCCCAAGCGCTCAGCACGTGCGGATAAACAAACGAGAAGGCTTCGTCGCTGGCAATTGCGATATTTTGCGCCAGTGGCGGAAGAAAGCTTGAGGACTTTTCGGCTTGATTCGCAGGGGGGGCCGCAATTTGAAAAAGGCTGTCAAGAAATGTTTCACGTGCGACTCCTGCGGCTACAGTTTCAAGGAAATCTTCAAGTGATTGATTCTCCATTGCCTGCACCAATCCGAGGTGCCGGGAGGGCATGTGGAATGAGTCGTTGTGCCGCAGTTGGCCAATAATTGGAATGTCGCAGTCTGCCAAAGCCGCGCGAAGTATGGCGGCGTGGCGGTCACTTTTGATGCGGTTCAGGAACAGCCCCGCGATGTGGACCGCAGGCCGATGCTGTGCAAAGCCGTTCACCAATGCTGTTATGGATTGGGCCTGATGGGCGCAGTCGATCACCAACAAGACCGGCAAACCTAAATCTTCTGCCAGATCCGCCGTTGAGCCTCTGGCACCGTCCGGTCCATCAAACAGACCCATGACGCCTTCGATGATGGTGATATCGGCGTCGTTTTGCAGCAGGCTTTTGCAAGCGTGCGGTCCCATCGCCCACGGGTCCAGGTTGACACAGGTTTCGCCTGATGCGCCGCTGTGAAACTGCGGGTCAATGTAATCCGGCCCCACTTTAGCCGAAGCGACATGATGACCAGCGTTTCGCAGCGCGCGGATCAGGCCCAAGGTGACCAAGGTTTTGCCACTTCCTGAATGAGGTGCGGCAACGATGACGGCTTTAGCCAATCTTGTTCTCGCGCAGTGAAGGGCCATACCAATCCAGCAAGGAGCGCCAGTCGGAGGCGTGTCCGACAACAATGATTGCTGGTGTTGGCGGATTGTTTTCGGCGATAAATTGGCCAGCTTCGCCCAAAGTGGTCATCGCCACTTGCTGATGCGGCAGTGAGGCGTTTGAAACGATGGCAACGGGGTCATCAGGCTCTCTGCCCGCTTCAATCAAAGTCTTGCCAATCTCACCTAAGTTCTTGACGCCCATATACATTACAATGACAGGTGCAGCAGTGGCGATGGCGGACCAGTTGACATTGGCTGGCATTTTGCCGGTCGCGTCATGGCCGGTCAGAAAGATTACGGCATGGTTGGTGTCGCGGTGGGTGGCGGGAATGCCAGCGTAGGCCAGTCCACCAATGCCGGATGAGATACCGGGCACGATGCGAAAAGGTATGCCGGATTTGGCGAGGTTCTGGCTTTCCTCACCGCCGCGGCCAAACATGAACGGGTCACCGCCTTTCAGGCGCAACACACGCTTTTGCTGTTGGGCCAGTTCGATCAAACGCACGGTGATGTCTTTTTGCGTGGGCGATGGTTTACCACCTCGTTTGCCAGCATATTCCAGTTCAGCACCGACGCGCACCCAGCGCAGAATATCGGGGTTCACCAGCGCGTCATACACAACCACATCGCAGTGTTGCATGGCATGGTAGCAGAGCAGTGACATCAGGCCCGGTGCGCCCGGGCCAGCGCCCACAAGCCACACCCAACCCGGCTCGAAGGGCGGAAAGCTTTCCGCGTCAAGCCTTGAGAAACCCGTTGCATCTTGGCCCCAGGCCAATGCGGTTTTCGTTGGAGTCACACTCATTTGCTCCTTATAGCTGCATGTCATGCGAATAGAAAAGCCAGAACAGGCATTGCGCCGTGGGTGGACGACAGGCGCCTGCGCCACCGCCGCCACCAAGGCTGCGCTCACGGCTTTGCTGACGGGCAGTTTCCCGGACCCCGTCGAGATTACATTGCCCAAGGGGCAAGTGGTGGCTTTCGCATTGTCAATAGAAGAACGGGGTGAGGGCTGGGCCCGGGCTGGCATCGTGAAAGACGCCGGCGATGACCCTGATGTGACCCACGGTGCAATGATTGTCGTGACCGTGCGGGCCCGCGCATCGGGTGTGATATTCAAAGCGGGGGATGGTGTCGGCACAGTGACGAAACCCGGACTGCCGATTGCCGTTGGCGAACCCGCGATCAACCCGATCCCCCGCCAAATGATGCAAACGGTTTGCGCTGAAATGGGTGTGGGTGCCGAGATTGAAATTTCCGTTCCCGGTGGAGCGGCAATTGCGGAAAAAACCTGGAATGGACGATTGGGCATCGTTGGTGGACTGTCGATTTTGGGCACGACGGGAATTGTGAACCCCTATTCCTGTGCCGCATGGATTGCTTCGATCCATCGCGGCATTGATGTGGCGCGTGCGTCCGGCTTTCAACACGTCACCGGCTGCACGGGCTCGACATCGGAAGATGCCGTAAGGGCGCTTTATGGTTTGCCGCTTGAAGCCATGTTGGACATGGGGGACTTTGCCGGGGGCTTGCTCAAATATCTCCGCGTCAACCCCGTGCCGCGCGTGACCATTGGGGGGGGCTTTGCGAAAATCGTGAAATTGGCCCAAGGGTCCATGGACTTGCATTCGGGTCGATCCCAGGTTGATTTTGAATGGCTGGCCCACCGGGTGAAGCCGGAATTGTGCGCGCAGGTTTTAGCGGCAAATACGGCGATGGAGGTTCTGGAATTGGCGGGAACAGAGTTGGCGCAGCGCGTGGCATCCGAAGCCTTGGAAAAAGTAAATGGGGTTTTAGCGGGGGCAAGTGTTGCCGACGTGATTGTGGTTGATCGTGCGGGGAAAATCATTGGGCATGCAAATTAATACTTGCACCCCCTCCCGGCTTCGCCGTACTCCCCCGCGCCTTTGGCGCGAGGGAGAAAACGTTCTCCCTTGGCGCGAAGCGACGGGGGAGTACCCGAAGGGGGAGGGGGTGTTTGACGCGCAATGACTCTCAAAAAAATCCTCATCTTGGGTGGCACGGCGGAGGCACGGGAGATTGCGTCCGCCTTGATCAAAGATGGTCATGACGTAACGACCTCATTGGCTGGGATAACTTCAAAACCACTGCTACCTGAAGGCAAACTCCGCGTCGGGGGCTTTGGCGGGGCTCAGGGTTTGCGGCGTTATCTTGACCTCGAAGTTATGAATGTACTTGTTGATGCAACACATCCCTATGCCGCGACGATTTCAGGAAATGCTTTCGCGGCAATTCAAGATTCCGGGCTACAATTCTTCAGATTTGAAAGGCCCGCATGGCAAACTGTTGCGGGAGACAATTGGATTTCAGTGACTTCGCTGGTGGATGCTGCAGCACTCTTGCCCCATGGCGCAAACGTCTTCATCACGACCGGGCTCAAAGACCTGGCACCGTTTCTCATCCGCAGTGATGTGTCAGGTGTCATCCGCACGGTTGAACCACTTTCAGAAACGATACCTTCAAACTGGCGCGTTGTTCTGGACCGACCGCCGTACAC
>JANOPL010000001.1:0-2168 GCA_031421835.1 Hyphomicrobiales bacterium | reverse complement strand
GGTCGATGTTTGCGCAACCCCTGACGGTGACGTGCACATGATTTGTCGGTTGTTGATGGTGGTGTTTTTGCTGTTGGGGTTGGGCGTGGCCACAGTGCAGGCGCAAACGGAAGCGCCGCAGCCTGACAAGAAAACAGTTGTGATTGATAAGCGCAAACTCTTGGTGCAACCCCGCAATGCTGACGGCACCATTCAGGAAACCGCCTTTATGGAAGATCCGGTTTTATGGATGCGCACGAAGCAGCAGAATTTTTATGGCCGCATGAGCAATGCGATACGCCAGTTGAAAACAGGCTCAAAATCCACGGCGGCTTGGACGTTGTTGTCCATCAGTTTTCTGTACGGCGTGTTTCATGCGGCAGGGCCGGGGCATGGCAAGGCTGTCGTCACGGGATGGGTGTTGGCGACAGAAAATGAATTGAAGCGCGGCATCTTTATCGCGTTTTTGTCGGCACTGATTCAGGCCATGACGGCCATCGTCATCGTTTCGGTACTGCTGGCGTTTGTCAGCGGGGCCAGTGCCATGGCGCGAGATGTTGCCAGCTTTCTGGAAAGTGCCAGCTATTTGATGATCGCCGCCATGGGGCTTTATTTGGTGTGGAATGGTTGGAACAGTTTTCGTCGCAAGGTTGTGCAGCCAATATCGACACCTGGACCGTTTGAATTGGTCTCGAGACCTGATGCCTATGACGGCCATATTCACGATGAGAATTGCGGTTGTGGTCATGGCCATGCCCCTGCAGCATCGGAAGTGCGCGGTGACTGGTCTTTGAGCCGGGCCTTTGCCATGGCTTTTGCCGTTGGCATCAGGCCATGCTCAGGTGCCATTCTGGTTCTTGTGGCATCGAATACGCTTGGCCTCTATTGGGCTGGGGTTGCTTCAACGCTGGCCATGGGCTTTGGCGTGTTCCTGACGATTGCTGGCATTGCTTCATTGGCTGTGTTTGCAAAAAGCAGTGCGATTAAACTTGTCGGAGCCGATAATCCGTCGACAGCCTTTGTGGTGCGCTGGGGCAAAATGGCGGTTGGGGTGGCGATTGCAGGTTTCGGAACGTTGTTATTTTTAGGCTCGCTGGGTGCAAGCAACATGGTGATGTGATGAAAACGTGGTTGGTCTTGGCTGGTTTTATTGTGCTGTGTCTGGGGGCTGGCTTTGTGGCGAGTTTCGCCACGATGCAATCCGTCGCCGAGTGGTACCCGACATTGAACAAGCCGTCATGGACGCCGCCCAATTGGCTGTTCGCACTGGTGTGGACTGTGCTTTACGTGATGATGGCCGTTGCCGCATGGCTGGTGTGGCGGGCAGGCAATTCCGGAACGGCGCTGTTCCTGTTTTTCGGGCAATTGCTGTTGAACGTGGCTTGGTCATTTTTATTCTTCGGCGCGCAGTCGCCGCTGTTGGGCCTCATCAATATCGTTCTGATGTGGTTGGTCATTGCGATCACGATTTTTGCATTCTCCATGCGTTCGCGGCTCGCAGCTTTTTTGATGGTGCCTTATATCTGCTGGGTCAGTTTGGCGACGGCGCTGAACGCTTCGATTTACATGTTGAATTGAGCCAACTGGCATTCTGCGGCTCAATCCGTTAAAGCCGCAGCTTTGGAGCTGGGACTGGGCGCTATGGAATTTTACGAAACACCGGAGAACCGATTGCCGAAAGGCACGGAGGTGTTTACCGTGCGCACCAAAGACAAGTTCCGCCTGCGCGCCATGACGGCCCCCGCCTTGGGTTCGCATCTGCACGGTACTGTTGTTTTTCTGAACGGCCGTGCGGATTTTACGGAACGCTATTTCGAAACCATGGGTGATGTTCAACGCCGCGGCTTTCATGTGGCCGGGTTTGATTGGCGCGGACAGGGTGGTTCGCAACGGCTGTTGAAAGATCACCTTCGCGGTCACATCCGCTCGTTCCGGGAATATGATGAAGACCTGAGGGCCGTCATGGAAAGCGTCGTCACGAAAAACTGCCCGGGCCCTTATTATGCCATTGGCCATTCGACGGGCGGGCATGTGTTGCTCAGGGCCCTGTCGCGGCAAACCTGGTTCAAGAAAGCCATCGTCACCTCGCCCTTGATGGAGTTGCAGTATGGCGGTTGGCCCAAACCCATAGCCTTTACGATTGCTGCCATCGCCACCGCCTTTGGTTTTGGCTGGGCCTATTTGCCAGG